>NZ_AFWF01000188.1 GCF_000222605.1 Vibrio ichthyoenteri ATCC 700023 | reverse complement strand
TTCTAAGTGCCATTCCATTTCTTGAAACGCAATCGACACATCATTGAAGGCATAGCGCATAACGACGTCATAAACGACGTTAGCCAGCAATAGGATAAACAAAATGCTGGATAACCAGCCAAGCAGATCACCAAAACGATTGAATAGCCGCTCGATATAAATAAGTCTTCTCATTCCTAACTCCGTGGAACTTTAAAGGTGCTCCGCTCAGCAAAACTGGCGGAGCTTATCGTTGTAATATTTAAGGGGGACTTGGGCTTCCAGTGACATTGTCACTGTTATTTTCTAGTGCGCTATTGTTGTAACACACTCGGATAATCCTATCCGAGCTTACGGCTGCGCTTAATTATTGTGCTTGGCTATTCAAGTAGGCACGGTGAGAGATATTCGACCATGGACGAACTTGCTCAATATAGGCTGCTTGCGACGCTTGAATTTTCTTCGCTAGGTCATCTTTCTCAGCATGAGCACTTAACAGACGATCATTTGCTTCACGGAGTGCCGCGATTACCTCAACTGGGAAATCTTTTACTTGAACATTTGGGTACTCAGATTGAATCGACGCCCAGTTCTTGCCACTTTCATGTTTAGACTGCGTGTACATATCATACGCTGCTGTCTTCATTGCCGTTTGTAGAATGGATTGCAGATCTGCAGGCAAACTATCCCATGTACGCTGATTAACTAGGAATTGCAGTTCGGTACCCGGCTCATGCCAGCCTGTGTAGTAATAGGGTGCGATTTTGTGGAAGCCCATACGCAAATCAAGTGACGGTCCTACCCACTCCAATGCGTCAATCGTACGACGCTCTAAAGATGTATACAGTTCGCCTGGGGCAATATTGGTTGGCTTAGCACCGATCTCCGCTAAAATTTCGCCAGCGAAACCCGGAATACGCATTTTCAGCCCTTGCAGGTCATCGACTGAGTTGATCTCTTTTTGGAACCATCCACCCATCTGCGTATCAGTATTACCGCCCGGGAAAGAAAGTAGATTGTGAGCTGAATACACCTCTTCCATCAACTCCATGCCGCCACCGTAGTAAAACCATGCATATTGCTCGGTTGGTAGCATGCCAAATGGCATAGAAGTAAAGTAAAGCGTGTTAGGCACTTTCCCTTTCCAGTAGTAAGACGCTGAGTGGCCCAGATCGTATTGACCTGATTTCACCATATCAAATACACCTAAAGGTGCTTTGTGTTTATTCGATGAATCAATCGTGATCACCAGACGACCGTTAGACATTTCCTCAGCCATCTTTGCCATATTTTTCGTTGCATCACCAAAAATTGGGAAATTTGGCCCCCATGTTTCTGCCAACTTCAACTTATAGACTTTTTCAGGCTCGGCTTGTTGAGCGGTGTCTGCTTGTTTTTCTTCACCACAGCCGACTAGCGCAACAGATGCGGCCAGAGTTGCGATGCCTAATTTCAACTTTCCATCAAAAAATGAATGTAATGCTCTCATTATCAGGTCCTTTGTTTCATGGTGCGTCTGAATGTGACACTTCCTGTTTCAATAACAGCATGAATGATCAAACCACAGTAAAAAATCGGCGAGAACACGGAGAAATTAACAGTCCAATGAGAGCTAAAGTAAATTCAACTACGTATATCTACGTAATACATCCGATTACTGAAAGCTAACATCCTGTTAATTAGGTAAGTTTAGAGAGAGAAAAAAGAGAAAGTTTCGATTTATACATACGTAGTAACGCGACGAAAATTTGCAAGATATTTTGGATTTTGTGATACAGCCGTTTCTATTGTGTATTATTTTATCGTTACAACAAAAAAGGCCTCGACATGGTCGAGGCCTTTTACGCAATCTTTACGAGCTATTTAAAGAGCTTTATAGATAACTTTGTTGCCCGCTAATTGTTCTTTAACGACTAGGTTTTCATCTAGAAGTTTTTTAAGCGCGCCAGTTGCCCAAGATGCTGCTTTAGCTTCTTCTTGACCAGCGGCAAGGCCGATGCCTTTAGGGTTGATACCGTCAGCGTTGCTTGCAACGATATCTAGAACTTGTTGTTGCTTAGGAGTAAGTGCAACGTCAACTTGTTTTGCTACAACTTGAACTTGTGCAACTACTTTCTCCGCTGCTGGTGCTACAGCGACTTTCTTCTCAACTACAGGCTTAGCTTTCTTAGTTGCTGGGATATTTGCAACTGTCGCTCTGATGTGCTTTTGCAGTTTCTGTTGCACTTTGCGCTTATGAGCAAGTCTCATCGAGTGTTTCTCCATTTCACTGCATACGGAGCAGTGGTGAAAATTTGAAGCGCGTTTTATACCAAAAATTTGCTATTAATGACAGGGTATCTCGGTGTTTCTGCGACAAAAATAAGCGAACGGTTCGTATAAGTCTACAATTTAGGCAATCTTCGATATTTGTGATTTACGACTACTGAATATATAAACAGATATCCAAACCAACCTGATTATTTTGATAGGTACTCTAGGTTCGATATGCAAACGAAATTCGATATGCAAACGCGCCATCTTTCAAATCGTCCTGCAGCCTTATTGGCACATGCCAAGCTCTGGAAGGGAATATTCGTCTGTGTCTCTCTTGCTGGACTCATCTGGTTTGCTAATCATTGGCAACAACTTATCCTTGGCGTACTGCTGATGATTGCTTTGTTTTATGCCGCACGATGGGTGATCAAGACCAGCATTGTTGCCTATACACTTACTGCGACTCACATGCAGCAACACCTTCACAAAGGCGGATGGGTACTGCAATGGCAAAACATCAGTAAGATTGGTATTTGCCAATGCCAACACCAAGGCTGGTATCAACCACTGCCTTGGATCGGAATTAAGCTAAAGCACTATTCACCTTACCTCGATAGCATTTGTCCCCGAATTACCACGCAAATACTACTGAGCCAACGCCCTTTGCTTTATGTGGGCTTACAACAACAGCAGGCAACGACGCAATTTGAAGACATCGTATTAGACCCCAAGCCCTATACCTCTTCCGATGGTGTCAAATATCTTGGCCTACAAGCAATGCTCGCCAACCGTATGCACTATCAACGAGAGTTCTTTGGTTATGATGTTTTTATTTCCACCAGCGATTTAGACCGGCCAGCGGAAGAGTTTGTTGGTTTACTGAGACGCTATCTCGCTGCATCAAAAACCGATTAGCCTTCATATCAACCCTTCTCTACTGCAACTAACACGATTGGCATAAAGGAACACACCAAAGCGAAGCTGAAACACCAAAGCAAAGGTGAAACGCCAGGCACAAAAAAGGCCGCGGTAAGCGACCTGATTTTATACCCACTCTTTATTCACACAGTGGCAGCTAAGACAGCATTAGAGCAATGAGATTAATAAAGCGGCATCTCATCAGCAACAAATGGGTTGGTTGCTCTTTCACGACCAAACGTTGATTCAGGACCATGACCTGGGACGAAGCGTACTTCATTACCTAGTGGCCACAATTTAGTCTTGATTGAGTTGATCAGCGTATTGAAATCTCCCTTAGGGAAATCGGTACGACCAATTGCGCCATTAAACAACACGTCGCCAACAAATGCGAGCTGCGCTTCCTTACTGAATAGCACAACATGGCCAGGCGTATGGCCTGGAGTGTGAATCACGTCCATAGTTTGGTTACCAAACGTAATCACATCGCCATCATTCAGCCATTGATCAGGTTCAAAGGCTTCAGTTAGAGGAAAACCAAACATCTGGCTTTGACCTTCTAGGCCTTGCAACCAAAAGTTATCGTCTTTATGTGGACCGACAACACGCTTGTCACCTAACAGTCTGGCTAAAGCCTCGGTACCGCCTACGTGATCAAGGTGACCATGTGTCAGTACAAGACTTTCCACATTCACCCCTAACTCTTTGATCAGCATCGCTAGTTGTTTTTCATCACCACCGGGGTCGATCACAATGCCCTTCATTGTTTCATCGCACCAAACGATAGAACAGTTTTGAGAGAACGAGGTGACTGGAACAACCTGATACTTCAGAGACATAGCTAAACCTTCTAAATTTCGAAACTGGCCGAACTATGACACGATAGCCAATTAAGCTCAAGTGAGTTCACTATCGTGTCGAAGCTTAAGACCAGTAGCGGGCTGGCCCCGTATCGATATGCACAAAATTACTGCTAGGATAGTAACCAACACCACCCACTTTCATCTCTCTGGCAATATCACGAACTTTCTTTAGTGATACACCATCAAGGCGAAAATCGATCGCTTGGCCCAGCATGTGGTAACTTTTTTTCGCCACACCACTCGAGCTCGAGCGCAAAGCTTCATTGGTTGCCGGTGAGCGATATCCAGAGATGATCTGCACCTCGGCTTCTACACCCAACTCAGTTTGAATAAGAGAAATTTGGTCGAACAAATCCTTATCCATCTTGTGTGTTTCATTACGTCTGAAATCACGACAAATCTGGTCAATTCGACTCAATTCTTTGGGAATGTACTGGCGGCCATCGAAATAACGCGTTTCAAGAGCTTCGCCGGTATGAACGTTACTCATCGCCAATGAGCGCGAAAGATCAGGATAAGATGCTAGCGCAACGCTCGGGGCGCAACTCGCAACAACCAATCCACTTCCTGCCAACTTAAAAAAATGTCTACGTGATACTTGCACTTTAAAAACCCTTCACAATGCCGTTACTACTATCGTGTCGAAGGCGACACTACCTAACTCTTATGTGAAGTGCAAATGCATAAAGCGTGCTAGAAATGTGACAATTTATTTCTAGCGCAGGTTAATTATTGAACTAATTGGTAATTTTATTTTTAAAAGCGAAATGCAAATTTTTCGTAAAGATCACGCTTTGCCGCTGCATTGCCGCATCTAGCGATCAAAGCGGTAAATGTCATCCCGATATTGCACCACCCCACCTTCCGCCCAAGCGGTTTGGTAGATAATATGCACGGGAATGCGTTTGCGTAATGGAATGGCTTTGTTGGCTTCATCAGGTGATACCACCAACTTCTCTAAATCGACACCTTGATTCTCTAACAATAAGGTGGCAAAGGCATCCGCATGTTTTACGCGGATACAACCTGAACTAAATGCTCGGCTTTCCTCGTTGAATAAATGCTTGCTTGGCGTGTCATGTAAAAAGATAGCGCGCTTATTCGGCGTGTTAAATTTGTACAAACCCAATGCGTTATAATTACCTGACATTTGACGCATACGGTATGGAAAAGCTTTAGGATTCAAGGTTGGCCAATCAATCTCTAACGGATCAATAACCTGATCTGACGTCCAATTTGCAATAATATCGATGTTCTTCTCGCTAAGATAATTGGGATCAGCTTGCATATGAGGAATAATATCCTCCACCATGATTTTCCACGGCACATTCCACGTTGGATTCAAGATTACCGAATCCAAATTGGTCGACATCACTGGCGTTTTGCGAGCCTCTCGACCAACCACAACACGAGATTGGAACATCGATTCACCCCCATACCAGTATTCCATTTCAAAACTTGGCACGTTGACGACTATAATTGTATTGCGCTGCTGAGGCCACATACGCTCACGTTCCGCATTCACCGCCAGCATCTCTAAGCGAGTTTGATTCGCCGTATTTAACCATTGCGCTGTTTTCGGCCCAATGACCCCATCCGGTTTTAAACCATGCATCGATTGAAACTGTTTAATAGCACGCTCAAGTCGGCCATCGTAATAGCCGATATTAAAATCGACGGCACTTAAGTCAATGTCCACCACTTCCAAACGATCCAGCAGCACCGCTCTACTTTCTAACAGATCGCCAACACGCTTCAATTTAGTATCTTGATAATACTTCGGCAGTTCTTCATCGTGAGAATTAGCAAGGTGCAAATAGGCTTGGATCAGCGTGTGATAGTTATCGCTGTCAGGAGTATAAGTCTCAATCAACTCACCCAGTTGCTGCGATTCTATCGAAGCATACAGGGCATCAAGCGCTGGTAACGTTGGGGCGGGAAGTGGCTGGGTAAGCTTAGTGTCAAAATACCATTCTTTACCCATGTGCTTTGCCTGCTCAGCATAACTCATGTAAGTAATCATCGCATCCGTAGCTAAAATATCGTATTCAAACCAACGGTTACTGTTGCGATAAAAACGCAACTGCTTTAACTGTCGCGACAAAAACGGGCTGACATTAGCTTGATGAATCACTTCAAGTTGAAACTCCAACTGGCTACTTTGCTGTAAATCAAACCAGATTAGCTGCTCACCATTATTGCGGTAGATATCTTCAACCAAAGACGGATATTGCAACTGCGATGCCGCTTGGCTTTGAGCGCTAACCCAACCAATGTCTTCAAAATATGATAATGCCCATGAAGGCATGGGCATCAATATCAGCGTTAGTAGAGCCACGTTGAGTTTTAACATTAATTAACACACTTATTACACTACATAGTGTAATAAGTATGGCAGAGTTTTCTCTTTTCAGCCGACTTGTTTTTGAGAAAATACATCAATAACTTAATGATTTATTAACTATTTACATGATAGCCGACCAATGGTTATCCCATTGAATTGTCGAATGAATCGAGTTTTGATCGTGGGGGTGCGTTTGCGTAACGACCGTCCCCGCTCCAGAGCTAACACAAAACGCATCGTCAAAAACAACCACGCCAGAAGCGTCCGGTAACGGAGAGAGTTCCACCAACTCCAAACTCTGTTTAGACCAGATGCCAAAACAATTACCTCGAGGAGAAGTGGCGAGAATCCAATCTTCGCTTGCGGCAATACTGGCAATATAGTGGTCAAAACGAGCCCATTGTTCTGGCTCTGCTTTGAGCGATATCAGATCACGCCCCGGACTATGCATCGCCAGTAATGCTGGGGTATCCTCTGCTTGACCACGATATTGCTGCCCACACAAGACCGTGTTATCGCCATCATGAGCCAGATGACGAATACTCAGTCTTTTATTAGGTAAAGCAACTTGGTCAATCAACTGCCCTTGTGGTGATAAGTAGCTAAGACTGGGTTGCATGCGATCAAGATTGATCGGCACTCGACCTTGGGTATGAACACCACCAACCCCAATCGCTAACTTGCCATCGGGCATCATGATCACTTCATGTGGGCCGATACCAAAACCACTAAATTCATCGCACTTTTGATAACCGGCAGCGACGTCATAAACTCCAATAATGCCACGGCTAGAATCTCGCTCACCTTCGGTTGTATATAACCATTGCCCGTCCGGAGAATAAACGCCATGACCATAGTAATGGCGTTGTCTGTCTGCTGAACGCAATTGGATCATCTCTCCACTTTGATAGTCAAATACCATAAAGTAATCACCTGGACGACGAGCAAACGCCACGCCGTGATTGAGGACAGAATTCACCGCAACACCATGACCACGTGAAGGCAAAGGCAATGTTCTAATCGGTAATCCTTGCTGATCGGCCACCACCACATCAAAATGCCCACGCCCCGACAAAGCACAACCGATCAAGGCTGGAGAACCTTTACGGACTGACGATACCGCACTGCAACCAAAAGGTAGGATGGGTGCCGTAACCCCAAATAATGCCGCTTTAAGCAGTGTTCTTCTTGTTTGATCAGTCACCATCGGTTGCGTTAAATCCTATCACTATGCCAAGTTCAATCGCGACTTCTTCATGAATCAAATAGTTTAGATGCTCTAACTTGTTAAATTGAGCGGTCACTAATTGATAACCGGCTTTGCTCTGTAGCAACTCAAATAAGCTCTTCTCTTCAGGCCAAGTTTCAAGCGTCATATCAAACTGATGCACAATACGATCAGCAAGTGACGATCTACCGCGTTGACGTAACAGATGATCTAAACCATCACCGTTGGCAAGATAGAGCGCTTGTAGCGCCATTACATTGTGCTTTAGATTGACCATGGATGTTTGCGATCGCCATGATTCAGCGAAATAAGCGCGTGGTTGGCCGACTTTTGCCATCGGGCGGCTCAGTTTTTTCATACTGTAATCGAGCTGATTTGACAGTAAGGCGATATACTCTGCATTCCAAGCTTGCTGATCCAGTTCCAGCCATGGATTTAGTTGCCATGCTTGTAAAATGGCTTCCGCGTTGTTGGCCAAGTTATCACTGATCGCTACCCCCACCTGACAATGGCTTGACTCATTGGCAAAATCCGATCCTTGATCGTAAAGCAGCCACTCAATTGCCCCAAGACCTTGAACCGTGACACTTTGACGCGCAATATCTGCCGCGCTCCAAGATGTATCTTGTTGAGTCAACACCCCCATCTTACGCCCAGTGGTATTTTTTTTATCTGGCCAGAATTGAACATTCCAACTTTGCGCCAGTGCCGCTTGCGGACCGCGTTCTTGGCCTTGCAATGCCATCCATGCTTGCATCGTTTGCTGCCATTGTAGTTTCAGCGTCTCCGAACTCTGTCCAGTTTGGCAATACTGGTTCATCATTTGATTAAGCGCTCGTGCTTGTTGATGAAATTGAGTCGCCGAAACAAATTCCACCTGATAAACAGCGGCACTCACATGTGACGACGTATCGGCGTGATAGGAAGGCTCTAACTGAGCTTGGCAGCCCAATAACGATCCCGCCGCCACTATTGTTAACATGGTTTTTTTATAACCTGATTCATGCTTGGCACCGTTATAATGAATTGAGGAAAGCAACTAATGCTGCGCGTTCATTGGCATTGAGTTTGAGCACTTGTTGCTGACTCGCTTGCGCCTCACCACCATGCCAAAGCACCGCTTCCATCACATTTCGCGCTCGGCCATCATGGAGTAAATAAGTATGACCATTCACCTCTTCGGTATAGCCTAATCCCCATAGTGGAGTGGTACGCCACTCTCGGCCATTAGCGAGATATTCAGGCCGATTATCGGCTAATCCCTCGCCCATATCGTGCAATAACATGTCACTATAAGGATGAATGGTTTGGTTAGACAACGCGGGTAGCCCCTCACGTTGTGCCGTTTGAATATTGGTTTTATGACAACTCTGACAGCCAAGTTGATTAAACAGAGTTTGACCCTGTTTCACTTGTGGATCTTCAACGTTACGGCGTATCGGCACTGCAAGATGCTGAGTGTAGAATTCCACAAAGTCTAAAATATTGTCACTGACCTCATGTTCACCGCCATTTGGCAGCTCATCACAAAGAGTCTGAGCACTGGTGCAATTTTCATTCGGGAATAATCGACTGGTCAAACCTACATCACCGTTGAATGCAGCGGCATTTTGCTGCATTAAGGTGGGTTGACCAGCTTTCCAGCCAAAACGACCAATCGCAAAATCTTGTTTTTGCACATCCCAAACACGGTTTACCTTGCCCGAAATACCATCTTTATCGTGATCATCTTCATCGCTCCACGCTTGTAACGTAGCCTCAGGAATACTCTCTAAAAGGCCCAAGCCGATCATGGGTGGCGCAACACGGGCGGATAGCATGGTATCAGGATGCATTGGGCCATAACCTAAATCGGTAATTTGTACCTTTGGCTTACGTAACAGGACCGTTGTTCCGTCAGCAAAGGTGACCGGAACATCGCTGTAACTGATTTTAATCGTCCCTTCAGGAGTTTGATCCTGCAGGGCAAAATCTTGTAGCTGACCGCCATAAGTCGGTTCAGGGATCACACCATCTTTGATGTACGCTTTTTTCTGTGCATCGGTCATTGCTGGAATACTTAAGCGTACAAGCATCGAGACCGCATGCAGATCATTCTCTTCTGGAGGATGGCCACGGCCATCTTTGACGTGGCAGTTTTGACAACCGTTGGTATTGAACAGCGGCCCTAACCCATCACGGGCATCCGTTGACGCAGGGGCTTGTACCCAAGGATTGCGGAAAAAACTATTACCGACACTAAAATCAAGTCGCTTGGACATGGGTAAGTTAGCGGCAGGTAAGGAGAATGCATTTGCACCCTCTTTTTTTACAGAAGTGTTGCCGCCCGATTTTATATCGCTAGCCACAACGGAAAAGGAGGAAAAGATTAGCAACCATGCTAGAGAGGATTTTAAATACAACATCATTCCAGTGCATCCTACAACAACCGCGCCTTTTAAAATTATATTGTTTTGCACGGATAGATTTAAAATCAAGGGCTCAAAATTACAGAGCCCTTGCTACAGCTTAAGTCAGCTCATTACACGTTTAGAATTCGTGATCAGCTGTATCCGGATTTAGACTAGTAATACCGATAACATTTGCCGCACGCTCAATTGACGCGGTTTGCGCGACAAGGGAAAGAATCGTTTCATTCACTAGAGCATTGCCTTTGGTGTTACCTGCCGCTATGAGCTGGTCAAAATGTTGGTTGTCTTTTTCTGCTGATGTCACCAACTCGCCCACTTGTAAACGAGTAGCATCAAACTGCTTTTGGATCGCATCCGCAGCTTTCTGATCTTTCTGCGCCACCAAATTATGGATACTTGGCCCTTCAACTTTACCGCCATCTACTTTCTGGTAGCTGCCGGTATAAACGTTATAAATGCCTTGCTCATTGTAGTAATGAGAATTGTGGGTATTGTCTGAGAAGCAATCATGCTCATCTTCGGTCGAGTTCGCTTCTAACGCCACTTTCATTCGCTCGCCAGCAAGTTCACCTAAAGACAGAGACCCCATACCGAAGAGCATTTTACGCAAACCATTCTCAGCCGATTCGTTGAGCAACTCTTCACGATAGTTACCTTTTTGATCAGCAGACCACTGCTGTTCCATCCACTCAAGATCTTGTACTAGCAAATCGGCAGCAGCGCGAAGGTAATCGCCACGGCGATCACAATTGTTATTGGTACACTCTTTACCGACAACAAAATCGGTGTATGCACGCTCACCAGCCCCCGCATTCGTGCCATTAAGATCTTGTCCCCAAAGTAAGAATTCGATGGCATGGTAGCCAGAAGCAACATTCGCTTCTGAGCCGCCAACTTCGTTGAGATCGGCAATCAACTTAGGGGTGATCTTTGATACATCAAGTTTATTCGCACCAATGGTCAATTCTTGGTTAGCAACGATATTCGCTATTGCTCCTTCATTACCCAACTCATATTGATAATCTGCAGCAACATAATCGATTAAACCTTCATCAAGAGGCCATGCATTCAATTGCCCTTCCCAATCATCAACCACTGCGTTACCAAAACGGAATACTTCAGACTGTTGGTATGGTACGCGTGAGTCGAGCCAAGCTTGCTTAACTTCTGAGAGTGTTTTTTCTGAAGGGGTTTCAAGAAATGCTTCGATTGAATCATCGAGCGTTTTTGCGGTAGTCAGTGCGTCGGAAAATACCGCATGAGCAATGTCGGCGTAATGCTCGACAACTTGCTGCTTTGTTACATCGGCAGCGAGTACTGAGCCACTAGCGAGTATAAGAGAAGCGGCAATTGAACGCGCTAAAGCTGATTTTACCTTCATGTTTAAAGTCCTTGTTGAGCTGGAAGTTACCTTACTTATCTATTTATAATCCGTAGTGCTAATTATTATCATTAACACTTAGATTGCGAATAATACAAAGTTACATTTTTTTTGCAAGGTATAAACAAAAAAAACTCATAAAGATGAGGTTTTTTGTGCGGACTTAACAAGTATTTAGAATTTGAGTAAATGCTTACCGTGGGAGACTTTAGCTTTAAGGTAGCTTTCGTTGCCATCTTTGATATGCGCGAGTGTATTGACCACTTCGATGATATCAATACCATGCTCTCTCAATTCATTAACCTTTTTCGGGTTGTTGGTCACTAGACGAATCTTACTCACCCCTAATGCCAACAGCATTTGAGCGGCTTCAGAGAAATCACGCAGATCATCGCCAAAACCTAAATGGTTATTGGCTTCATAAGTATTCATGCCTTGGCTTTGTAGGCGATAAGCATCAATCTTATTGTACAGGCCGATACCACGTCCTTCTTGACGTAAATAAAGAATGATTCCACCAGACTCGCCCATACGTTCAATGGTTTCATCCAATTGCTCACCGCAATCACAGCGAGATGAATGGAAAACATCACCAGTCAAACACTCTGAGTGCATACGCACAAGTGGGATATCATCGTTTAAATCGGATTGTTTAAAAATAACCGCGACATGTTCTTTATCTGTCTTCAACCCTTCAAAAGAGAGGAGTTCTGCATCAATTTTACTTCCAACACCGACTTTAAAATCTACTCTGGCACGTACTTCCGCCATATCAACACTCACTTGAACTCTTTTATTATCTATATTGACTATCGCATTCATACGAAGGCCCTTTGTAACTAACTATGAGGACTCTTACTCAAGAATTCAATGGTTAGATCACTATTGTTATAATATAACAATTATAGCGCAAAAAGATAAGTGCTTCTAATCGATACTTTTGTTATCACTATTGCTGTGTATAAATAAGGTGTTAACGAGAAAGGTGCATAAGACAGAACAGACAAAGCTTAGTCACTTAATCATTGATTAAGAAACTCGTTTAGATATAGGACAAGATAGAAGGCAAGATCAGTAAATTAAATGCGGTTGAAGCGGTATAAGAACCAATAGCCTGAACGTTCAAGATGAAACAAACAGAAAGGATGGCTACAGATAACTGGGTAACTCGAAGAAATCGTAATTAAATCATGAAATGAATATCAACTTGCGATAGGTACATCAGCATCGATAAAGATAGCTGACGCTCTAAGCAAAAATCTTAGTGCGCCTGTGTACGCTGCCAAACTGAAAGTTCAACCCAGACATGCTCAAGCTCTTTCAATTCATCATCGGTCAACACACTTAACGTTGGTTTGCTTTGCGGAAGCGTGTGTGCTTGCAACGAACTAATATGCGAATAAAAGTCCTTTCTCAATTGTAATAGAATCGTTTCCACAGCGCGTTCCTAATATTTTAACTAAAACAAAAGTTTAGCCATTACCGTACATGGCATCCATATCCTTATGATAACAAAAGCTTCATTTTGCGCAGAATTTAATCAATTATTTTGGAGCAAGGTCACACTAAATAGAGTTGCTTTGAAATTGAATTTAAGATCCAAAGTTTGATCTTTTCACGCAAAATAAAACGGGTTGATCATTTAGACCAACCCGTTTAAGTATTTCGTTTACAGATCTAATCGCGCTTGCCCAGTTTCACCTGACCTTTATCATCAAACCAAAGTGCTTCTGTACGGCGGCGACCAATCAAGAAAGGGCCATCATCGTAGAACAAAAAGTTCTTCCAATACTTTTTGAAGATGCTCCACTTTGTCTCAATGATGTTATATTTTTCATAACAAAAATAAACTGTTACATCATCTTGCCAATCAATGAAGGCTAAGATTTCTGCCGGTAGTTCTTCTTCGTCAGATTCCCAAGCCGCCATCCAGTCAACACTTTCGCTCCAGTTTGGCGCTTTCATTGGCCAATCGCTTGAGCTTAGGCGATCTGCGTCCGGACTTTGCGCACTGATGTTATCTTTCCACAACTGTGCTGCGCGAGCTTGATCCATTGGCTTGATCGCTTCAAGATCTTGCTCTGCTACCGGCATCGATTGATGGGTAAAAATCCATTTTCTTTGGTACTGGTCCAAAGGTAAATAAGACATCTATGTTCCTCAATTAAGACTTCAACCAGCCCTTTTCGCTGGCTTCTTCAATTAGTTGCTGGGCTTTATGCCACAGAATGGATGAACCATCTTCAATTTTACGGTTCACCGTTAATGCTTGTTGCTTGGTCACATTGTTTTCTTGCCAGCGTTGACCACTATTGTGGTAATTCAAAAGCATCGGGATGATCCGATCGAGTGCTTTAGCGTATTTCGCCTCTGCAGTTTGGGCTTGTTCAAATTCCAACCAAATCAGTTTCAGTTCTTGTGCTTGATCACTCGGTAATAAACCAAACAATCTTTCGGCGGCTGCCAACTCTTTCTCTTGTTGTTGCGCTGAGGCGCTAACATCGTAAACGAACGTATCACCAGCATCGATTTCAACGATGTCATGCAGCAGTAGCATTTTCATCACTTTAGCAATATCAACCGGTTGGTTGGCGTGCTCTTGCATCAAGATCGCCATCAAAGCCACATGCCAGCTGTGCTCGGCGCTGTTCTCCAAGCGACCCTCTGCACTTTTAACCCGAGTACGACGAAGCACATTCTTCAGCTGATCTAACTCAATAACGAGATTCAACTGCTGTTCTAATCGTTGCATCATTTCTTTGCCTCGCTCCAATCGGGATTGATCAGTGCGGTCAAAACATGATCACGCCACTGGCCATCAATCAACAAGTAATCCTTAGCATAGCCCTCTCGCTCAAAACCCAAACGCTGCAATACCGCTTCGCTTCGCTGATTATGAGGCATGTAGCTGGCCATGATACGGTGCATATTTTGTACATTAAACATGTAGTTTAATGCCATTTTTATGGCACGGCTCATCACTCCTCTTCCCTGAGCATCGTCAGCCAAGGAGTAACCCATATGGCACGCATGGACAGGAAAGCGAGTTAAGCTGCTGAATGATATTGTACCGAGCATTTGGCCGCTACTACGATCAATGATCAACAAATAATATCCTAAACCTAAGCGATGTAGATCATTGAGCTTTATCAAGCGTTGCGTCCAACCCGCCACCGTAAAGAACTCAGGCTCACGCTCTGGCTCCCACGGCTTTAAGTGATCACGATTGGCAATGAAATACTGGCTAACCAAATACGCATCCGTAGGTTCAGCCGTACGTACAACAATCTCGTCATCAGCCTGATAGACTTGTAGCGGTGTACTTACTTTTGACATCAACCTTTACGAATCCCGTATTCACGTAATTTATTCGCGACCGATGTATGCGATACATTAAGTCGTTTCGCCAATTTACGACTCGATGGAAATGACTGATAGAGTCTATCCAACACTTTAGACTCATAATCTTTCATAATGTCATCTAAAGAGCCATCAAGATTAATTGACCCACCACTTGAAACCGATGCCTCAACCTGAGGTAGATGGAATAAATCAACCGTTAAGTGTTCATTTTCCAGTTCAGTGAGTGCACGCAACACCATATTTTCTAATTGGCGCATGTTGCCCGGCCAATTGTAAGACGCGAGTTGGTCGACAAGGTTATCGTCGATAATCGGCTTCACCATGCCAAGTTGATTGATGTACTTCGCCACAAACAACTCCAACAACGGTGCGATATCATTAGAGCGATCACGCAAGGATGGAATGTTTAGTGTCAGTACATTTAAGCGGTAGAAAAGATCTTCTCTAAACGCACCCGATTCCGCTAAATCCGCTAAATTGTGACGAGTCGAAGCGATAACACGTACGTTAACATGCACTTCATGCTCTTCACCAACACGTCGGAACGTACCATCTTGCAGTAAACGCAGTAATTTAATCTGCAAGTGAGGGCTCATTTCCCCAATTTCATCCAGGAAGACGGTACCGCCATTGGCTTGTTCAAAAATGCCTTTGTTGCCTTCTTGATGATTAAAACTGCCCGGCGCATGACCAAACAACTCAGTTTCTGCTACGTCATCAGGCATTGAGGCGCAGCTCAGTACCAAAAATGGTGCACCGGCACGATGGGAGCGACTATGACAGGCACGGGCCAACATTTCTTTACCGGTACCCGTTTCACCTTGAATCAACAATGGTTGCTCGAGGTTCGCTAGCTTTTTCGCTTGAGTGATCAGGGCCTTATGGCGATTGGAAACCCCAACAAAATGCTCAAAACCAAGATTGTTTTGTAACGGTAGAATTTCTTTGAGCAGTGGCTTGTCTTGTGCAGAACGGATAATCATCACCGTACTGGCTAAAATAGACTCTTTGCTTTCCGTGGTGATGTATACCGGCATGATTTCCATGACGTAGTCCAAGCCACTG
This sequence comes from Vibrio ichthyoenteri ATCC 700023, assembly GCF_000222605.1. Classification (GTDB taxonomy): domain Bacteria; phylum Pseudomonadota; class Gammaproteobacteria; order Enterobacterales; family Vibrionaceae; genus Vibrio; species Vibrio ichthyoenteri. The sequence continues at coordinate 31,073 of NZ_AFWF01000188.1, read as the reverse complement.
ATCACAATGTTTTCACGTTGGCGAGTGATCTGACCTTCAGCCCACTTGCTGAAATTGAAGCTTGGCAGTAAATGACCAATATGATGGGCAATCACTTCCTGTTCCTCTAGATTGAAGAGGTTCAGCGCAGCATGGTTTGCCATGTCTACGTTACCTTTCAAATCAATCGCGAGTACCGGTTCTGGAAGATTATTCAGTAACGAGATAAGTTCAGTATTATGTCTTTCCATTGGCATAAACTGAATTTTTCGCACATCTTTTACACCTGAGATGCGGCGAATCTCCGCCATTAATTCACTGAAAGTATCGAAATCGATATCTGGGCAATTAAGGTAAATAATGCCTGAAATATCAATTTCGATGCCGCGTAAATCAATACTCTTAGAGGCAAGGATATCGAGTAGCTCGCGTGTTAAGCCAAGTCGGTCTTCGCAAAAAACTTCTAGACGCACTGAGAGAGTCCTAAGTTAGGGTGTCAGGAAAAGTTGACAGTAGTTTCCCCTAAGCCTAGATCCTCGTCAAGCAAAGCGATATCACTCGCTTCACATTCATGCTATTTGACCGTAATCGCCGCGACTTTAGCCACAATTTGTTTGCGTATCGTTGAAAGTTTGACCGCTCGTTCGGGTTGCCAAGGCATTGGACGCAGTAACGATATCGCTTTAATACCCAATCTTGCGGTCAGAATACCCACACCAAGCCCCTGTCCTGCGCGTGCAGACAATTTTCCCGCCAGATCCATAGAGAGCAAATCCATACTAGCATCAATGGCTAACTCACTCGCACCTGCTGCCGCCATATTGACTAACGTTGACTTAAACAGCTGTAGACGAGACCAGTAACCTAATTCGATGCCATACACATTAGCGAGGCTGTCGATCATCTTAAAATTTCGCCAAGCCACCAACAACATATCCGCTACCGCAAGTGGGCTGATCGCCACCAGCGCAGCAGATTCTGTGGCATGCTTTGAGACAATCTGTGTCGCGATTTTATCTTGTTCGGCCACCACCATTGCATCATACATGTCCAAGACTTCAGCATCGCTGTGCGATCCATTCACCACATTGACCCAACGATCGTAACTTGGTGAATGTGGAGCAATGCCACCTTGCTTGGCCAAGTTTTGACAAAAGCTTTTCCCTTGTCCGACGCTATCACTTTGCAGTAAGGCTTCACTTTGTTCTTGCACAGAAAAATGATTACGCAGCGTGCGCAGTTTCCACAACTCTTTACCAATGGCGCCAAGGCCCAAGGCTGCAAGTGCTGAGATAAAACCGGCCCAGCCTAACGCCAGCCAGTCGGCGGTTTGAATGGCACTGATCACCGTATCAATCGCTTGCCAAGTAACTAAACCAGAAAAAGTTCCCAGTAAGCCGACACTTAGCCATTTTCGTCCTGCTTTAGGACGAATAATATGATCGAGCTGTTGCTCCCCTGCCGATTCCTGACCCTGTTCGAGTTCATTCGGTATCGCACTCGGCACAAACTTCTCTGACGTTTGAAATTGAATTTGTGCGGTTAATTCATGATCAGACTGCGATTCGCGTTCGAGCGGCTGATCAAAAATTTGTTTCGATTTAAATTCGCTCATTTTAATTTATCTCCAATCAACAACTCTAAAGCTTTGTCGATACGAATGTGCGGTAGCGGCTCATCTTGTTGACTAACTAACGGTTTGAATGCCGTAAATTCAAAACCTTTTTGTTGCCAATATACCGCAGATGGTAACTTGCGCGGAACTTCACCAGGATAAACGGTGATCGGTTGCCCGGCCATAGTCGTGCCTTGAATCGCTGGAATCGATTGGTCACCCTGCGCGATAAATCCGGTTTGCGTAGCTTGAATTGAAGCCATGCTGATACAGCTCATCTCGATATTTTCAAACGAAGCGCTCTGCCATGCTGGGTGAACCATCTGTTGCAACAATGACACCAAGTTCGGGTGCTGATCCGGTGTGACATGGTCTGCTTTGGTGGCCGTAAACAAGATTTTATCGATACGCGGTGCAAATAGTCGCTTTAACAACGAACTGCGACCATAGCGAAAGCTATGCATGATTTGCTCAAGGGCATCACGCATATCCATAAACGATTCATAGCCAGCATTAAGTGGCTGCAAGCAATCCACCAGCACGATTTGGCGATCAAAAGTGGCAAAGTGATGTTTATAGAACGCTTTAACTACCTTGGTTTGATATTCATGATAACGCGCTTTCAACATCGCAAGATTACTGTGCTTATCCACTTTCATTTCCGCATCAAAACGGCATGGGAAAAACTGTAGCACCGGAGCACCTTCAAGCTCTCCGGGTAAAACAAAACGCCCCGGCTGCACCCAATGCAACCCATTGTCTTTACAGTCGTGCAGGTATTGAGTGTACGTTTGTGCAATCTCAGCTAACTGACTTTCACTCACTTCAGCGGCTAAATCCAAACGTTCTAACTGTTCAAGCCACGGTTTTGCGAGCTCTAAACGTAAACCTTTCAAGGCCGTAAACTGGCTTTGGCACCAAGTGGCAAAATCCATATCGAGCAATGGCAGATCAAGTAGCCACTCGCCCGGATAATCAATAATGTCTAGATTGAGTGTCGCAGTGCTACCGAACAACCTTTTGCTTTTCTTGCTCGGTTTGTATTTCAGCGCAAGGCGGATCTCGCTCACATCTCTTGTCGGTTCAGGCCAATTAGGTTCATCGCCTTGTAATTGCGTCATTGCTTGGTCATAGGCAAAGCGTGGCACCATCATATTGGTTTGTGGTTCTCGCTTTGCTCCTACAAGTCGCTTGTCTCTACTGGCGCTCAATAACGGCAGTTGACTATGAGTAGAAGTATGAAGGAGTTGGTTAACAAGTGAGGTGATAAAAGCGGTTTTACCTGCGCGTGACAACCCCGTTACCGCGATACGCACATGCGAATCCATGCTACGGTGTAAAAAATCGTTCACTTCTTGCTGAATATTCTTCATTGAATCTCTCGTTAACGGATAACTGTACCTAGGGTAACCAATACAACATTAATCTTGGATGAACAAAAAAACCTCTGAGGTTCATCAGAGGTTTAATGTATATCATAGTCACCCCGAAAGGCGCAGTGTTGTTATTGGCTAATGCTGGCTCGGATTAATCATCTTCGATCAGTTTAAAAATGACAAATAGTGCAATCTCAAGTAAGACAAACAACACACAAGTGATGGTGACATACTTAACGTCGAAGATACTGATCCCATGAAGGATCAAATCGTAGCCAACAAACGCACCAACTACAGCGGCAATGATGATTTGTAGAATTTGGATAAAGCGAGGCATTGCGCTCCCCCTGTTATTTGGTCTTGTGAAAGTTGAGGCTCCCAAGTCGCTTCGAGATGCTTGGCTCAGTGAAGCGTATCTCCTACCTGCCTCTTGGAGCCACTAGGGTATAGATAGTATATAGACAAAAAGTGCAGCTTTCGCGGCACTTTTGTCATTTTTTTAGCAATTTATTCAGTATCTTGACTCAATCAAGTTCCATTTCTTGGATTTTTACCTTCCAAGTATCTGGCCCAATCTGGTGGGCATTGGCACCATTTGAGTCCACAGCGACGGTCACAGGCATGTCTTCAACTTCAAATTCATAGATGGCTTCCATACCCAGATCTTCAAACGCCACCACGCGCGCTTTCTTGATTGCTTTCGCAACTAAGTACGCAGCGCCACCCACTGCCATCAGGTACACCGCTTTGTGTTGTTTGATAGATTCAACCGTTGCAGGGCCACGTTCCGCTTTACCAATCATGCCCATAATGCCCGTTTCATTGAGCATCATATCAGTGAATTTATCCATACGCGTTGACGTCGTTGGGCCTGCCGGACCGACCGCTTCATCACCCACCGCATCAACAGGGCCAACGTAGTAAATGAATTTACCTTTAAAATCGACGCCTTTTGGCAAGCCTTCACCGCTTTCTAACATGCCCTGAATACGTTTGTGCGCCGCGTCACGACCCGTTAAGATCTTGCCTGATAGCAATACCGTCTCACCGGTTTTCCACTCTTCAACATCAGCCTGCGTTACTTCATCCAGATTCACGCGACGAGTATTTGCGCCCGCTTCCCACGTAATATCAGGCCACTCTTCCAACTTCGGCGGCGTCAATTCTGCCGGGCCGCTACCATCTAAGGTAAAGTGCACGTGGCGAGTTGCCGCACAGTTAGGAATTAAACAGACCGGTTTTGACGCTGCATGCGTTGGCGCGGTTTTGATCTTCACATCGACAACCGTTGTTAAGCCGCCAAGGCCTTGCGCACCAATTCCGAGCTTATTAACACGGTTGAAAATATCCAAACGTAGCTCTTCTTCTGCGTTTTGTGGACCTCGGTCAATAAGCTCTTGAATGTCGATGTGTTCCATCAACGATTCTTTTGCCAGAACGGCGGCTTTTTCAGCGGTGCCGCCAATACCAATGCCCAGCATACCTGGTGGACACCAGCCTGCCCCCATTAACGGTAAGGTTTTTTCTACCCATTCAGCGACATCGTCTGATGGATTGAGCATCACCATTTTGGTTTTATTTTCACTGCCGCCACCTTTGGCGGCAATTTGAATCTCAACCTTATCACCCGGCACCATGTTAATGTGCACGACCGCAGGCGTATTGTCTTTGGTGTTAATACGTTTGCCTGCAGGGTCCATCAATACTGAAGCACGCAATGGGTTATCTGGATTGGTGTAAGCTTCGCGCACACCCGCATCCACCATTTGTTGAACGGTCATATCAGTGGCGTCCCATTGCACAGCCATACCGATATTAACGAAGCAAGTAACGATGCCAGTATCCTGACAAATTGGGCGATGACCTTCCGCCGACATACGAGAGTTAATTAAAATCTGGGCGATCGCATCCTTAGCCGCCTGACTTTCTTCGCGATGATAAGCTTTTTCCAGCGCTTGAACGAAATCGAGCGGGTGGTAGTAAGAAATATATTGCAGCGCATCAGCAACACTGCTGATCACATCCTGTTTGCGGATTATAGTCATTACTTGCCTCTTATTTGCTTCCGTTTATTCCCACTTTATTTAAACGTTTGCTATCGAACCATCTGAACGAGTAGCCATCACCTTTATTCAAAGTAGCGGGTTATGATTTGGTTATGATACTCTTGCTTTCCTCAACGCGCTACGAAGTGAACGATCTCTTTGTCACAAATTAAACAAATGAATAACAGCCAATCAAATTGCTTACAAATCAAACAGATTTATTACTCTTCTGACCTAGCTTGCACCCTGTTTGCACCTATTGCACAGCAAAATTGGGCAATGTTACTGCGCTCAGCATCTTCGCAACATGTCGATAGCCGCTATGATATATTGGTCGCAAATCCAATGGTTAAATTGACTACTTTTGGTCAAACAACTTTGGTGAGCGAACAAGACAAGCAATATTATTCAGAGCAAGACCCATTTAGTTTAATTACCCATATCCAAAAGACCCATTTGCCCGATTGTAATTATGACGGCGAACTGCCCTTTGTCGGCGGTGTTTTAGGCTACTTTTCTTACGATTTGGGCCGTCGCGTAGAGAATATTCCCACCTTAGCGAAGCACGATTTAGCCTCACCGGATATGGCCGTTGGTCTTTATGATTGGGCAGTGATCGTTGATCATCAGTTGCAACAAGCTTGGGTGGTAGGAAACAACACTGAACATCATTGGCAGTGGCTACAGCAACAAGCCGACGAATACAACGTGGCAGATCAACCTTGCTTCCAATTACAGGGCGCATGGCAATCTAATGTCACCAAAGCGGAGTACCGAACTCGCTTTGAGCAAGTACAAGAATACCTTCTCTCCGGTGACAGTTACCAAATTAACCTTGCTCAGCGCTTTAGCGCGCCTTATCAAGGTTGCGAATGGCAAGCTTATCAAAAGCTAGAGCAAGTGAACCAAGCGCCGTTTTCTGCCTTTATCCGCACCGAACACAGCGCTATTTTAAGTGTCTCTCCAGAACGATTCTTGCAAGTCACCGGAAATATGATAGAGACCAAGCCGATCAAAGGAACCCGTCCCCGCTTTGAGGACCCGGCGTTAGACCAAGCCTCCGCTTTTGAACTCTCCACAGCAGAAAAAGATCAAGCAGAGAACCTAATGATCGTTGATCTACTGCGTAACGACGTGGGTCGAGTGGCCAAACCCGGTAGCGTTCATGTACCTAAGTTATTTGATATTGAAAGCTTTCCTGCGGTGCACCATCTGGTGAGTACCATCCAAGCAGAGTTAGCAGACGGATACTCGGCTATCGATCTATTGCGTGCCAGCTTTCCGGGAGGTTCGATTACTGGCGCACCAAAAGTCCGCGCAATGGAAATCATTGAAGAACTTGAACCTCATCGTCGCAGTGTCTATTGCGGCAGCATCGGTTATATCAGCCGCCATGGCCGAATGGATACCAGTATTACCATTCGCACCTTGGTCGCTGAAGAGGGTCAATTGTATGTTTGGGCGGGAGGTGGCTTGGTGGCGGACAGCCAATGTGACGCAGAATATCAAGAAACCTTAGATAAGCTCAGCCGAATTCTGCCAGTTTTGGCAAGCTAAGCATTAAATCCATTTCTCAATCATCAATTTCAAATCAGCAGCGGTATAAGGCTTGGTCAATATGTCATCCATACCGCTTTCAATGCACTTTTGCCGCTCTTCCAACGTCGTTCCCGCCGTTAACGCGATAATTGGCCGAGTGTATTGATGTGTTCGTAAATATGACGTCGCCTCAAATCCATCCATTTCAGGCATGCGACAGTCCATAAAGACCAAATCATATTGGCCATGTTTGACCGCTTCTATCGCTTCCAATCCATTTTCGGCTAGGTCGGGTTCTATCGAGAATTTCTTCAGCATCTGATTGATAATAATTTGATTCATTCGAATATCATCAACCACTAGAATAGATAAACTCTCAAGAGATTGGGCACTGCGTTCGCTGCCTAGTTGCGCGTCATTCACCTCAACTTCTGGTGCCAGTTCAAGTGGCAATTCAATGTAGAATGTACTCCCAGCCCCAAGCTCGCTTTCAAAGTGAATACTGCCTTTCATCAAGTCGACTAAGTTTTTACAAATCGCCAGCCCTAGCCCAGTTCCTTCAAAGCTGCGCTTTGCGGTTCGATCAACTTGCACAAACGGGTCAAACAGTTGGGCTTGCGCCGTTTCTGGGATACCGCAGCCTGAATCAATAATTGAAACGCTCAGCACACCATTGCCCCAGCGAGCAAATACCTCCACCTTACCTTCTGAGGTAAATTTAATCGCATTACCGATCAGATTCACCAGTATTTGGCTGATGCGCTCGAAGTCCGCAAGAAAAGCCACTGGCATGGCTGGGGATTGCTCAATCAGAAATGAAATCCGCTTCTCCTGAGCTCTGGGAGAAAAAATCCCGTTAAGCATATTTTTGAGTTCATCCCATCTGAAACGCGTCGGGAATAACTCCATCATGCCGGCACTCATTTTACTAAAGTCGAGCAAATCATTGATGATGTGACGCAGCAGATCACCCGAGTGGGTTAAATTGGTCAGCAGATTAGATTGCTCGTTGGTGAGGGGGGTATCTGAAAGCAGCTCAGCACTGCCCAACAAACCATTCAGTGGTGTGCGCAATTCATGGTTAATCATCGCAACGAACTCTTTGGTCGAACGCTCTGACTCTTCTGCTCGTTGTCGAGCCTGTAATGTTTTGGCAATCATGAGTTGCCGCCCAATCGCACTGCAAAGCAGTTCGACCACCAAGGTCATCTGGCTGGAAATGAAACGTGGTTCGATATCAGTCAGATCAACATCAACACAAAGCGATCCAATGACGTTACGCTCCACTTCAAGCGGCAGACGTATGGTATTGCCTTGCCAAACCTCTCCTTCGCCTAGCGATTGTTCAAATGAAGATTCGCTGCAACCAAATTCACTCGCAATTACCGTGGTTAAGGTCTCTGGCTCTAAGTTAAGGCGCATGCCATAAATAAGCGAACAGGCCTGCAAACGCTCTAAGAAGCTTGAAAGTAGCCCATCATCGAGAGTGCGTGTTAAGAATGCTCGGCCAAAGTGGATTAGGGATTCACTGATATGCCCTTCGAACTCCAGTTTCTTGAGGCCTTGCAAGTTTTGGCTTTCTAATTGACTAAGAACCAACTTGAGCTGTTGATTTGCTTCATACAACTCTAGGCTCTTTTGCTCAAGCAACAACTCAGCTTGCTTTCGACGAGCCGTCTCCCGAGCCACTTTTCTCTCCAAGTGCCCACTACTATCCATAAACGTTAGTCAACCAAAGTGAGGTAGAAGCGTACATGGCTATTGTCGGCAGTTTCACTGGCCATCTTAATCTCAAGCTGTTCGTTAAAATGATCAGCGCAGCCTTTCACTAAGCCAAGACAAACATGAGACATGCAGCGCGCACTTTTATAGTCAAAAACCATTTCGGTTTCTGTTTCAGAGATAAATTCAAATTTCGGCGGGTTCGCTTCGGCGTATAGTTTTTTTACTTCGATGTGAATGTAGTCTTCCACCAAGCGCACAAACTGGAACGAGTTTTTGCATTCACCTAAACTGGATTTATTAGGCAGCACGTCGTATAGATTAAGAAACACCGACTGGCCAAAGACTTGCTGCAAATCCTCGGCAGAAATTCCGGTTTTTTGGCTCAACAACACAATCAGTTTAACCAAATGTCGATGGTCATAACTGCCTACTGAGGTATAGACGCCCTCATCATCCGCATCCAACAAAAGCTCATCGAGCAGCTCAAGCCCAAATTTTTCTTCAACCAAATCCATAAACTCAGTAAATATGATTCCTTTCATTTCCCTGCCTCTTTTATTGTGCTTTTATAGCAAGTGGCCTGCGAGATACCTAGCAGCTAACGCAGACTCCGTCTTGTCGTCGTTAAATGTGTTCGCTAACCTTTAAATATTACTCCAAGCATGATCCATAAAACTGGCTTTTTCAAATACCTATAGGAAGTTAATGTGCGAATACCATCAAGCCGGCAACAACTGATTCAACGTTTTTCATTACAACAACCGATCGCTTATCATCGAGAGTCGCTAAAAAGACTCGATCATCTGCAAAATCATACATTGCGAAAGGCAGCGGTGTTAATCGGTTTTATCGAACGTGACAACGGCTTACATATTCTTTTTACTAAGCGTGCAGCCCATCTAAAGCACCATCCGGGGCAAGTCAGCTTTCCTGGTGGCAAATATGAACATACTGACGGTGTGTTGCGTAATACCGCATTACGCGAAACGGAAGAAGAGATTGGGATATTGTCGCCGCATATTGAGATTTTTGGTCAAATGGCAGAACTGCCAACCATTAGCCAATTTTCAGTGACGCCTTACCTAGCATTTATTGATGCTAACTATGCGGCGGTGATCGACCAAAACGAAGTGGAAGCGGCATTTGAGGTTCCAGCCGAAGTCATACTGAATCCGAGACAGCTACATAGCCACTCTTTTTCCATCAAACAGCAACACCATCGAGTGTTCGCCATTAACTATCAGCAGCATTTTATTTGGGGAATGACGGCACAAATCATCCATGCATTACAGAATCATATTATGCATCAATGTTAATAAAGGCAACGATTGGTCAACAATTACTCACATTAGTGAAATCAACGCTCAACTCCGCAAACGTTTCCCTTGGACAAAATAACGTCAGCTTATCCAGTTGATAAGTTTTTCTAATGCGTCACATTAAGATAAATCAGGTGTGGCACGTCATTTTCGTGACAATAAACTCCTTTTTGGAATATCATATTATCAGTCCCATCAATTTGTGATTTAGATCTAATAATTGTGCAATCCTTTTGTGCAGAATTGCACGCAACTTATTACCTGTTCCCAAAAAATGAGTATCCCAATATGAGTTCTACTACTTCATCGGCATCTGCCGTGCAATCGTCTAGTAAGTTTACTTACAAAGACTTCACATGGTGTCTATCGCTTTTCGGTACTGCTGTAGGTGCTGGCGTACTATTTCTTCCAATTAAAGCTGGCGCTGGCGGTTTCTGGCCATTAGTTATGCTAGCCCTAATCGCAGCACCAATGACTTGGTTTGCACACAAGTCTCTAGCTCGTTTTGTACTTTCTGCTAAAAATCCTGAATCAGATATCACTGATACTGTTGAAGAACACTTTGGTAAAACTGGCGCAAACCTTATCACTTTCGCTTACTTCTTCGCTATTTACCCTATCGTTCTTATCTACGGTGTTGGTATCACAAACACAGTTGACTCTTTCCTAGTTAACCAAATGGGCATGGAATCAATTCCTCGCTGGTTACTGTCTGGCGCGCTTATTGCTGCTATGACTATGGGTGTAGTATTTGGTAAAGACCTAATGCTTAAAGCAACCTCTGCAATGGTTTACCCATTGGTTGTTATCCTACTAGCACTGTCTGTATTCCTTATCCCTGATTGGAATACATCAATGGTTGAAGTTGCACCTGATTTCAGCACAATGCCTATCGTTGTATGGTTAGCGATTCCAATCATCGTATTCTCATTCAACCACAGCCCTGTTATTTCTCAGTTTGCTAAAGAGCAACGCATGAACTTTGGTGATGACGCAGTTAAGAAAACTGACGCAATCACTGGCGGTGCGGCAATGATGCTAATGGGCTTCGTTATGTTCTTCGTATTCTCTGTTGTTCTGTCTCTATCTCCAGAGCAGCTAGCAATGGCACAAGAGCAAAACATCTCTGTACTTTCATACCTTGCAAACGTACACGACAACCCAATCATCTCTTACATGGGTCCTGTTGTTGCTTTCGCTGCGATTACTTCTAGCTACTTCGGTCACTTCCTAGGTGCTCACGAAGGTCTAGTTGGTCTAATCAAATCTCGTGCTTCTACTCCAGTAAGCACTATTGAGAAAGGTTCACTAATTTTCATCGTAATCACTACTTGGATTGTTGCAATCATCAACCCAAGCATCCTAGGTATGATTGAAACAATGGGCGCACCAATGATCGCGGCTATCCTGTTCCTTCTACCAGTGTTCGCAATGAAGAAAGTTCCTGCGATGGCGAAGTACAAAACTTCTGCACCTGTACAGATTTTCACAGTTATCTGTGGTCTTGCAGCGATTACTTCTGTAATCTACGGCGCTCTTTAATTACCCCTGAAAATCGGGTAGTTAAAAACAAAATATAATGATAATTCTAAGCCTCCCTCTCTAGGGAGGCTTGCTTTTGAGGTAATCGATATGATTAGTGTTTTTGACATCTATAAGATCGGTGTTGGTCCTTCTAGTTCACACACTGTAGGCCCAATGAAAGCGGGTAAAGAATTTATTGATGATCTTCGTTCAATGGGAAAATTGCGCGACATCACTAAAATCACCGTTGACGTTTATGGATCACTATCACTGACAGGGAAAGGTCACCACACAGATATCGCTATCATCATGGGTCTTGCTGGCAACACCCCTGAGAAAGTAGATATCGATTCTATTGCTGGCTTCATCGCTCGCGTAGAAGAAACTGAACGCCTTCCTGTTGGCATGCACTGTCACACAGTATCGTTCCCTAAAGATGGCGGTATGAACTTCCATACTTCTAACTTATCGCTACACGAAAACGGCATGCAGATCCACGCTTGGATCGATGACGAAGTCGCGTACTCGAAAACCTATTACTCTATCGGTGGTGGTTTCATCGTCGATGAAGAAAACTTCGGTAAAGAAGAAGAAAACCCAATCAAGGTTCCTTTCCCGTTCACAACCGCTGAAGAGCTTGTGGACCAGTGTAAAGAGCATGGGCTTTCTATCAGTGCTTTGGTTATGAAAAACCAAGCGGCTCTACATTCAGATGAAGAGTCTCGCACTTACTTTGCTAACATCTGGAAAACCATGCGTGAAGGTATGGAACGCGGTATGAATACTGAAGGTATTCTTCCTGGACCACTACGCGTACCTCGCCGTGCAGCGGCACTGCGTCAACAGCTATTAACGTCAGAGAAAACCTCTAACGATCCAATGGCTGTGGTTGACTGGGTAAACATGTTTGCTTTCGCAGTAAACGAAGAGAACGCAGCTGGTGGCCGTGTTGTTACTGCACCAACCAATGGCGCGTGTGGCATCATCCCTGCGGTACTGGCGTACTACGACAAGTTCATTCAAACCGTGACAGAGAAAGATTACATCCGTTACTTCGCAGCTTCTGGCGCGATCGGTGGTCTTTACAAGCGTAATGCTTCAATCTCTGGTGCGGAAGTTGGCTGTCAAGGCGAAGTGGGCGTAGCATGTTCTATGGCTGCAGCCGGTCTTGCTGAGCTTATGGGCGGTAGCCCAGAGCAAGTATGTATGGCGGCTGAAATCGGTATGGAACACAACCTAGGTCTAACTTGTGACCCAGTTGCTGGTCAGGTTCAAGTACCATGTATCGAGCGTAACGGTATCGCAGCGGTAAAAGCGATCAACTCTACTCGTATGGCACTACGTCGTTCTTCTGCTCCAACCGTATCTCTAGATAAAGTTATTGAAACTATGCTAGAAACCGGTAAAGACATGAACGCGAAATACCGCGAAACGTCTCAAGGCGGCCTTGCGATTAAAGTTATCTGCTAACTTTAGTAGTGATCCGCTGTCAAATTATCCGTGAAAACATATTTTATTGATAATTAAGACGATATAATGGCGACTGTAATGGTCGCCATTTTTGTATTTCCAATTTGAGAATCAGCCTACGTTGAATTTCATTGGTTAGCAGTAGTATTAATGAGGCAATATGATTGCGATAAAACCGGCTAAGCTGAAAGATTTCGCCAGTTTAATGCAGCTTGAAGTGCATCAAGAGCAGAAAGAAAGCCACCTCCCCTTTGAAGAGGTGTACCACAACCGTTCTAAGTACGAAGTGATTCTCGCGCTTTACTCAGAGCGCCAGCCGATTGGCTACCTCGTGTTAGATAAAGCGTTCTCTCATTACGCCACGTTCGCTCGGCGCAATGAACTGGGATTAAAGTACATAGTGTTAGATAAACGCTATCAACGCCAAGGCTTTGGCAAACAAGCAATGCAAAAGCTGTTTGTGTACGCCTATGCCGTTAATGGTGATAGTGATTCTTTATGTATCACCCTACCCGCTAAAGATGAAGCAGCACGCGCTTTCTTTTCCCATATCGGTTTTAGCGATGGTGACAACTTTTACTATGGTAAAAGTGGCAAAGAACGCATTATGCGCCACAAACTCTAAGGCTATACATTGGCACAAAAACGCTACGATTTAGACGATATGAATTAAAAAAAGCCAATCAAATGATTGGCTTTTTAATTGTTGCTTTGATCCTATTTACTCAAAGAAAGTGTGAGTGGAATGATCACTCACCTTTATAAATACAGCCTGCCGTACAGGTTTCTTTAATTTCCACTTTGCTAAGCAAAGGCAATGAAGGCTTCAGTTGCTGCCAAATCCATTTCGCTAATACTTCACTGGTTGGGTTTTCTAACCCTTCGATGTCATTTAAGTAATAGTGGTCTAGACGATTGTAGATTGGCTTGAAAGCTGCTTTTATCTCTGCAAAATCAACCACCCAACCTGTATACGGGTCCACTTCCCCTTCGACATAAAGACGAACTAAAAAAGAGTGTCCATGCAAACGACCACATTTATGACCTTCAGGGACATGAGGCAAATGGTGTGCAGCCTCAAACATAAACTCTTTGTACAACTCTGTTTTCATCATTTTTCTCAGGCTTTCGTCAAGAAGACGCAATACTAAAGCCTTGTTAGCAGAGTGACAAGCTTATGCCCGATAGGATTGTCACTTTTCTCATTTACTCATCTCAATGGTGAGTGCATCGCACCAATCTCGTTACAGACACATAACTAATACATGTTAATTACATCACAATTACAAATGGAACTTTTTGGGAGTGGTCACATTCAAACCAGTTTCCTATGACATACGGTAATAAATATCCATAGAATTGTTGCGTCTATTCTAATAATATGTAAAATAATAATGCGCTCAACAATTACTTTTAAGCTCCTCGTCACGTTGGTACTGGTTTTTGGTTGCGTTCTCGCCACCTCGACTTTTTATCAATATCAGCAACAAAAACAACTTATCCATGATGTTCTTAGCGAACAACTCCACGACAAAGCCAGCAACTATTTTGATAGCCTCAACATGATGATGCTCACTGGCACCATGTCACAAAAAGAAACGCTACGTGAAAAAGCGTTGGCTCAAGATGGCATAGAGCAAGTACGCGTTTTACGCGCACCCGCGGTTGATAAGCTTTATGGTCCCGGCAATGCGAATCAAGCCCCACAAGACGACATTGACCAGCGAGCACTCAATGGTGAACTGGTCATTGAACCTATCAGCGCAGATTGGGGAAATGGATTGGTGGTCGCGCTACCAATGAAATCAAGCCTAGATTACCGTGGAACCAACTGTGTTGGTTGTCATGCAGCGGCAGAAGGCGAAGTGCTTGGGGCGATTCGTCTCGAATACAATATGAATCACGTCAACTCCATGGTGAGTAAACAAGCACTGATCGCAATGGGCATCATGGCGTCGATTACCTTTGTCGGCTTCTTATTTACCATGGGCTTAACGCGAAAGATATTAGTACGTCCATTGCAAAAAACCTCACGATTTATGTTACAGGTCTCTGAGTCGAAAAATCTTCTACAGCGTTTACCCACCAAACAAAATGATGAGATTGGCGTACTGGCAAATTCGATTAATTCCTTTATGGATACCGTCAGTGATAGCCTGCAAAAAGTACAACAAACCAGCCATTCTTTGGCCGGCTCTGCAGGGCAATTGACTGATGTCGCCCAATCCACCGACGACGCTGCCAACAATCAACAAGCTGAAACCAATGATGTACAAAGCAATATCAACAATATGCTGGCACAACAAGAGCACACTGAGCAAGCCACTTTAGAAGCGACAACCTTAGTCAACAAGACTGTGGAGATTGTTACGCAAAGCGCCAGCAATGCCCATCACGCCAGTGACGATATCAAACAACTGGTCGGTTCTATTGAAAAAGATCTCCTCTCTAAATGACCAAACCTCGGAAGTATCGTCCATTTTGGAGGTGATCAGTGGTATTGCCGATCAAACGAATCTGTTGGCGCTCAATGCAGCAATCGAAGCTGCTCGGGCGGGCGAGCAAGGTCGCGGCTTTGCCGTAGTCGCTGAAGAGGTACGTAATCTTGCTGGACGAACGGCTGAAGCCACCAGTAACATCGAAGCCATTATTGGCCAATTTCAACAAGGCAGCAGAGAGTCTCTCACCTCCGTGGATAATGTCTGTCACCAAGCACACCAGCGCTCAGAAGATGTCGAGTTCCTTTCAACCACAATGCATAGTGTGGTTAACGAAATGCACCAAGTGCTCAATCATACTAAAAACATCGAGCAACAAACGCAGACCACCTCCGCGGTTAGCTATCATATCCAAAGCAAGATAGACACCATCACAGCTCATGCCAATGGCACATCTCAATTAGCCTCACAAACTCGTGATATCAGTTTAGATCTCGAACACTTGTCTGAGCGATTGGAACAGCTACTCAATCAATTTTCATTGGCGCAAGGTGACAGCAAGAAACATTAGTCCGCATGACGCCGTAAACGCTGGGGCGAATATTCGTCTCAGCGCTACAGGCTTATTTGTCCCTTATTTCCGCGATACAAATCTATCCCTACACTTTGCTTTCTGCTGCGAGCATTCAACTTTATCAGCCATCGATGTTGGTATAGTATTGCCGGCTATTTTTAGCCGTATTAAGGTTTAAGCTTTGCACACTATTGAGCAGTTACAATCTGGTGAATTAAAAGGCATTACTCGTCTTGAATTAAAACAAGGGTTGACGGAGTTCCCTGTCGAGATTTTTTAACTTGCAGACAGTTTAGAGACCCTCGATTTATCCGACAACCAACTCAGGGACTTACCAGATAATTTTGCACAGTTAAAGCAGCTTAAAATTCTGTTCCTGACGAATAACTGCTTTGAAACGATTCCGGCTGCTCTCTTCTCCTGTCCACAGCTTGAAATGATCAGTTTTAAATCAAACAAGTTGCAACATTTTCCTGCACAAACGCTACCAGACCGCACCCGTTGGCTGATTTTAACCGACAACCAACTGACTCAACTTCCCGACGATATGGGCCGTTTATACCGTTTGCAAAAGCTTGCCTTAGCTGGCAACAAGTTAACCTCACTGCCCGCTTCAATGGCAAACTGCCAACGTTTAGAGCTGGCAAGACTTTCAGCCAATGCATTCGTTGATTTACCTAATTGGCTATTTGGGCTGCCTAAACTAAGTTGGCTTGCAATTGATGGAAACCCATTAAATACGCAAGCAGGCGAATTCAGCGTGAAAGCGTCACACTTAACAACGTCTATCCCGTTAATCAAACTAGAAGACATTGCACTCGAAGAGGTGATTGGCCAAGGCGCGTCTGGCATTATTTATCGAGCAAAATGGCGCAAACAACCGCATCAGTTAGCGGGTAGCGGTGAGCAGATTGCAGTTAAGATCTTTAAAGGCGAAGTGACTAGCGACGGCTACCCGAGCAATGAGCTGGAAAACTGTCTACAAGCTGGCCATCACGATAACCTAATCAAAGTCATCGGCCAGATTAATCAAGCTGATGGGCTCGGGCTCGTGATGGAGCTGATCCCAAACCAATATGCGAATTTGGGGTTGCCCCCCTCACTGAAAACTTGCACCCGCGATACTTTTCACATCGATGCAAAGCACAACCTAACCACGATATTACTGATGCTGCAGCAAATGGCGTCAGGCCTAACGCACTTACACCATCAACATGTTAGTCATGGCGATATCTACGCCCATAACACCATGTACAACCCAGATGCGGCGATCTTGTTTGGTGATTTTGGTGCTGCAACCGATTTGAATAAATTGCCAAGCCAACAAAGAGAGGCAATGCAACGTATTGAAGTGCGAGCATTTGGCTGCCTAATGGAAGATCTACTTGAACATTGCTGCCATTTTTCAGCACAAGAACTCGACCAAATCTATCAAGCGACCAAAGAAAATTTAGTCGCATTGAAAGGCGATTGTTTACAGAAAAATCTTGCGTTACGACCACAATTTTCTGCCATCAACCAACAGCTACAACAACTGATTTCTCAGCTCGATATCGGCTAACACCATAGACACACCCTTGGTAGCTAGACGGCATTGCTTAAATTTGTGCCTGATAAGAACGATAGAAAGGGCTTTGTAAGCGATTTAGAGTGGCGTAAACAAAAGAAGAGAAAATATTAGTGACATTATCGCCACCAAAACGATAATAAAGGTTGAAGCGAACGAATTGACAGGTAATATGTCATTTCGATAAAAAAGTAATACCAACCTGATGTTTCGACGTTTTTTTGGTCAAAAATACCAAAGTTAAATCACTCGGAACGACAGGTTTAATTTTTACCTCAATGGAGATTATTTTAAACATGACTTACGCGCCTGTTAAAGACGTATTGAGCGGTAAGCTAGCAGTAGACAGTGAAGTAACTGTCCGCGGCTGGATCCGTTCACGTCGTGATTCCAAAGCTGGAATTTCATTCCTTGCCATCTATGACGGCTCTTGTTTCGACCCGATTCAGGCCGTGGTCCCAAATAATCTCAATAATTACAACGACGAAGTCCTTAAGCTAACGACTGGCTGTTCTGTTGAAGTTACGGGTACCATCGTTGCGTCTCCTGCTGCAGGTCAAGCATTTGAACTGGCTGCAACGGAAGTAAAAGTGGTTGGTTGGGTTGAAGACGCAGAAACTTACCCGATGGCGAAAACTCGCCACTCGATCGAGTACCTACGTGAAGTTGCTCACCTACGCCCACGTACAAACGTGATCGGCGCAGTAGCACGTGTACGTAACTGTCTGTCTCAAGCGATTCACCGTTTCTACCACGAGCAAGGCTACTTCTGGGTTTCAGCACCACTAATCACTGCATCTGATGCAGAAGGTGCGGGTGAAATGTTCCGCGTATCAACGCTAGACATGGAAAACCTACCTCGTACAGACGCAGGTAAAGTAGATTACAACGAAGACTTCTTCGGTAAAGAAACGTTCCTAACGGTTTCTGGCCAGCTAAACGCTGAAGCTTACGCTTGTGCTCTAAGCAAGGTTTACACCTTCGGTCCTACTTTCCGTGCTGAAAACTCAAACACCAGCCGCCACCTAGCGGAATTCTGGATGGTTGAGCCTGAAGTGGCATTTGCTGATCTAAACGATGTAGCAAAACTTGCGGAAGACATGCTTAAGTTTGTATTCAAAGCTGTACTAGAAGAGTGCCGCGATGACCTTGAGTTCTTTGCTTCTCGCATCGATAAAGAAGCGATTACTCGTCTAGAGCAGTTCGTTTCTTCTGATTTCGCACAAGTTGATTACACTGACGCAATCCAAATCCTACTAGACTCTGGTAAGAAATTTGAATTTGACGTTGAGTGGGGCATCGACATGTCTTCTGAGCATGAACGTTTCCTTGCTGAAGAGCACTTCAAAGCGCCAGTAATCGTTAAGAACTACCCGAAAGACATCAAAGCATTCTACATGCGTGCGAACGATGACGGTAAGACGGTAGCGGCAATGGACGTACTTGCACCTGGCATCGGCGAAATCATCGGTGGTTCTCAGCGTGAAGAACGCCTAGAGATCCTAGATGAGCGTATGCGTGAAGTGGGTATCGACCCAGAGCACATGAGCTGGTACCGCGATCTACGTAAATACGGCACAGTACCTCACGCAGGCTTCGGTCTTGGTTTTGAGCGTCTAGTTTCTTACGTAACTGGTATGGGCAACGTTCGTGACGTTATCCCATTCCCACGTACTCCACGTTCAGCTAACTTCTAATTTGAAGTAAGTAGAAACGCAAAAACCTCCGCATTGTCGGAGGTTTTTTTATATTGTCGCGACTCTTCTCTTGCTTACATGCTGCAATACCTATTTATCGCTTCCCTCTGCATAAGAGCGATTCACTTCATACCGTTACCGCATCAAATAAGCTGACCTTGCTTAAAGACAAGCACCAAACACTATCCCAAGCAGCGCGTCTCGCCGTTATGGTTCATACTGAATATTGACGACAAATAGAGAGGGAAGAGAATGAAGTTATTTACACTCGATGACCTATCTTACCAAGGCGAGCATCAAGGCGTTCACCGCTGGGACCATCCTCAAGGTGACAACCCTTACTATTGGCATCCTGAATGGCTTCACGTTGCAGAAGATGCCCTTGGTTTGCACCCCAAGCAGCCAGTTGATGTGCCCGATGGAGAAAATGCCTCACAGCAACATGCCGAGAAAGCAATCCTCGACCACCTTAACGGTCGCTAACCTAGGGCACTTCACGTCTTCGCTAAAAATAGTTTAAGGTCAAATCACCATGTTTAGATGGGTTTGATAACAGCGCTAAACGATTGGCATCACATAAATATAATTCCAGTCTGTTACATTTATAACGTTAAAGTGACAACCCTCAACTCATAGATGATGAGAGAAGCTAATAATGACTAAGTACAACGAAAACGATATTGAATATAAAGGCGAAACCAATGGTGTTCACACTTGGACAACTCCATTAGGTCAGCCTTACTACTGGCACCCTGATTGGCTGCACATTGCTGAAGATGCGACCGGGACTCATCCAAAAGCTGAAATTGAAACCGCTGCAAATGAACAGCCGACAGAGAAACACGCTTTGAAAGCCATTCTTAGCCATCTTAATCACTGGGCGAGCAACAAAATGTCAAACAACCCTGATTTTGAAACCCATGCGCATGAATCGCAAATCGATTTAAAAAAATAGAGCTTTCATCGGTCAATGCCATCGCGGCCTTGACCGATTTCCATCACTCAAATTGCGCCCGTAGCACCATAAACATCTACCAATCCCGCCACTTCATACCAACCGAGGAAAATACGGCACAATAGCGCTCTAAACAGGAAAACCACTTTAAGTTAAGTTCATTTAAGCGTTATTTAACAAGGACTCCCCTCACCTAAAATCCATTGAGCCACGAGTTGGCTGAAACAGGTTCTGCCTCTATAGACACAGTCATTTCCCCTCTCCAGTGATAATAGATGATGAAAAGTAAGCACATTGAACAAGCTTTAACGACTAATGAATAAAATTTCTAGTTTCTAACGCATTTGTGTTGTCACCTGTGCATCATAAAGGTATAAATATTCAAGTTATTACAATTATCCCCTTCGATTAACATGGATGACAATTATGTTTGAAAAAGTAGTTGCTGCTCCGGCAGACCCGATTCTTGGCCTCACGGAAGAGTTTAAAAAGGATCCTCGCGCTGAAAAAATCAACCTAGGCGTTGGCATTTACAAAAATGAACAAGGTGAAACACCTGTTCTTGCGACCGTAAAAAAAGCGGAAGCTGCGTTGGTTGAAACCGAAAAAACTAAGTCATACCTAACCATCGAAGGTACATCAGAGTACGGCCTTGCGGTACAAAAACTGTTGTTCGGTACTGACGCTCAGATCATTACTGATAAGCGCGCCAAAACGGCACAAGCGCCGGGTGGTACAGGCGCTCTGCGCGTGGCGGGTGAATTTATCAAACGCCAACTTGGCGACGTGAAAATTTGGATCAGCAACCCAACTTGGGCAAACCACATTGGCGTATTCACTGCTGCTGGTCTTGAAACAGCGCAATACAGTTACTACAACGCAGAAACGAAAGAGAAAGATTTCGCAGCAATGTTAGCGGATCTTGAGCAAGCAAACGCAGGCGATATCGTACTGCTGCACGGCTGCTGTCATAACCCAACGGGTATCGATCCGACGGCTGATGAATGGGAAGTACTGGCTAAGCTGGTAGCAGAGAAAAAACTGCTTCCTCTATTTGACTTCGCTTACCAAGGCTTTGGGGCGGGTGTAGAAGAAGATGCTGCTGGTCTGCGTACCTTTGCGAAATACAACAAAGAAATTCTTATCGCGAGCTCGTTCTCTAAAAACTTCGGTTTGTACAACGAGCGCGTAGGCGCATTCACACTTGTTGGTGAGAATGAAGATGTTGCCGCGACAGCATTCTCTCAAGTTAAAGCGATCATCCGCTCTATCTACTCTAACCCACCGGCGCACGGCGCGGCAGTAGTGACTTACATCCTAAATGATGCAGGTCTACGTGCAGAATGGGAAGCGGAAGTAAAAGAGATGCGTGACCGTATCCAAGAGATGCGTACATTGTTTGTGACCACTCTAAAAGAGCAAGGTGTTGATGCTGACTTTAGCTTTATCGAGCGTCAAAATGGTATGTTCTCATTCTCTGGTCTAAACAAAGACCAAGTAGCGCGTCTTAAAGATGAGTTCGCTATCTACATCGTGGGTTCAGGCCGTATCAGTGTTGCCGGTATGACTAAGTCCAACATGCTACCATTGTGCCAAGGTATTGCGGCAGTAATGTAAGCACAAACAGCGCACAATTTAAAAAGCCAGCTCTCGCTGGCTTTTTTGCCTTTCACCGCTGCAACTTCAAGCCAAATAGCTTAATGCATGGCTAAAAAAACAATTTCATTGCCACGCCACCTTCATTGGTTGAGCCCCGTTCACTGTCCCGGTGACTATAGAATCCCCCCATGGTAAACCCTGAGTTAATGCGAAAGTCAGCCCGTAGCGAATAGATTTCTACATCCAAGATATCACTGCGATTTAGCTCAGCGTCGGTCGCCAAACGCCACCGTGGGGTAATATTGTAAACTAAACCAACCTCCATTCCCCAAACAAACTCATTGCTACTTTCTAGCTTTATATTGGTCTTATCATCAGTCAAGCGAGCCCACTGCATACCGGCTTTGGCATTCGCAAGAAACTGAAGTCCCGGCCCGGCATCTATTCGTGCAGCCACCCCCGGCAATACGGTATATATCTCAGTGGTGGTTTTATCGGGATGGATAAAGCGCGCAGAATAATCGAGGGTTGCCAGCCAGCGCCGATCAATCGGCAATTTGCCACCAGCATTAATCGCGGTTACGTTACTATTCTCACCAATTTTCTCGTCCAGCGAGCCTGCGGCAAAATCCACATAACCATAACGAAAATCGGAAAGGCCAATTTGCCCAAAACTGGCAAAGGAGATTGGTAACGTTGCGGCCATAACCCACCACGCAACAACGCATTTTTTGATTCGATTCAGTGCCATTGGCTCACCTTTAGTCGTCATAGTCCATTATTTACGATCAAAAATAATCGTAGTTATCAAACCTGAAAACGACAAGTTAAGTCTCTGAACCTGTGGGATAAGCGCGATTCTAATGGCCAATCCTTTACCACAGCACTGAATTACGTTTAATCGGAAGAAATGCTACGGACAAAAAAAAGGTCTAAAGCCATAGCCTTAAACCTTTTTAAGATCATTAGAAAGTAATCATGAACTCGTCTTGTTCGAGATTTTGAATATTTACGTTAGATTTGCGCTGAAGCCGTTCAATCACATCCGGTTCCAATTCGTACGGCATCACTAACTTAAGTTCACTTATACCCTCTGTTTTAGCAATTTTAACAAGCGTATCAATATTTGACTCATCACTACGGCTAGCAGAAAGCGACTTTAGAGCCTGTTCCCATAACCGATCTTCAGGATCACGAGACTGCTCGACGGTATCTTTCCAAGCAATACTGAATACTGGAGCGATGGTGCTCAATGCTTCAAGAAACGTCCATTTCTTATTACACGAAGCGCCGAGAAAAGAGGTATAGTCAAATACCACACATGCCTTGCCTTGACGTTCCATATCATCCCCCGATATTGGCAACACAATAAAACCAATATCGACTAACTGCGTGCATATAGCAATAGGATATAGAACAATGGTCTTTTATATCCTTTTTGCGAGCAGAAATGGCATATAAAAACCAATACAATAACAAAGTAAGAACAAGTAGATGACGTATTAAACCTGTTGCTTAATATTTAAGTTACCAAAATTAATCATCATCAATGCATCACGAATCAATGCTACTTTACATCAATGATTCGACTCGCCTTTTTGTATTTAACACGCCATCCTTGCCAACGAGGTAACTCCCAGCGTTTGGGATCTGTTTTACGCAACCCATCACGATACATCACGTAAACCAGCTTAGCCGAGGCATGATATTCAACCGTCAAATTGAGATTACCCAGCGCAAGCTCAAAAGGAAAACGTTCGGCAAACTCATCATATTGCCACTCGGGAATACCTTCAAAAGCAAAATCATCTTCACTAAAGAGTTCAAGTTCTTCGATATCGCTAAGTTCCAACAACTGTAACTGCTCAGTAAACCAACTATCAAAGCTAATATCGCGATGGTCATTGGTTTCCGATAAGCCCAGCTCAACAAACAAACGCCAATGCATAATTTCCCGCTGGCGTTTAGGGTAAAAACCTGTCAGATACTCTCCAGATTTGATGCCTTGTAACATTGGCATAATCGCCAACATTCCTTTAGCCGCTTCACGTCTCTTAGCCACAACACGCCCAGCGTAAACCAATTCCATTTCGATGTAGGTTTGATCATGGTCAACCACAACAGCGCCCTCTTGCCAATCACCGATACCCAATTCAGCCAGTACGTTGATTTCAAGCGGCAGAACTTGCGTTGCGAGCGTCAGCGTTTGTTTTACACCTCGCCCCGGCAAGCTGTGCGTGTCTAACACAATCGCGGCCTCGAATTGGCCTTTGAAACGACTTTCTCGACCGAGCACCACCTCCATCGAGCCATTGGCCAGCGCTTCACGCCTTTTCTCACGGCGCACAAACACCAGTTCAGGATGCAATGTCGCGAGCGCGAACACCAAATCGCGATGTTGGTAACGGGAGGCCACCTCCAATTGAGGAAGCTCAAACAGTGATCGCATTTGCTCAGCCAAAGCTCTGGCCTCATTTAATGCTTCAATATTCACCTCGATCGCTGCGTATTGCGAACCACGAATCAGTCCCATGGCCAGTTGAGCATCGCAGCCGAGCGGCTCTTGTTGGGCGAGTTGCTCCAACTGCTCTTCATTACCTTGTATACGAAAGAGTTTTGCTGGTGTCGCAAGTGCCGCAGTGTAATCTATCATCGCCTCTTTGAGCGCTTTCGATGGCATACGCGTGACCAGATCGGCCAATAGCGCATCAATCGGTAAAGGATACATTTTTCGCCCATGGTCAGTCGCTTTACCCTGCTCATCAATCGCCTGCATACCTTGTAATAACAGCGACGCTTGTTGCACAGTTTTGTCTGGCAACGGTTCAAGAAAAATGAGAGAAGTCAGCGGCTTATCACAACACGCAGAGGCTAGCATCACCTCCGTTAATGACTCACGATGAATTTCTGGTGGCGTCACGGAGGCAAGCGCTGCGTGCTCACCATAAAGGCGAATACAAATACCATCCATCACGCGGCCAGCACGGCCAGCACGCTGTTTAGCACTGGCTTGTGAGATATGCTTTAGGCTTAGCGTCGTACGGCCATTGCGCTGTTCAGTACGACGTTCCAGTCCCGAGTCAATCACTACCGCAATATTCGGTATCGTCAACGAGGTTTCTGCGACATTGGTTGCAAGCACAACCTTAGTAAGAGATTGAACATTCAACGCGATTTCACGTTGCTCATCATTAACTGACGCATGCAACGGCGCAATCATCACCCCTTCAATCCCTTGCAACATTTGCACGCACTGCGTGATCTCTTTACGCCCCGGAAGAAACACTAAGATATCACCGTGAGATGATTGCAGGGCATGCAATACTTCTTGTTTAATGCGCTGTTCTAAATGGCGACTATCGGGTAACTGACGTGATTCATTAGCACGATATTGCACACTGACTTGAAAGTTACGTCCTTGCGCTTGTAAACGTTCTGCCGACACATACCGAGCAAGCTTCTCCCCTTCAATTGTCGCTGAGGTGATCACCAAGCGATGGTGGTTATGTGCTTTTAATAGCGCCACCAGCAAATCACTATCCCAGCGACGTTCATGAAACTCATCCACGATAACAATATCGTAATCCGCTAGCTGATTTTCACTGAACCAACGCAACGCCACACCTGGAGTCACAAACACCACTTCACTTGACTCACTAAAACGTGTTTCAAGTTTTATCGCATAGCCAATAGACTCACCGACCGGTTGATGTTGTTGCAAAGCCAAATATTGCGCTAACGAAGTACAAGCAATACGACGTGGCTCTATCACCAATACGCGCCCTTGCTCTTTGGCCCATAATGGCAACCGCGTCGACTTTCCCGAACCGGTTTCCGCCTCAACGATCAAATGATGTTGAGCTAACCGAGCTAAAAATTGTTCGCGCAGGGTGTCGATTGGTAATGAAGTCATAACATCATACTGTGAGAATTAAACGCCTGATTATAACGACAATGCCAATAAGAGGGTATTAAGATCCCACTTCGAATTGTGTTTCTTGTCGACCTTAGCAAGCCAAGTTACAATAGCTTACTGATTACCATGTTATAACTATTAACTGGCATCGCACATACGCACAACTGTTCCTCGTACCCGATAATAGGTTCGCAATGTATAACGACAAACGTCCACTCTATATTCCTTTCGCAGGCCCTGCGCTTCTTAGTACTCCACTGCTAAATAAAGGCAGTGCGTTTAGCGCGCAAGAACGCATCTCCTTCAATTTAGAAGGTCTCCTGCCAGAGACGACTGAAACGATCCAAGAACAGGTGGAGCGTGCGTATCAACAATACCGCAGTTTCGAAAATGACATGGATAAGCACATCTATCTGCGTAATATTCAAGATACTAACGAAACGCTTTTCTACCGCTTAGTTCAAAACCACATTTCTGAAATGATGCCAATCATCTACACCCCAACGGTGGGTGCAGCATGTGAAAACTTCTCAAATATCTACCGTCGTGGCCGTGGGTTATTCGTTTCCTACGCGAACCGTGATCGTATTGATGACATCCTAAACAACGCTTCAAACCACAACGTAAAAGTGATCGTAGTAACCGATGGTGAGCGTATTCTTGGTCTTGGCGACCAAGGTATCGGTGGTATGGGCATTCCAATTGGTAAATTGGCGCTCTACACTGCGTGTGGCGGCATCAGCCCTGCCTACACCCTACCAATCGTGCTTGATGTGGGTACCAATAACCCACAACGCCTTGCTGACCCAATGTACATGGGCTGGCGTCATCCTCGTATTACCGGTGCAGATTACGACGCATTTGTAGAAGAATTTATTCAAGCAGTGCAACGCCGCTGGCCAGAAGCTTTGGTTCAATTTGAAGATTTTGCGCAGAAAAACGCAATGCCGTTGCTTGAACGCTACAAAAACCGTATCTGCTGCTTTAACGATGATATTCAAGGCACCGCGGCGGTAACTGTGGGTTCTCTGCTGGCAGCGTGTAAAGCCGCAGGTAGCAAACTGGCTGATCAACGCATTACCTTCTTAGGTGCAGGCTCAGCAGGTTGTGGTATCGCAGAAGCAATTATCGCGCAAATGGTGTCAGAAGGTATTTCTGATGCGCAAGCTCGCTCTCAAGTTTACATGGTTGACCGCTGGGGTCTTCTGCAAGAAGGCATGCCGAATCTACTCGACTTCCAACAAAAATTGGTTCAGCCGACAGAAAACACGGCGAGTTGGGAAAACGAAGGCAATGGTTTCTCATTGCTTGATGTGATGGCGAACGCAAAACCAACCGTACTGATTGGTGTATCGGGTGCGCCAGGCTTATTTAGCAAAGACGTTATCCAAGAAATGCATAAGCATTGTGAACGTCCTATCGTGTTCCCATTGTCAAACCCTACCAGCCGTGTTGAAGCAACACCTAATGACATTATTCGCTGGACCAAAGGTGAAGCATTGGTCGCAACCGGTAGCCCTTTCGATCCTGTTGTTCACGATGGTAAAACCTACCCTATCGCGCAATGTAACAACAGCTACATCTTCCCGGGTATCGGTTTAGGCGTACTGGCTGTATCGGCACGTCGCGTTACAGACGAAATGCTACAAGAGTCAAGCCGTGCATTGGCGACTTGTTCACCACTGGCGATTAACGGCCAAGGTGCGCTGCTTCCACCGCTAGAGGCGATCCACTCTGTATCGAAAAAAATTGCTTTCGCCGTAGGTAAAAAAGCAATCGAACAAGGTGTCGCGCAGGAAATCACTGACGAAGCTCTTGAAGAGGCCATCGAAGCTTACTTCTGGCAGCCAGTGTACCGCCGTTACAAACGCACAGCGTTCTAAACTACGCTTAGTTAACATCAAATAGAAACAAAGCCCCTAAACAGGGGCTTTGGATGAATTGACATGTTTGAATTTTTAGCCCCAGCCGGACAATACCTCGCACCTTACTTAAGTGAGATAGCGACAGCACTGATTGCCTGTTCATTGGTTATATTTGGTGGAGAGATCAATTCCAGCCTACGAAAATTGCTCCGAAGTCAGAACTTTGTCGTAAGAACCGTAGTCTTCATATTGATCAATGCGTTTGGTTACGGCTTAATCATCGTTAAAGCAACACCTTACCTCACCAAGACATTAAGCCAGCTTCCTTATGGCACAATGTTTACTATTGTGATGGCAAGTTTTATTGTCATAGGTCTTTGGGCTCAACGGAATAGACAAATTTAGTGCGCAAGATTTTTTATACCATTTTGAATAAAATCCACGCCCCGTGGTTAGTTAAGGCGTTAAAATTTACGCTAATATCGGCGATAGCACTTGGTGTTGCGCTGTTTGGCATTGATCGCTGGATCAGCTATCAAACTCAAGACCAACTCTATTTTTCCGCTGATGACGTCGCTCCTTACGATGTCGCAGTAGTACTCGGCACCAGCAAATATCTCGGTAAGGTACTCAACGAGTATTACCTTAATCGTATCAATGCCGCTATTGATCTCTATCAGCAAGACAAAGTAACGAATTTCCTGCTAAGTGGCGACAACGCTCACCGCTCTTACAACGAGCCTTGGACGATGAAACGTGATTTATTACGCGCAGAGATACCTGAAGAACATATCTACCTTGATTATGCTGGATTTCGAACGCTAGACTCAGTGGTTCGCGCTAAAGAGATTTTTGATACTGATAATTTCTTAATCATTACGCAGAAATTCCATTGTGAACGCGCGCTCTTCATTGCTAATTTTCACGATATTCAGGCGAAATGCTTTGCCGTTGCAGGACCATCGACCCACTTTGGCTTTAAAGTCCGTTTTCGTGAAGTATTTGCTCGCGCCAAAGCGGTACTTGATCTTTACATCACAGGAGAGAAACCTAAGTTTCTTGGCCCTAAAGAGCCGATTGTGACGCAAATGGAGCAAGAGCAAGAGCAAGAGCAAGAGCAAGAGCAAGAGCAAGAGCAAGAGCAAGAGCAAGAGCAAGAGCAAGAGCAAGAGCAAGAGCAAGAGCAAGAGCAAGAGCAAGAGCAAGAGCAAGAGCAAGAGCAAGAGCAAGAGCAAGAGCAAGAGCAAGAGCAAGAGCAAGAGCAACCATAATCTCGACTTACTCGATATCCACCTCTTATCAAACAAAAAACGCCCCATCACTGGGGCGTTTTTTTATTCTTGATTCTCAATTTCAACTCGGTTGCGACCGCTTCGCTTGGCTCGATAAAGCATTTCATCGGCTCGCGTGAGCATATCAATGGCCGTTTCTTGACCTAACTCCGCCACACCAAGGCTGGCAGTCAGTACTTCACCATGCATCCATTTATGCAATTCGATTTTTTGCCGTAAGCGCTCGGCCAAAATTGAAGCATGGCGTAAAGTGCTGTTCGGACAGAAAACCACAAACTCTTCGCCACCCCAACGTACAAATCGATCGCTGGCGCGCAGTTCTGACATCACCACGATGGCAAACTCTCGCAAAATGTCGTCACCCATTTTGTGACCATGAACATCATTAACTTGCTTGAAATAATCGATGTCGAGATAAATTACCGTCAATTGAGTTTTAAGCTCTCGCTCTGGGTAATACTCTTGCTCCAACCAATTCCGAATAGAATGACGATTCATCGCCCCAGTTAAAGCATCACGATGCGCTAACTCAGCAAACTGGGTGTTTTCTTCTCGTAGTGAGCGGTTCAATAATTTTAAATGTTGGCGACGCGCTTCTGATTCACTCAAAATGCGTTGCTTACGATGTATTTGCGTCGCACTAAATATCAGCGCTAATCCAACCCAAATTAACAATAATGTTAACATCAGCGTCTCACCATCAATATAATGGCCGATAAACTCAATGCTGCGGATACGTAATTGATATTTGCCCACTGGCGTCCCTGACCCCGTTGCAAACTCAATACGGTTAACATTATTAAATTCTGGTGCTGAATGTTCGATCGGGATTTTGTTATCCACCAACCACCACGTTAATACTTGTAAACTTCTCAGTGGGACTTCGAGAACGTTTGAATAATCGGCTTGGCGATAATCTAAACCATTATATTTATACGTATATTCGTTATCAGGCAGTGAATAAGCGGGATTGTAATTACGTAAATAGACGCGCATCGCAGGGTTGGTATCACCATCCAGAGCGACAAAATCAACATCTAAGCGGATCGTATGGAAATCTGAAAGGTCCTTACCTTTGGTTGGGTTTTCTTTATCGTATAAGATCGAAATTCCACAATATGGCCATTTATAATCGGCACTTATTTTTAGTTCGCAATCAAGAATAACTTCGTCACCCTCTCGACTAATCGAACTGGTAGAGGCACCTTTCTGTAACTGATCATTGGTTGCTAGGTAAGTATATTGACTTGGGCTAACGCGATAAATTTTTTTTTCACCGTAAAGCCAATGCAATGCAACGACAATTATCGTGAAGATGAACAAGCCAAATATAAGTTTATGAATTGTTTTCAATTTTACTTCCCAATCAAACTGAACAACGTTGATATAGCAAATCAATCTTATTTTTGAGAGCAAATTTACTCAACTCACCTATGCAACACAACTAAAAAACGCTAAGTACCACAATATTTATGAGCCAGTTCATACAACATGCCACACTGATAAGTTGTGACACTTTGCGAGATGGAAATGCATAGCAAAAGCAAACATGTGGTATTTCTGTTAGCATAGTCGTGAAATTCGTGGTCAACGATTCCACCCCATAACAAAAACATATAGAGCAAAGTCATGTCCTTAATCACTGTTGGTACGCTGAAAAAGATGCGTGCCTCTATCGAAAATGAAGTTCACTACCATTTACCCGTTGGTGAGCAACTTGTCGACCTTAAGCCGTTTATGGGTCGAACCCTTACTCTGACGCACACCGGCAATATTTTTTGTCAGTCATGTGGTAAGAAAACCAAGAAAAGCTACTCTCAAGGTCACTGCTTTGTTTGTATGAAAAAGCTGGCGAGTTGCGACATGTGCATCATGAAGCCAGAAACTTGCCATTACGAACAAGGGACTTGTCGTGAACCACAATGGGGTAAAGAGAACTGTATGGTTGACCATTATGTTTATCTTTCCAATACCTCGAGCTTGAAGGTCGGCATCACTCGCCACACTCAGATTCCAACCCGTTGGATAGATCAAGGCGCAACGCAAGGTCTGCCAATCTTAAAAGTAAAGACCCGCTATATCTCCGGCTTAATTGAAATTGAACTGGCTAAGCATATTGCCGATAAAACGAATTGGCGCACGCTACTAAAAGAAGATGGGTCACCGCTGCCATTGGAAGAAAAATTTGCCGAATTGCTACCGTTGATCGAAGAAAAGATTGCAGAGGTTAAACAGCAGTTTGGTGATGATGCGGTGGAGATCCTCAGCGAAAGCATCACCCCTATCGCCTACCCTGTGACAGAACATCCAACCAAGATTGTCTCGCACAATTTTGATAAAAATCCGGTGGTCACCGGCACGTTAAAAGGGATTAAAGGCCAATACCTTATCTTTGATAGCGGTGTAATTAACGTGCGCAAATTCACCTCTTACGAAGTTGAAGTTAGCGACGAAGCTTAAGCTTTATTGATGATAAAAACCGCATGATATAGATCGCAAGCTCCCAATATGTCAGTCACTATTGGGAGCTTATTATCGATTACTGCAATGAGTGCTTTTAACAAAACGGCATTAAGAA
>NZ_AFWF01000189.1 GCF_000222605.1 Vibrio ichthyoenteri ATCC 700023 | reverse complement strand
GAAGGGCATTAAACAAAAAGTGGGGATTCACTTGCGCGTGCAGCAATTTGATCTCTGCTTGGGCCAGTAATGATTGCTTTTGTTGGTAATCACCATAGAGAATTTGGCTTGAGAGTAATTGCGCAATACCCTCCGCCATCGCCATATTGATGGTGGAAAATAGCTTACGTTTCGGCTCATAGAGCTTAATGGTACCAATCACCTTATCGCCAGCTCGTAATGGGATAATTAATGCTGAACCCAACTTACATTCCGCTGAAAGTGAGCATTGATAAGGTCTTTCTTTACCATCAAGATAGATGATGTCGTTTTGTTCAATGGCATCTAAGGTACTTTGCGATGAGATTGGTGTTTGTGGTCTATGGTGATTGGCTCCTATCCCCACAAAGGCGAGAATCTTGTTGTTGTCGGTTATCGAGACTGCGCCTACTTTGGTTTCTTCGTAAACGATGCGGGCAATTTTTTCTGCGTTGTCGGCGGTAAAACCAGAAGCCAAAATACCCACAGAGCGTTCGGCGATATTTAGAGCACGGCGCGAAAAGGTGGCAGAGTACTCCTCAAAAATGGTTTTCCGGTCCTGCAAAATGCTCATGAACAGTGCGGCACCAATCGAATTAGCAATGATCATAGGGGCGGCAATAGCGGATACCAGAACATAGGCCTGATCGAACGGCTTTGCTACCATCAACAAGATTGCCATCTGAACCAATTCGGCAAATAAAGTAATGGCGAAAACGATACTCGGACTAAAAAGCAGTACACCTTTACCTCGTCGCAACAGATAAGTATGTGCAAGGCCGCCAATTAAACCTTCCGCAGTGGTGGAAATTGCGCAGGCAAGATCGGTAAATCCACCAAGGGTATAGCGATGCAATCCTCCGGTTAGACCAACAAAAAAGCCCACTACAGGACCGCCAAAAAGCCCGCCCATGACCGCGCCAATCGCTCGTGTATTGGCGATAGCATCGTTGATTTGTAGGCCAAAATAGGTGCCAAGAATGCAAAAGAGAGAGAACAGAATGTAAATGCTGACTTTATGGCTTAGGCGATTAGAGATGTTGAGTAGCGGTAAAAAAATGGGTGTTTTACTCAGCATGTAAGCAAGCATTAAGTAGACACACATTTGTTGTAGCAATGATAGGATGAGATCCATATCCTAAAGCCTGTTTTCCATTTTAATGATTGTATATTTTAATCAAGAAGTTCGGTTGATAATACTCACCAGGCAATAAAAGGCGCGCTAGATAGGCAAAAACAAATATGTAAGATTAAGTTTACACTTGATGTTTATTTATATTTACGGTTGAAATCTTCGTGTGGGTTGTTATTTTATACTCAGTGTTAACTCTCAATGAAATGGATTTTGAGGGTGTAAATATAAATATACAGGTAGTGGTTATGCAAAAGAGTGAATTGAGTAACGTTAATATTATTGATGAGCAGGTGCTGATTACCCCAGAGGCACTGAAAGCAAAATTGCCTTTGAGCGATAATGCCCGTCGCTTTATTCAACAATCACGTCAAACGGTTGCTGATATTATCCATAAAAAAGATCACCGTTTGCTGGTGGTTTGTGGGCCTTGCTCAATTCACGATATTGAGGCCGCTAAAGATTATGCTCGTCGCCTCAAAGCTTTGTCAGAAGAGTTGAGTGATCAACTGTATATCGTTATGCGCGTTTATTTTGAAAAGCCACGTACAACGGTTGGTTGGAAAGGATTAATTAACGATCCTCACTTGGATGGTAGCTTTGACATTGAACACGGTTTGCACCTTGGGCGAGAGTTATTGGTTGAATTAGCGGAAATGGAAATTCCTCTTGCGACAGAGGCGCTTGATCCGATCAGCCCGCAATACTTATCAGATACCTTTAGCTGGGCCGCGATCGGCGCGCGTACCACTGAATCGCAAACTCACCGTGAAATGGCCAGTGGCCTATCAATGCCGATTGGCTTTAAAAATGGTACCGACGGCAGTCTTTCTACAGCGATTAATGCCATGCAAGCGGCCTCGTCGAGTCACCGTTTTATGGGCATCAATCGAGAAGGCCAGGTTGCACTGCTGACCACTCAAGGCAACCCAAACGGTCATGTTATTTTACGTGGCGGTAAACAAACCAATTACGATTCTGTGTCAGTCACCGAGTGTGAGCAAGATATGGCAAAAATGGGTTTGGATGCATCATTAATGGTCGATTGTAGCCATGCCAATTCACGTAAAGATTACCGCCGTCAGCCGCTAGTGGCTGAAGATGTGATTCACCAAATTCGTGAAGGTAATCAATCGATTATTGGTGTAATGATTGAAAGCCATATCAACGAAGGCAGCCAGTCTTCAGATTTACCATTAAATGAGATGGAGTATGGCGTTTCGATCACGGATGCGTGTATCAATTGGTCAGCAACTGAGGCACTATTAAAACACGCCCACAGTGAGTTGGTGCCGTTTTTACAAGATCGCTTAAAAGGCTAATTGAGCAATAGGGACATTCATGGCTGAACAGTTAAATGCACTGCGAGATCAGATAGATGCAGTCGACAAGCAAATATTAAATTTACTTGCCGAGCGCTTGGCGCTGGTAGAAAAAGTGGGTGAAGTAAAGAGCGAACATGGTTTGCCCATTTACGCCCCTGACCGTGAAGCTGCAATGTTAGCCTCACGCCGTGCGGAAGCTGATAAAATTGGCGTACCCCCACAATTGATTGAAGATATTCTTCGCCGCACTATGCGTGAATCTTACGCCAGTGAAAAAGATTCTGGCTTTAAGTGTTTAAACCCAGAGTTACGCTCAGTGGTGATCGTTGGTGGTAAAGGTCAATTAGGTGGTCTGTTCGGCAGAATGTTTACTTTGTCTGGCTACCAAGTCAAA
This sequence comes from Vibrio ichthyoenteri ATCC 700023, assembly GCF_000222605.1. Lineage (GTDB taxonomy): Bacteria > Pseudomonadota > Gammaproteobacteria > Enterobacterales > Vibrionaceae > Vibrio > Vibrio ichthyoenteri. The sequence goes on along the minus strand of NZ_AFWF01000189.1, from coordinate 20,205 downwards.
GTTCTCGGTAGTCAAGACTGGCATCGAGCCGACGAAATTCTTGATGGGGCAGGCTTAGTTGTTGTGACCGTGCCGATCCATCTCACTGAAGGTGTGATTGAAAAGCTAGCGCAACTGCCAGATGACTGTATTTTGTGCGATCTTACTTCAATTAAGAGTAAGCCACTTAATGCTATGTTGAATGCGCACCGTGGACCGGTTGTTGGCTTGCATCCGATGTTTGGCCCTGATGTACCAAGTCTTGCAAAGCAGGTTATTGTTTACTGTGATGGCCGCGGTGAAGAGCACTACCAATGGCTACTCAAGCAGTTTGCTATTTGGGGGGCGAGTTTGTGCCAGATTGATGCCAATGAGCATGATCATGGCATGACGCTTATCCAAGCATTGCGCCACTTTACTTCGTTTGCCTATGGCCTACATTTGAGCCGTGAAAATCCCAATATCGATAAGCTCTTGCAGCTCAGCTCTCCGATCTATCGTTTAGAGTTGGCGATGGTTGGTCGTCTGTTTGGCCAAGATCCAAATCTCTACGGTGACATTATATTTTCTTCTGAAGAGAATATTGAAATGATCAAACGTTTCCACCGCTGTTTTGGTGAAGCATTAGAGATTTTGGATGGGCGAGATAAGCAGGCCTTTATTGAGAGTTTTGATAAAGTGAGTGACTGGTTTGGTGATTACTCTCAGCAGTTTATGCATGAAAGCCAAAATTTGCTCAAACAAGCCAATGATTCGATTCATCGTGGTTAATCATTGATGAAATCAAATAAAAAAGCAGCCGATGGCTGCTTTTTTGGTTTCGAGTGAGTCTATCCAGATGGATTTAATTGCTCACAGTCTCCACCGCAAGCGTACTTGGTGGGTTGTTAGTCAGGTTGACTTGCAAGCGCACATTATCATCAATCAATTTAACCAATGGCGCCCACTTTATGCTTTTCTCTTTTTCAAACAGAGAATTAAAGTTATCAGGTGTCCAATCCATGGTGTTTTTGGGATTAATTGAGCGGCCTAAAAAGCGTGTTTCATAGTGCAAGTGTGGCCCGGTGGAGTTCCCCGAATTACCACAGTTAGCAATCACATCTCCTTTCGATACAAACTGACCACTTTTGACTTTGAAGTTTTTCAGGTGCGCATAAGAGGTCATAAAACCAAACGAATGACGTAAAGTCAGATAATTGCCATAACCTTTGTTGCTCGGTCTTACGGTTTCGATGACGCCATCAGCTGGCGCGATAATCGGCGTGCCCATTTTGCAGGTTAAATCAATACCGGTATGGGTGTGGCGTTTCCCTGATATTGGATTGGTACGGCGACCATAGGATGATGAAATGCGTTGGTAATCGAGAGGTGATTCATTAGGAATCATGCGGAACATCGTTGCTCGCACTGCTGAATCAACAGCGGCGGCATCTAAGCGATCTTCGATGTTGGCTTCGTCTAACTCATCTTCACGTGCTAAGCCCAATACAGATTCAACATCGTAGACTCGCTTGCCTAACACATGCAGTTGATTACGTTTTTCTTCTAGTTCTTGAGAAAGGGTGTGTGCGGCATCAATTTGCTCAGCATAAAGCTGATCTAAGGTCGCGTTGTCGCTCTTACTTTGCTGCAGTTGTGCGGCTAGCGTTTCAATATGCTGCTGTTTTAACGATATGTAACCAGCAACACCGCCAAATACGGCAAATATAGCCGCTAGAGAAGCGAGCAACGATTTTCTACCGATAGAGAAGTGTTGTACCTCTTTACCAGTAGGGATGGTAATAATAATTTTATTCGACATACAACTTTATTAGGAGTACTGACCTAAATCGGACAAGTGCTCTATTTCACGATGAAGTAATTCATCATCTCCTACATTCAGTTCGACCATGCGTTTAATATGGCCAATGCTTTCAATATCAATATGCTCAATCGTGACTCGAATGAGATTTTGAACAACGCCAACAATCTTTCCTTGAAGTTGGATAGTGATATCACTATCGGTTAACTGAAACTGTACAGAGATAGGGGTTAATGAGTCTAACGATGTGTGATCTGGGCAAGCCAATAACAATCCATGTAGCGATAGGTCTTTTACAATAGACTCTACTTGGTTTTGACCTTGAGTCACGACCGCTAGTGCTTGGTATACGATGCGTGAAAATCGACGACGTTCTATCATACTGAGCTCTCTCATCTGTTTTTTATAGCTTAACAGATTAAATATTCTAGCTCGGTGGAAATATCCAAACTTAGTGATCAGGCTCGATTTTGATGAAACATCATTTTAACCGTATACAATAAAGGCCGCTATGATAGCGGCCTTTGAACAAAATTCAAGCGGCTTAACTGAGCTGGCTTTTGGGGAAACCCATCAGTTAACCCAGTGAGTGGGCTCAAAAAATGCTTATTTCGCGATACGCTTGTACTTGATGCGGTGTGGTTCAGCCGCTTCAGGACCCAAGGTTTTCTTCAACCAGTCCATGTACTCCGTGTAGTTACCTCCGTAGAAGTTAACTTGGCCTTCATCACGGTAATCGATGATGTGCGTTGCGATACGGTCAAGGAACCAACGGTCGTGCGAGATAACCATGGCACAGCCTGGGAACTCAAGTAGAGCTTCTTCAAGAGCACGCAATGTTTCAACGTCTAGGTCGTTGGTAGGTTCATCGAGAAGCAGTACGTTGCCACCCGCTTTAAGCAGTTTGGCTAGGTGAACACGGTTACGCTCACCGCCAGATAGCTCGCCGATGATTTTTTGTTGATCAGAGCCTTTGAAGTTAAAACGAGAGCAGTAAGCTCGCGCAGGAATTTCAAAGTTGTTGATCTTAAGAATATCAGCGCCTTCCGAGATTTCTTGGAAAACCGTTTTCTTGTCGTCCATGCTGTCACGGAACTGATCAACCGACGCCAATTTTACTGTTTCACCCAGTTCAATCGTACCTGAATCTGGTTGTTCTGTGCCACTTAGCATCTTGAACAGGGTTGATTTACCGGCACCGTTGGCACCGACGATACCCACGATCGCGCCTTTTGGCATACTGAATGACAAGTCATCAATCAGTACTCGACCATCAAACGATTTGGTTAGGTTGTTCACTTCAAGAACTTTATCACCTAGACGCTCACCTGGCGGGATGAACAGTTCGTTGGTTTCATTACGTTTCTGGTGATCGCTGCTTTGCAGTTCTTCAAAGCGAGCCATACGAGCTTTAGATTTCGCTTGGCGGCCTTTCGGGTTCTTACGTACCCATTCAAGTTCCTTCTCGATGGTTTTTTGACGAGCGCTTTCTTGAGATGACTCTTGTTGTAGACGAGCATCTTTTTGCTCTAGCCATGAAGTGTAGTTACCTTGCCATGGAATACCTTCACCACGGTCAAGTTCTAGAATCCAGCCAGCGGCGTTATCTAGGAAGTAGCGGTCGTGCGTGATAGCCACAACGGTACCGGTGTAATCTACGAGGAAGCGTTCAAGCCAAGCAACAGATTCCGCATCCAAGTGGTTGGTTGGTTCGTCGAGAAGTAGCATGTCTGGCTTCTCAAGTAGAAGACGACAAATTGCCACGCGGCGACGCTCACCACCTGATAGGTTCGCAATCTTGGCATCCCATTCAGGAAGACGCAGTGCATTAGCTGCACGCTCAAGCGCGTTTTCAAGATTGTGACCATCTTTTGCTTGAATTAGCGCTTCTAGCTCACCTTGCTCTTTTGCAAGTGCATCGAAATCAGCATCTGGTTCAGCGTAAGCGGCGTAGACAGCATCAAGGCGAGTTAGCGCTCCTGCTACATCACCTACCGCTTCTTCTACGATTTCGCGAACGGTTTTTGATTCATCAAGTACCGGTTCTTGCGGCAGGTAGCCAACGTTTAGACCTGGTTGAGGGCGAGCTTCACCATCGATGTCGGTATCGATGCCAGCCATGATACGTAGCAAGGTAGATTTACCCGCACCGTTTAGGCCTAGAACACCGATTTTTGCACCAGGGAAGAAGCTTAGAGAAATGTCTTTTAGAATTTGACGCTTCGGTGGCACAATCTTGCTCACCCGCGACATGGTATATACGTATTCAGCCATTGCCGATCGTTCCTAAATTGCTTTACACATAAAGCGCTATTTTACACCAACCTATCTTGCTTTGTTACCTATGATGTTCATTGGATTCAGGAAATGAAACACGAGTAGTATTTACCAAATACTGATGCTCTATTCATTAAATGTGTCACACTTAGGTGAAATAATTTTTGTTTACACCTATATGCTTTACAGAACTTAGTAGAATAGTCCTAATAGCATTTCAATATATCGTTTCTCATCAGGACGAGAAAACATGACAGTAAAATTTCTAAAGACGTTGTATCGCCTTCCTTCATCGTTGATTGTGGCATCAACCTTGATATACAGCGCAAATGGAGTGGCAGCAAGCCCTAGCCAATTAGAGCAGCAACGAGATCTTTATGATCAAGCACAGCAATTACTTGATAATAAACAGGTCGATCAATATCAAGCGATGCGAGCAAAGATTGCCAGCTATCCGCTGACTCCGTACGTTGACTACCGCACGATTTTAGCGACCTTGCACGATCAATCACCTCAGCAGGTCGAGCAATTTATTCAACAGCATGAGAGTTTTCCATTTTCGAGTCGAATTCGCGCTCCCTACATAGATTTGTTGGCGCGTAAACAGCAATGGCAAACATTGATTGATTTTCAACCTCATTTACCGCGTGGTGAGCAGTATCAATGTCATTACTACAATGCACAGTATCAAACGGGCAACACTCAACTTGCTTTTAAAGGCGCAGAAGATTTGTGGTTGAGTGGGCGCAGCGTTTCTGATGCTTGTGACCCACTGTTCTCCGCATGGGAAAAAGCCGGATTGCGCAATGATGAGCAAGTGCTGAATCGTATGTTGTTAGCATTTGAAGCGCGTAATGGCAGCTTACTAAAATATCTCGCGAAAGAATTAAAATCGCCGCAGGCGCAGCAACAAGCTAAGCAAATGATCGGCTTATTCAATCAGCCAGAAAAGGTTGCGAGTTTTGCGAAAAAACAGCCTGCGAACGAGTTTTATCGTCAGCAGAGTGAAATGGCGTTGCAAAAATTGGCTCGAAAAAATGTAGGGAAAGCTCAGCAAGCTTGGGCCAGTGTGGTTGATGGGCAAAAGCTCACGTCCGTTCAAGCGCAAGAACTTGCGGATTATATTGCTTTGCGTTTAGTGAATAGCACCGATTCTGCCAAGTTACTTGCATGGCGTGATAAACAGATGGCGACCTCAACAAGCATTAAGCTCATAGAGCGCCGCATTCGTTTGGCGATTCAAGAGGCGGATTGGCCTGGGGTTGCCAACTGGATAGAGATATTACCAGGTGAGCAAGCCAACAACCTGCGTTGGCAATATTGGCTGGCGCGTTCTGAAATGGCAACGGGCAACCAAGAGCAAGGACTTCAGCGCTTAGAAGGCATACTTGGTGAACGTAATTTCTATAGTGTCGCGGCTGCGGAGCAACTTAACCGCGAGGTGGTTTTTCCAACCAATACAGTGGCGTTGCAACGCTCGGTGGTTAAACCTTTTGATACCACCTTATTGCGTATTGATGAATTAATCGCTCGAGATAAAATCGCAGCAGCCAAGAGTGAGTGGCGACATCTCCTTGAGCGAGCAACGTCAGAGCAAAAAGCAATGTTAGCGGCCTACGCTGCTAAAAAACGTTGGCATCACCTCACGGTGACCGCGACGATCAAAGCTAAGATGTGGGGAAATCTAGAATTGCGTTTCCCATTGGCGCATCGATGGTGGTTTAATTTCTATGGTGAAAAGCACAATATTGATCCCGTCACGTTGATGTCTTTGGCGCGACAAGAAAGTGCCATGGATATTGAAGCTAAATCGCCTGTTGGAGCACGAGGCGTAATGCAAATCATGCCAGCCACCGCAAAGTATACTGCACGTAAATACGACTTGGCTTACACCGACGTAGCGGATTTATACCAAGTAGGTAAGAATATCGAAATTGGTAGTCGTTATCTGCAGAGCCTGCTTGATCAGTACGATAACAATCGAATTTTCGCATTTGCTGCGTATAATGCAGGACCTGGAAGAGTGAAAACTTGGCGTGGACGAACGCAAGAAAAATTAGATGCTTATGCGTTTATTGAAGCGATCCCATTTAATGAGACTCGAGGCTATGTGCAGAATATTTTAATGTTCGAAACCTACTATCGTGATCTGTTAGATAAAGACGGCACCTTCCTCCATTCAAATGAAGTGAACACTAAGTATTAAGCGAGCGGTAAATCATGTCATTACAACCCGAGTATAAAGAGTGGCAACAAATCCTTGATTTGGTGAAACACAGCAGTGATACCGGCCAACATGAAATGTTATTGACCATGTTGCTGACGCCAGATGAAAGAGAGGCATTGGTGGCTCGCGTGAATATTTTCCGTGAATTACTCAAAGGCGATCTTTCACAGCGCCAAATTAGCCAAATGCTTGGTGTTGGTGTTGCGACCATCACTCGTGGGTCTAATGAATTAAAATCAAAGAGTGATCAAGAAAAACAAGCGATAGCAGATTTGCTGACCAGCAAATAAAAAAGGTGCCAAAGGGCATCTTTTTCATTTCACGATACTGAGATTATACATTAGCAGGGTAATGCTGAGGATTAGTAAAGGGAATTAATGCCATGATCAATGCTTGATGATAAACCGAACTACGCGTGAGTTGATGTTGTGTTAAGACACCAATTGCGCCGCCTTTTTGTTTGATATTGGTGGTACCAAACACCTCATCCATAACCGTGCCGAGTTCCACTTCTTGAGAGAGGCGATCAGCAACCGCTGGCGGCAGCATCATACTGGCTGAGCGTGATTCGCCACGCTGCGTGGCTGATTCAATGACCATCCAAGCAAAAGTGACGCCATCTTCAATTCCCGCCTCTAAGCCTACGTAAAAATCTCCGTTTGCTCGCGTTAATTTTGCATTAGTGACGCGATTGCGTGCCCCTTGATAAGTTTCCTGATTACTGATTGGCTGATCTGCCACCTCGCTGGGCACATTGACACCAATAAATGTGAAAGTGTGCTGTGGAAAAACGCAATGAAAAGCGCTTTCTACAGCGCTAATTTTCGCCGGATTAAGCGAAGCGACGATAACGGTCTGGGTAGTCATGTACCTTAGCCTTTTGTGTGGCGACGAGATCTTTTAGCTGACTGAGTTCTACCGGCGCCGACAAATAGTAACCTTGCATATAATCACAGTTATTATCGGCCAGCCAGTTGTGCATCTCTTCAGATTCAATGCCCTCTGCGGTGACGATCATTGATTGTGAGTGACACAGCTCAACTAAGGGTTTTACCACTTTGCGGTTGTCGGTTTTAATCAACGTAGCTAAGAATTCTCGATCCAGTTTAATTTTCTGTACTGGGTATTCTACAAGCTGAGTGATAGATGTATAGCCAGAACCAAAATCATCTATTGCCAGTTTGAACCCCATGGTGGAGAGTTCATGCAGTAAAGAATAGCTTTGTGAGTCAGTGGCAAACGTTTCGGTGATTTCAAAGTCAACCAGTGAGGGCTTTACTTGATAGTGTTTTGCCATCGCTTCAATATAACGAGCGAGCTGGTTGGAATCGAGCTCTGCAGAAGAAAGATTGATCGATAGCTGAATATCATGAGCGAACATCGATTGAATAGCGACAAAATCTCTAAAGGCTTGTTCGATTACCCAACGATCGATATGCCCAAAAATCCCCGTTTGCTCCGAGATTGGGATAAATTCTGCCGGATTGACCTTCCCCAGTTTTGGCGAGTGCCAGCGCAACAGTGCTTCTACGCCAACCACTTGATCGCCTACTCGGTTGTAGTAGGGCTGATATTGTAGTGAAAACTCTTTATTAAACTCGCCACTGCGCAGCGCTCTCTCCACTTGCGTTCGACGGCGTACTGATTTATCGAGAGCTTTAGAGTAATACGAGAGCTGATTTTTCCCCGCTCGTTTAGCTTGATACATCGCCGTATCAGCATTAGACAGTAAGTTGGCAAAGTTATCACCGTCATTTGGGTAAGCCGCAATACCAATACTGGCGGTAATGGGAAAGTTGCCCAGTGGTGAACGACCACTGATCAGTAAGGGTTCCAAAATGGCTTGAGCTAAAGATTCGGCATAAATATCTTGCTGAGATGAGGCAATAAAAATGGCGAACTCATCTCCGGATAATCGCGAAGCTAAGCAAGTAATCGGATGCTTTTCTTGCCATTCACAACAAATGGTTTGTACGTGATTGGCAAAATTAATTAATAAGTTATCACCAATGTTGTGACCGTATTTGTCATTCACGTATTTGAAATTGTCGAGGTCAATATACAAAATCCACGCGCGGTGATAGCGAGCAGGATCGGCCAGCTTTTTCTCAATGAAGGTTTGAAATTGGTAGCGATTAGCCAGTCCCGTCAGGTGGTCATTTTCAGCCAACGCTTTGGTTTTCTGATAGCTAGAATTAAGCTCTTGATACATATCATAGAAGCGTGCAGAGAGCCGGCCTAGTTCATCATCGTTGTCGCGTTTTTCAATGTTGTGGCGTTGGCCTTGTTCAACTTCAAGCAATTGTTTTTCTAATTCTGCGATTGGCCGCGTGACATGACGGTACAGCAGTAATAGTAGGATGAGTACGGTTGCTAGTGAAGACGCTAGATAAGCTATGAGCAGTTTGTTTTCGATTGCCCTAAGTTTATCACTCAGTAAGTATTGGGCTGGGTCAAGGGTGGCAAAAAGGTTCGATTTCAATTCGACTGATTGGGTTAAGCCACTTTTTTTAACTGGGAGGTCGGAAAAAAATAACGAGCTATCGTTGTCGAACTCAATCAGATGTGTCAGTTGATCAAATTGGCTTAAAGTCAGATAAACCACCAAAAAATAAACTTCTTCTTTGTTGTAGCTAAGCGGTGCTTCCATGGTGCGGGGATCAAGCACGTTGTAGCTGATGAGAATATTTTGTCCTTGGTCGTTTTTACTAAAGCCAACGTGTGATTGTTCCCCTGAGAGGGAGTAAGTCTGTTCAACATACTGCAGCGCTTTGCTGTCTATGGTCTTAAATGGATCGTTTTGATTATCAACAAAAAATTGAGTTTTTTGCTGGTTATCGAGAATAGCGACACCAATGGTGTCTTTTGAAATGGAATGCAAGGTTGAGATGATTCTTTGCATATCGGTTAATAACTCCATTTCTTTGAATGGGTTATCTTGTTGATGCAAGTAGCGGCGAACCATTTCATTCTTGCTTAGTGTTTGAGAGTAGCTATTTATCAGAGCGAAAGATTGCCTAAAGTGACCCGCTAGCTTCTCCATCGTGAGTTGCAAATAGCTGGTTTCTCGTTTGATTAATGCGTCTTTTTGATTGTGGTAAATACCGTAGCTTGAAATGGCAGCACTAAGTAATACGACGGGTGCGACTAACAATAAGACTCTAGTGTTGAGTTTCATGATGTTTCAATATGCGATTGATAACCTTGGCCCTGAGGCTAATATTTGCAGCCGAGAGTGGGGTATCAATTTGCCCTTGCTCGATCCATGCTTCTTGAGGCGCTAATGATGCATCATTTAAATACCATTGAGGCAGTAGTTTTAGAGCACTTCGATTCGTCGTTGCAGCTTTGACGTCCGTTGCATTTTTTGCAGCGATAGTGGGATCTGACAAGTAGTCTAAAAACGCCATGGCGAGCTGTTTGTTATTTGAGGTTTTATTCACTGCGATGCAATCAACCCAAATATAGGGCGTTCCTTGAGGTAAAGTGAATGCCCATTGTGCTTGGTCTTGATAGCGATTGAGTGAGTGCTCATCACCACTGTACGCGAGAGCCATATAGAGTTGCTCTGCGTCGGTATTGCTACGCACAAAGCTCAGCACATATTCGTAAGTAAGAACGTGTTGGCTGAATGCGGTCATTTTAGTGAAACTTTGCTGTAATAGCTGTGAGTTCTCAGTTTCGGGGACTATTCCAAGGCTACTTAATACGGGCAAAAATGTTTCAACCGTGTCGTTAATCATGCCGATGTGACCAGAAAGCTCTGCTGGTGGTTCAATAAACGCCTGCCAGGTTTTTGGGGGAGTGGGGACTTTATCTTTGCGGTAAACAATACCGACGACACCCCAAAAGTATGGCATCGCGTAATCTCCACATGCTTGTTGCCATTGGGGAGTCTGATTGTCACGATTTTCAAGGTGAGAGAGGTTTTCTAGTCGACCTAGTTGGCCATAAATCTGTGCTGACACATTATCGAGCACAATAATGTCAAAAGGCAGCCGTTCACTATGGCTCATCAAAACATTGCGTTCATCATCATTGTCAAAATGCGTAAATTTAAGCGTGCTTGCTGATTGTTTTTGCCATTGAACAATGACTTCTGGGGAGAGGGTATCTTCCCACATAAAGAGATTCAGAGTGTTTTGCGCCGACATGGCGGGAGGAGCCATAAAAGTGCAGAGTATCAGTAAGAGGTGTGTTCTCGTCAAACTCATCGCGGGTTACCTGATCCTTGGTGTATGGATAACGCCGAGCTTTGATAAGAGTCAGTGACCGACACACAGCAGCAAGCTCAAAACAGGTCAAGGATGCTAGTAATATTTACTGAGTGTGTCAGCCACTTGTTGGTGTTTTTTTGAACTGTAAGACTTTATTTAGCTCAATTTCACTTGAGTAGGTTTAATATTTTCACTTGGATAACAGCCAAGCACTTTTAAATGTTTGGTAATTTTCGTCAGTTCAATGATGGCGCTTTGAACATTCTCAGAATCTAAATGGGCTTCTACATCGACATAAAACATCTCTTCCCATGGGTTACCCATGATTGGACGAGATTCTAGTTTTGTCATGTTGATGCCATAACGCTGAAGTACAAGCAGAGTGGCCACCAAAGAACCGGCTTCTTGAGAGGTCGACATAATTAGCGTGGTTTTTGCTGGGATCTGCGGTGAAACTTCTACCGGCTTACGGGCTACGACAATAAAGCGGGTATGGTTTTCGGTTTGATTGGCGATGTTGCCTTGAATCGGTTGCAACCCATAAATTTTACCTGAGGATGCATTGCCAATAGCGGCAACATCACTACGATTGAGTTCTCGTACTTTTTGCATTGCATCGGCAGTGCTGGCGCAGGTTTTTAGTTCAATCCCCTTAAGGCGGCTGAGAAATTCGCTGCATTGTTGATGGGGTTGAGGGTGTGAATATAAAGTTGCAAGATTTTCTAGGCGAATATCGCTGGTGGCAACCAAACAATGCTCGATCGGTAGTGTTAACTCTCCGACAATGTAGAGCGTTGTATGTTGAAGCAAATCATAAACTTCGTTGATTGAGCCTGAGCTAGTGTTTTCAATAGGCAAGACACCATAATCAGCATGACCTGATTCCACCGTATTGGCGACCTCTCGAAAACCTTCACAATTTAATTCGATAAGCTCGGTATTTTTTCGGCTGAAAAATTCACGGCTTGCTAAGTGAGAGTAAGACCCTTTGGCACCTAAAAATGCCACACGAGCAAGAGGCTTACGACTGATTTCAGGGTTAGCAAGATTCTGTAGATAAGATTGTTGTAGTAACACCGAATCTTCGATAATGGTGTGGAATAGCTTAGTAATATATTGGGCATCAAGACTGTATTTATCTTGGCCATTATTGATCAGCTTAACCAGTAGTTGTTGCTCACGCTCGGCATCACGCACAGGCTTTGATGTCTGAACTTTGCTTTTTGCCACTTCAATACTCATCTTGCGACGTTCAGAGAGTAATTGCAGTAGATTGTCGTCTAGCTCATTGAGTCGAATTCGAATTTCATCGAGCGAGTATTGTTGTTCAGTCATCCTAATTTCCTTACATAAAAAAACCTCCCAAGTGGGAGGCTTTCTGTTCGTTTTTGACTTATCTTTCGAAAACGAGTCTGCCTCCAAAATTATCGGAGAAAAAACAAGTCAAAAAAGAACAGATGAGTCAGTGGCATAAAAATAATCTCTTTATGAATTCATAAACACAATAAGCAAGCGAGTTTTCAGCGTCAAGCAAAAAAATAGCGCCTTTCGGCGCTATCTCTCTTCAATCGTTAACTTATTCTACTTCTTCTTCCAGCTCTGGCTTGTCAGTTCGACGGGCTTCAGGCTTATGGCGCAGTTTATTCAGCTGGCGTTCTAGTTTTTGTTCTACCTCATTAACGGCAGCGTATAAATCTTCATGAATGGCAGAAGCAACAAGTTTTCCTTTTGGTACTGTGATAACAGCTTCAAACTTTTTCTGCTTACCTGGTTCTTCACTGAAACTTGCTTGGCAGCCGATAATGTCTACTTGCCATTTTTCAAGTTTCTTAAATTTGCTCTCAATATGATCGCGGATTGCAGAGGTGATGTCGATGTTTTTACCGGTGATGTTTACTTTCATAAATGTTTTCCTCTGTGTCATCCCTCATGGGTTAACTCCAGATTAACGATTTAGGCTTAAAGGAATGTGATGTAGATCACTTTTTTTGGAGGGTTTTTTTCAGTCGGAGTCAATTGTGATCTAACTCAAATTGTCCTTAGTCGTTTGAACGAAAGTGCTTGAGAAAGTCAAAAAACGCTATAGATTGGTAGAAGTACCTTGCTAAAAATCATTCGCTTTTTAGTGAATAAGTACGGCCCAAATAAATCTTCTGCTCAATCCTTACTCAGCTATTATTTGTGATCTCCAACGCGAAATTTGCGATACCGACGGTGATCTAGTCTCTCCATTCGTCTCATCCTCTGCTTGTCATCAGATGTTATTATGGCGATCCCATTTCGATTGGGAACAATAATGGGTTGAGCTGTTCACTTTCGCTCTCATCACGACTTTTCTTTAATGATGCTAATTGTTTATAGATGATGAAATAGCGATTAATGTTGGAGACGTAATGTACCGGCTCTCTGCCAATATTTCTGCGCGCGATTATCTCAACGTTTTTAAACCACACGTTCGGGTCATAGCCATGTTGTTTCGCTAGACGACGCATTTTACGAATGTTTCCTGGGCCTGCATTGTAGGCAGCAAGAGAGAAGTAGACCTGATTGTCTGGAGTTATGTCATCATCGTCAAAGTAGCGATCTTTCAGAAAACGCATATATTTCACCCCGGCGTGGATGTTATTTTCGAGTTTATAAATATTGGGAATATTGACGTTGGGATCGCTTGCGGTGCTGGGCAACACTTGCATTATGCCCACCGCACCTTGATGAGAAACCTTACTCTGATCGAGCCCAGATTCTTGATAGCTTTGGGCTGAAATCATCAGTGGATCAAAATCATATTGGTTAGAGTAGTGATCAAACAGTTTGGAGAGTGACTCTAGGTGGCTAATGTGTTTGGGGTCGAGGATTTTTTTTAGCCAACGAGTGTTATCAAGGTACTTTCCGTAAATTACATTGCCAAGTAAGGTGCCAGAGCGATATTCATCTAAATAGTTATCGACCAGGTTTTTGAGTTGTGGGCTATTTTTACGCAGTGCCCACGCAATTTTCCCGTTGCGACGTAAAGGCACTTTTTTGTGTGCGTGAATGTTGTCCATCACTTTAAGCCATAGTTCACTTTTATGGCTGTCTAATACCGTTGCGCCGATATGACCTTGATTAACCAGTTCTATAATTTCAATATCTTGCAGCGTTTCCTCGAGGAAATGAATGTCTACTAGAGGTTTACCGAGTTGATGTAAACGCTGATTAAGAGTTTGTAAGCTCTCATAGTAACTGGAACTCGGCCTGACCCAGATATCCTTACCGCTTAACTGCGAGAGTTGGTAATACTGCGGTGTTTGTTTTGACGTAATTAGCCACTCCTGTACATCGTTCAATACCGGACGACTAAACTCGATTTCCTGCTCACGTTTATCAGTGATGGTTAGGTTTGCCACCACGAGATCACCGTAACCTTTTTCTAGTGAAGGAATTAGTTCGTCACGGTTCACCGGAATGACTTGTAGATTTAAATAGGAAGAACGTTGTTTGAGCTGTTTTTCAAAATGATAGAGCAATTCGGCTAAGATGCCTTTGGGTTGGCCAGCTTCTATATAATAGAAACCAAGATCCGCTGAGACTAATACGCGAATGACGCCTTTTTTTTCCAATGCCGCTAGATCGCCGGTGTGCGGATCTTTGGTTAGTGGCGCTAAAGCGAGAGCCGAAGCTTGGCAAGGGAGCATGATCAGTAACAATGTGATTAATAAGGCTCGAATCATTCGCTCACCTTTAATGACTATCTATCTTAAAGGTAGTCGCGAATGCAATCTAAACAAGTCTTGGAGTGTAGAACCTTACATTATTCGATGGCATTGGGAGTTCATCGATGAGGTCGCTTAATTGATCAGCGCTAATGGGTATAAAAAAGCCGCTTAATGCTAAGCGGCTTTTTTTATCAATGATTCGGTCGTTACAACGGATTTAGGCTCATTAACTCGCGAGTGCGGCTTGCTGCATCTTCAAGGCCGAGTTCTTCGTAAGCTGCCAGTTGAATTTCTAAAGATTTACGTGCAGCTTCCGTATCTGGATAGGTTTTTTGTAGCTCTTGGCAGCGGTTAATCGCGGCAATCCAAGCTTCACGACGTAGATAAAAGTCTGCGGTCGCAAGATCGTATTCAGCCAGACGGTTTTTTAATGAGTACATGCGCTTTTGCGAATCTTCAGCATAAGGACTGGCTGGATAACGGTCCAATAACTTTTTGAAATCGGCAAATGCCGCTTTAACTGGTTCAGGATCGCGATCGCTACGGTCGATATTGAACGCATCGTGCATAAAGTTACGATCTTGCGCCATGTGCGTTAAACCGCGCATATAGAGCACCCAGTCCAATTTTTCGTGAGTTGGGTTTAAGCGAATGAAACGCTCAATCGTCGCAAGGCCCAGCGCGAGATCGTCATTTTTATAATATGCGTAGATAAGGTCGAGTTGCACTTGCTCTGAATAGGCACCAAAAGGATAACGAGAGTCTAAGGCTTCGAGTTTTTCAATAGCTGTTCTCCAGCTACCATCTTGCAGTAATACCTGAGCTTCAGAGTACAGTTCTGAAGGTGGAACATCTGGAACAATCTCTTCGCTGCTAGTACAGCCTACGAGTAATGTTAATGCCAATAATCCAGATAAAGTATGCTGTTTCATGTCAGGATTCTATTCCTTGAAGTAAATAATTTTGTCGCTTCCGTTACTTTTATGTCGGTAGCAGATACAATGGATCAATATTCTTCCACACTGTAGACAATTAGTCTCACAGTTTTTGAAAAAGTTCGATATGGCTCAGCAGATTGAATTAACTAATACAGTAAAAGATAGCCAATTAGGTCAACGACTTGATCAGGCAATCGCCGAAATTTTTGCCGACTTCTCTCGTTCTCGTCTAAAAGAATGGCTTTTAGCGGGTAAAGTACAAGTGGATGGTAAGGTTATTACCAAACCACGTACTCGAGTGATGGGCGGTGAAGTCATCATCCTGCAAGCGGAACTTGAAGATGAAGAGCGCTGGGAAGCGCAAGATATTCCTTTGGATATCGTCTACGAAGATGATGACATTATCGTAATGAACAAGCCGCGCGGTTTTGTGGTACACCCAGGTGCAGGGACCCCTGATGGCACAGTGCTGAATGCGCTGCTGCATCACTACCCTGATATCGCGGAAGTGCCACGTGTGGGAATTGTTCACCGTTTGGATAAAGACACCACCGGTTTGATGGTTGTGGCGAAAACAGTACCTGCACAAACTCGTTTAGTGCGTGAACTGCAAAAACGTAATATTACGCGTGAGTATGAAGCGATTGCGATCGGTCGTATGACGGCGGGTGGTAAGATTGAACAGCCAATTGGCCGTCACTCTACTAAGCGCACGTTGATGGCGGTAAGCCCAATGGGTAAAGCTGCTGCAACTCACTACCGTGTTGCGGAACACTTCCGTGAACATACGCGTATTCGTCTACGCCTAGAAACCGGTCGTACGCACCAAATCCGTGTACACATGTCTTACCTGCAGTATCCGCTACTTGGTGATACTGCTTACGGTGGCCGTGCACGTATTCCTTCAGGCGCAAACCAAGAATTGACGGATATGATCCGTCAATTTGATCGCCAAGCACTGCATGCTGTGATGTTGAAGTTTGAACATCCAATTACGGGTGAAGAACTTGAGTTCCATGCGCCAGTGCCAGAAGACATGGTGATTCTAACTGAAGCGTTGCGTCAAGATGCGCAAGAGCATGGTTTAGAAGAAGAGTACTAATATGTCGCTGATTATTCCTAACTGGAAGGCTCCTAAAAATGTTAAGGCGATTGCTTCAACACGATTGGATGGTTTTTCAACCGGGGTATATCAAGGTTTGAATCTTGGTAGCCACGTAGGGGATGATCTCGATACCGTACTTAGAAATCGCCAACAATTGGCACAGATGGCGAAAATGCCTTCTGCGCCAGTTTGGTTGAACCAAACCCATTCAACAGTTGTGGCTCAGGTTAACCAACCAACCAAGCAAACACTTGATGCTGATGGGCTGGTTACATCGCAATCGGGCGTGGTGCTTTCTGCGATGACCGCAGATTGCTTACCGGTATTGCTGACCAACACTCAAGGCACACAAGTCGCTGCCGTTCATGCGGGATGGCGTGGTTTGGCTGATGGGATTGTTGAAAACGCTCTAATGACGTTTGATGCAGACTTGAACCGTGGCAATGTAATCGCTTGGCTTGGGCCAGCGATAGGCGCGACAGCCTTTGAAGTTGGAGAAGATGTATTACAAGCTTTTTGTGATGCGGATTCTCAAGCGATTGATGCATTCAGACCGACAGGTCAGGTTGGCAAATGGTGGGCTAACATGGAATTACTGGCAACACAGCGTTTAAATGCCCTTGGTGTAACGCAGGTGTTTGCAAGTGGACTTTGTACTTATTCTGATCCTGAGCGATTTTATTCTTATCGCCGCGATGGTGTTACTGGGCGTTTAGCCAGTTTCATCTGGATCGAATAGCCTCAAGCGCTATGTTTATTTGAAAGGCTGACTTCACGTCAGCCTTTTTCGTTTTTCGCCCCTTGAAAATTCCCCGTTGCGTAGCCATCTTTCATATTGATTATTAGATTATTTCGATAGAGTTTAGGAAGGTTGATATGCGTCTCGACAGATTTACTAGCAAGTTCCAAATCGCTATTTCTGATGCGCAGTCTTTGGCGTTAGGCCGTGACCACCAGTATATAGAACCAGTGCACTTAATGGTGGCGCTGATGGATCAAAACGGCAGTCCAATTCGCCCATTGTTGACCATGCTAAATGTAGATATCACTCAATTGCGTTCTAAGTTGAGTGAAATGCTCGACCGTTTGCCGAAAGTGAGCGGTATTGGTGGTGATGTGCAACTTTCTGGTGGTATGGGCACATTATTCAATCTTTGCGATAAAGTGGCGCAAAAACGCCAAGACACCTACATCTCTTCAGAAATATTCTTACTGGCAGCTTTAGACGATCGCGGTCCGTTAGGCGCGTTACTCAAAGACAGTGGTTTAACCGAGCAGAATTTGACTGAGGCGATCGATAAGGTCAGAGGTGGTCAAAAGGTTAATGACCCAAATGCTGAAGAGCTACGCCAAGCTCTGGAAAAGTTCACCGTTGATTTAACCGAGCGAGCAGAGCAGGGTAAACTTGACCCGGTTATCGGCCGCGATGACGAAATTCGCCGCACCATCCAAGTCTTGCAGCGACGCACGAAAAACAACCCGGTGATCATTGGTGAGCCTGGAGTGGGTAAAACGGCGATTGTCGAAGGTCTTGCTCAACGTATTATCAATAATGAAGTGCCAGAAGGACTGCGTGGTCGCCGAGTATTATCCTTAGATATGGGCGCGCTGGTTGCTGGGGCTAAATATCGTGGTGAATTCGAAGAGCGATTGAAGTCGGTACTGAATGAATTGTCTAAAGAAGAAGGTAACGTCATTCTATTCATCGATGAAATTCATACCATGGTTGGCGCAGGCAAAGGTGAAGGTTCAATGGACGCAGGTAATATGCTAAAGCCTGCGTTAGCACGAGGTGAATTGCATTGCGTTGGTGCCACCACCTTAGATGAATACCGTAAATACATGGAAAAAGATCCAGCGCTTGAGCGTCGTTTTCAAAAAGTGATTGTGGATGAGCCAAGTGTTGAAGACACCGTGGCAATTTTGCGTGGTTTAAAAGAACGTTACGAATTGCATCACCATGTTGAGATCACTGACCCTGCGATTGTTGCCGCAGCAAGTCTATCTCATCGTTATGTTTCCGATCGTCAGTTACCTGATAAAGCTATCGACCTGATCGATGAGGCTGCGTCGAGTATCCGTATGCAAATCGACTCTAAACCTGAATCACTGGATAAGCTTGAGCGCAAAATCATTCAATTGAAAATAGAGCAACAAGCACTGATTAATGAGCATGATGAAGCGAGTGAAAAACGTTTAGAGATGCTCAACAATGAGTTGCAAGAAAAAGAGCGTGACTTTGCTGAATTGGATGAAGTCTGGAATGCAGAAAAGGCTGCGTTATCAGGCACCCAGCACATCAAATCTGAACTTGAGCAAGCTCGTATGGATATGGAGTTTGCAAGACGAGCTGGTGACTTGAGCCGAATGTCTGAACTGCAATATGGTCGAATCCCAGAGCTAGAGAAACAACTCGATCTAGCCACACAAGCCGAAATGCAAGAGATGACCTTATTACGTAATAAGGTCACCGACGTCGAAATTGCAGATGTACTATCCAAGCAAACCGGCATTCCGGTGGCCAAAATGCTAGAGGCAGAAAAAGAAAAGCTATTACGTATGGAGCAAGTACTGCACAAACGTGTGATCGGACAAAAAGAAGCGGTTGAAGTGGTCTCAAACGCGATTCGCCGTAGTCGAGCTGGCTTATCTGATCCGAATAAACCGATTGGTTCCTTCTTATTCTTAGGCCCTACGGGTGTGGGTAAGACAGAGCTATGTAAAACACTTGCGACATTTATGTTTGATAGTGAAGATGCCATGGTACGAATCGACATGTCGGAGTTTATGGAGAAGCACTCTGTTGCCCGATTGGTTGGTGCGCCTCCAGGCTATGTGGGTTATGAAGAAGGCGGATACTTAACCGAAGCGGTACGTCGTAAGCCTTATTCCGTGATCCTATTAGATGAAGTAGAAAAAGCACATCCAGATGTGTTCAATATTTTATTACAAGTGCTGGATGATGGCCGATTGACTGATGGTCAAGGGCGAACAGTCGATTTTCGTAACACCGTCGTTATTATGACTTCAAACTTGGGTTCTGCTCGTATTCAAGAAAACTTTAATACGCTCGATTACCAAGGTATTAAGCATGAAGTGATGGAAGTGGTGAATAAGCATTTCAGACCGGAGTTTTTAAACCGTGTTGATGAAAGTGTGGTTTTTCATCCGCTTGGTCAAGAGCACATTAAGTCGATTGCCGCGATCCAGCTATTACGTCTTGCCAAACGTATGGAAGAACGTGGCTATCATATGGAAGTGTCTGAGAAGGCGCTCGATTTGATTGCTCAGGTTGGTTTTGATCCAGTATATGGTGCACGCCCTTTGAAGCGAGCAATTCAGCAAAGCGTTGAAAACCCGTTGGCAAAAGCAATTCTATCGGGGCGAATTGTCCCAGATAAAACCGTAAAACTATTGGTGAGTAACGATCAAATCATTGCTCATCAATAAAAAGCACAGAATGGGTGGTTAAAGAAGGGGCTAATTTGCCCCTTTTTGCTGCATATTTAACTGCTTTGATTGAAAAGTGTGCAAACGGTTTTCTGTAATAGAAAAAACGGTTGTGTTCGGGTTAGAACTACCTATAATTCGCATCCGTTGTCACGGGAAACCAAGCTTATTAGCTGACAGCAAAGACGGTGAAAGTCACTCAAGTAGCTTTCAACGAAATAACCAAAAAAGTGTTTGACACCAAAGGTTATATCGCTAAAATGACCGTCCGCTTCGAGAGAAAGACTTGAAGCAAAGCTCTTTAACAATATAAACCTATCAATCTGTGTGGGCACTCGTTGATGACAATCCAATAAGTCCTTGCTTAGGCAAAGACTGTTTCTTCGGAAACAAATTGGGTTCAATGAACTGAGTGACCAATTTGATAACTTCGGTTATCGAGCACAGTCAATTCATTATCGTTCTGTTGGAACGATAATAGCTTTAAAATTACTTCTTACTTTCGGGTAAGAACAG
>NZ_AFWF01000190.1 GCF_000222605.1 Vibrio ichthyoenteri ATCC 700023 | reverse complement strand
GAAAAGTATCACCGTACTCGATAGTGATTCACTTGAGGGAAGCAACCCAGAAGGCAATGACTGGCTTGATGGTGGCGCCGGTAATGACCTTTTAGAAGGCGGTTATGGCCAAGATGTGCTTATTGGTGGAACAGGGAACGATATTCTCATTGGTGATTATACCCAAGCCACCACTATTACGGCAGGTCATGATGAATCACTTGGTGAGTCTATTGCACTCAACCCTGATGGCAGCATCAGCGATTTAGCAGAAAACAACAGTGGCTTTGGTGTTGAAGGCAATAGTGAAAGCGGCGTTTCAAGCCAAATTGGCTTTAGTTTTATTGATGATGGCGCTGGTGATATCAGTGGCGAATCTGAAACGCTCTGCATTGCGGTTGATGACAATACAGCTGCAGCCAACATATCCGTCGATAAACTCTTTGCCGATGAAGCATTTAATGGCGCGAACGAAGTGGGCCAGTGGACTGTCTTCGATCAAGGTGTTGAAGTGGCGACGGGTTACTTTACGGCCGGTGAAATGGACGATGCAACACTGGCTACCTACGGTATTGATCCTACCGCAGACAACATTAAAGTGCTTGAGCAAGGCGATGATTGCTGCCATGGTGAATTCATCATCTCACCATCAGATACAGCAAACACCACTTTCGATGAAATCCAGCTCTCAGCGGCTAAAGGCACCTTTGATAAAAGTGGCTTTGGCGCGACCGATGCCAGTGACTACTATTTGTCTTCCATCACCACCTATCAAATGGATGACTTGCTTGTGGGCGGCGAAGGTAATGATCTTATTGCTGGCGGCCAAGGTTTTGATGTTATTGATGCCGGTGAAGGTAACGATTTAATTCATGACAATGGCAACGATTACATCGATGGCGGTGATGGATTCGATGTGGTCACAACTCAAAAGGTCGGTTATTTCTATTCAGAAACTAATGTTGCAGAGAGTGTGAAACATGCGGTGGATTTTGAAGTCACACAAAGCTCAAAATTGCAAAACATCGAAGCGGTGATTGGCACTGACCAGCAAGATACGTTATTGCTTGATCTCAACGTCGTCAGCGAATCCACGCAATCTCTGACTGGCCAATCATCGGATGCTTTCTTTGCTTCGAATATTGAGCAACTGACACTGGCTAATGATGACTTCCACCTTGCGGCCGTCAATGAAGCGAATGTTGCCGATCTCGATGGTACATTGCAGTCTCATCTCAATCAATTAGGTGTTGATGGCGCGATCTACAGTTACACTTTTGCCAACGGCAGTGACACCGTCTCGGTTTATAGTGATGTAGAATGGGACTATCTTGAGCCAGAAATCGGCGTGTAAATCGTCATTTATTGATGACTATGGTCGATAACCAATACAATTCGTTATCGACCCTGTGCCACTAAGATTGGTAACAGAGAGTTACGTAGACACACGATAAAAACGGTACACAAAAACAATACATAAAAAAAACGACGACGACGTAGT
>NZ_AFWF01000191.1 GCF_000222605.1 Vibrio ichthyoenteri ATCC 700023 | reverse complement strand
TTCTTAATGTGGTTGAGCTTGAGCCGGGTGAGGCAATGTTCCTTCATGCTGAAACCCCGCACGCGTATGTGAAAGGGACAGGGCTTGAAATCATGGCCAACTCTGACAACGTGCTGCGTGCAGGCTTAACACCCAAGCATATGGATGTAGCGGAGCTGATTGATAATACCAAGTTTGTGTCGGTCGATCCTACGCAGATCAAACTGACTCCGTACCAAATGGAAAACAAAATCGGTTACCCAATTCCTGTCGATGACTTTGCTTTTGAAGTGTTGAAAGCGGACATCGAAGAGAAAGCCCAATATGTGCGCGGCGCTGAGATTCTGTTCTGTGTCGAAGGGGAAGTGACGGTGCGTGATAGCCTTGAATCGGTAACACTAAAAGCGGGTGAATCGGTATTCGTTTGCAGTAGTGCTAAGGTTTATCATTATCAAGGTGTTGGAACTTTAGCTCGTGCATTCAACTAGCTATCCCTAGCTTTAAACCTGCAAAGCAGCTCGCCCATTGGCGGGCTGTTTTTTTATCTAAGCGGGATAAATCAATATCCCAGCGTCTAAACGTGGCACAGCATGTGTTTTTTTTGTTTTAAAACATGAGCCCTAAAAACTGTAGGCGTGATCAAATTTTGCACGTGGTGATTGTTTGTTGACCTTTAATTGTGATCGCTGTCAGATATTATACTGGTATAACAGGTATAGTGGCTCTATCGAAACGAACAATTAGGATATATCGATGGACTTCTCTGGTTTTTATGCGGCGACACTTACTCCATTTAACAAAGATGAGAGTATCAATTACGAAGACTTACAAAAGTTGGTTCAGTTCAACTGTGAGGCGGGTCTTAAAGGGCTATATGTGGGTGGTTCAACGGCAGAAGCTTTTCTTTGTAATACTGAAGAAAGAATTGAGTTGTTGAAAGCTACTGCTGAAGTAGCCACGGGTTCAAACATGACCTTAATCGCGCATGTTGGTGATATCTCGACTAAGAAGAGTGAAATCTTAGCAAAAGCCGCGGGTAATCTTCCGTATGATGCCATCTCTGCAGTGACGCCATTTTACTACCCAGTCGGTTTTGAACAGTTGAAAAAACACTATTCAGATATCGTACAAGCGGCTGGTAAGCCAATGATTGTTTATAACTTCCCTGCATTTTCTGGGATGAGTTTAAGCCGTGACCAAATCAATGAGTTGATTAATCTTGATGGCGTTGTCGCGCTGAAACAGACTTCAGCAGATTTGTATCAGATGGAGCAATTAACTCGAGCTAACCCAGAAAAAACCATTTTCAACGGCTTCGATGAGATCTTAGCTTCTGGTTTGGTTGCAGGAGCTAAGGGGGGGATCGGTTCAACTTACAATATTCAAGCGCAGCGCATTTTAGATATTAATGCAGCGATTGAAGCGGGTGACGTTGTTAAAGCAACAGCATTGCAGCGTGAAGCTAATCAAGTTATTGACGCGTTAGTTGCGGCAGGTGTTATCCCTGGTTTGAAATATGTACTGAAACTGAAAGGGATTCTATCGTCAGAAGTATGCCGTCGCCCAATGAATCAAGTAACGCCAGAAAACCAAGCGAGATTAGCTCAACTGGTTGAGGCCGGCCTATGCTAATTGGTCTTGATATCGGCGGGACCAAAGTGGAGGGGGTAATTGTATCCCCTCACGATGCCCAAGTGGTTCATCGCTTGCGTATTGATACGCCAAAAACAGGCTACATAGAGTTTTTGGCAGCAGTAAAAGAAGTCATCGACC
>NZ_AFWF01000192.1 GCF_000222605.1 Vibrio ichthyoenteri ATCC 700023 | reverse complement strand
GCCCAACAACAAGCACTTTCTCTGGATACGCCGCATCCGCTACAAACTCCACCGACACATCAGCAGATTTATCACCCACTTTTGCCACCACCACATTACCACCCGCTTTAATCGAGGTGATCACCGCCTTCGCCAAACCATCATTATCGGTAGTCGCTTCTTTCGTGACCGTGGCTCCTTCTGTCGTGGAACTAAAGGTCACTAGGATCCCTTCAATCGCGTTGCCATTCACATCGAGCACGGTCGCCGTCAGGTCGTGAAGACCTTTGTTGTCGGCAATCACGCCGGACTTATCGTCACCCTTGAGTTTGATAGTTGGGTGCGTCGCATCCG
>NZ_AFWF01000193.1 GCF_000222605.1 Vibrio ichthyoenteri ATCC 700023 | reverse complement strand
AAGCGAGAAGCGAGAAATTAAAAAGGCTTGGTCCATTTGGAACAAGCCTTTTTTGTCGCTGCTGTCTTTATTTTTGCGTCCTCGATTCAAATCAAAAACGCAGGGATAACGCTTCATTTCAAGAAGAAGACGCGCCGTTTTCGCAAGTAAATCAGCACATCAGACAACGACGTTATCCCATAACACATGCTCAGACTATGAGATTAGCCGCCTACAGCGATGTGCTTCATATCTGTCATATAACCACGTAGCTCTTCGCCAATGTACTCAACTGGGTGGTTACGAATCGCATCATTTACATCGATTAGCTGTTGGTTATCCACTTGGTTTGATGTTTCACCCAAGCCTTTACCAATCACATCGGTATTTACTGATGGCATAAACTTCTCACGCAGTAGCGGCGTTGCAACATTGGCAAATAGGTAGTTACCATATTCTGCCGTATCTGAGATTACTACGTTCATTTCGTATAGACGCTTACGAGCAATCGTATTCGCGATTAGCGGCAATTCGTGCAGTGATTCATAGTAAGCAGACTCATCAATAATCCCTGATGCTGTCATCGCTTCAAATGCTAGCTCAACCCCTGCGCGCACCATCGCAACCATTAGGATACCGTTGTCAAAGTACTCTTGCTCTGAGATTTGAATGTTTGATTCTGGGTAGTTTTCAAACGCTGTTTCACCGGTCTCTGCACGCCAACCTAGTAGGTTAACATCATCGTTTGCCCAGTCAGCCATCATAGTGCGAGAGAACTCACCTTCAATGATGTCATCCATGTGCTTGTTGTACAGTGGACGCATTAGATCTTTCAACTCTTCTGAAAGCTCAAACGCTTTAATTTTTGCTGGGTTTGATAGACGGTCCATCATGTGCGTGATGCCACCAAACTTCAGTGCTTCTGTTACCGTTTCCCAACCAAATTGCAGTAGTTTGCCGGCGTATGCTGGGTCGATACCTTCTGCAACCATCTTCTCGTAACAAACAATTGAGCCAGCTTGCAGCATGCCACATAGGATCGTTTGCTCACCCATTAGGTCCGACTTCACTTCCGCAACGAATGAAGATTCTAGACAACCAGCGCGGTGGCCACCTGTTGCTGCAGCCCAAGCTTTAGCGATGTCCCAACCTTCACCTTTTGGATCATTCTCTGGGTGTACAGCGATAAGCGTTGGAACACCAAAACCACGTTTGTATTCTTCACGAACTTCAGTACCTGGACACTTAGGCGCAACCATAACAACCGTCAGGTCAGAACGAATTTGCATGCCTTCTTCAACAATGTTGAAGCCATGTGAGTAACCTAGCGCTGCACCTTGCTTCATCAACGGCATTACCGTTTCTACAACGTTTGTGTGCTGCTTGTCTGGTGTTAGGTTAACCACTAGGTCTGCTTGTGGGATTAGCGCTTCGTAGCTTGCCACTTCAAAACCATTCTCTTTGGCATTTTTGTAAGACTGACGCTGCTCATCAATCGCTGCTTGGCGAAGTGCATATGCTACATCTAGGCCTGAGTCACGCATGTTAAGACCTTGGTTAAGACCTTGTGCGCCACAACCAACAATGACTACTTTTTTACCCTTCAGAAAATCTGCTTCTGTTGCAAACTCTGAACGGTCCATAAAACGACAACGACCTAATTGGTCTAGTTGCTCACGCAAGTTTAGGGTATTGAAATAGTTAGCCATTGTAGGGCTCTCCTTTAAGAATAATGTCCGTTTGGTCGGTAATTTTGCTTACCGAATAACCTGATACTAAAGCAGACATTAAATTGCTTAAAGTGATATATTCACAATTAGTAATTGCAATTTATGCAACATGGACGTAACTAAAATGAACATTAAGAGTCTGCAGCTTTTCATTCACCTATGTGAAAGTAAGAACTTTGCCAAGACCGCTTCAGCAATGCACATTAGCCCATCAGCTTTAAGCCGTCAGATCCAAAAGCTGGAAGCAGAATCTGGTCAAGCACTGTTCTTGCGCGACAATCGCAGTGTGGAACTGACCCCTTCGGGCAAAAAATTGTTGCCGGTGGCGCTGAACATCCTCGCCGAATGGCAAAACTATCAGGTGCAATTTGTTGACCAAAACCAAGAACTAAAAGGTGAAATACGTCTGTTTTGCTCGGTCACGGCCAGCTACAGTCATCTGCCAGAACTTCTCTCTGAGTTCCGCCTTCAGCACCCTTTTATTGAATTCAAACTCTCAACCGGTGACCCTGCGCAAGCGATCGATAAAGTGCTTAATGATGAAGCGGATATCGCAATTTCAGCCATGCCGAGCCAACTGCCTTCAAGAGTAGCATTTGAGATTATTAGTGAAATTCCTCTATCGGTAATTGCACCATCTGGGATAAGCCTCTTTGCCCAAGAGCTGCAACAACAAAGACCCAATTGGAGTGACATTCCATTTATCGTCCCTGAAGCGGGTACCGCTCGCGAGCGTGCCAATACGTGGTTTAAGGCGATGAAAATCAAACCTAATATTTACGCCCAAGTGTCGGGACATGAAGCGATTGTCAGTATGGTGGCACTAGGGTGTGGTGTGGGCATTGCACCAGATGTGGTGATCAACAATAGTCCAGTAAGAGATAAGATAGAACGCTTAAAAGTGGCTTCAATCGCTCCGTTTGAGCTGGGTGTATGCTGCAAACGTTCGCAATTAGACAACCCGCTCATCAAGGCGTTATGGAAGGTAGCACAAGAGAAATTCATTACGCCTTAAACGACAAAGCCACGCAAATGCGTGGCTTTCAAATCAAGCTAACTCACTAAGGCGATTAGATTACGCGAGAGAATTGTTGCTGACGCGCGCGATCACGTAAGTATTTATCGAAACACATACAGATATTACGAATCAATAAACGACCACGTAATGTAACGCGAATTTCGCTCTCATCCACTTCCACCAGCTCATCATTAATGAAGGTTTGTAGTAGCTCCAAGTCTTGAGCAAAGTAGCGGTTAAACTCGAGTTTGAATTCTTTTTCGATGAAGTCTTTATCGAGCTTAAAGTTACAAATCAACTGCTTAATCACTTCACGACGAATCAAATCGTCATTATCCAATGATACGCCTTTCCACAATGCGTGGCGCTGCTCGTTCACTTGTGCGTAGTACTTTTTCAATTCTTTCTGGTTTTGTGCGTATGCATCACCAATCATTGAAATCGCCGAAACACCAAAACCGACCAAGTCACACTCACCTTGGGTGGTGTAGCCTTGGAAGTTACGATGCAATATGCCTTCTCGCTGAGCCACTGCCAATTCATCTTCTGGCAAGGCAAAGTGATCCATACCAATAAATTGATAGCCTGCACCAGTCAGTGTTGCAATGGTGTCTTGCAGAATATGCATTTTTTCCGACGCTTGCGGCAGGTCTTCATCTTTAATTTTACGCTGGGCTGCAAACAATTGCGGCATGTGCGCGTAGTTAAACACCGATAGACGACCCGGTTGCATTTCCAACACTTGCTTTAAGGTTTCAGCAAAAGAATCTTTGGTCTGTTTTGGTAGCCCGTAGATCAAATCAAGATTAGTTGAGCGGAAGCCGAGCTCTTTGGCGCGCTTAACCATTGCAATAATAAAGTCTTCATCTTGCTCACGGTTAACCAACTTTTGCACTTCTTTATTGAAATCTTGCACGCCAATACTGAGGCGGTTAAAACCTTCACCACGTAAGTGGTCTAGTACATCAAGCTCAATTTCGCGCGGATCAACTTCGATGCTGATTTCTGCGGTAGGCTCGAAATCAAATTCGCCGCGTAAAATCGCCATCACACGACTGATTTGTGCTTTTGATAAAAAGGTTGGTGTACCACCACCAAAGTGCAATTGCGTCACTCGGCGACCTTGCAACAAGCTCGCACGCGTGCGAATTTCAGCCTCTAGTACATCTAAATATTCATCCGCTTTGTGCGCATGTCGCGTAATGACCTTGTTACAACCACAGTAGTAACAAAGCTTGTGACAAAAAGGAATATGGATATAAAGCGAGAGTGGTCGATCAGGGTATGCGGCACACGCCATGTCATAATCTGCCACCGTAAAAGCTTCATGAAACTCTAATGCGGTTGGGTAAGATGTGTAACGCGGCCCAGAGTAGTTGTACTTATCTAGAACGGTTTGATCCCACACAATTTGTTGGCTTGCGACTACTTGCTGCGACATGGTGATATTTCCACTTTGTGACTGAAAGGTCATGGTTATGTGAACGGCCTATTTTGCCATAGCCCTAAAAAGTAGAAACTAAAGCAAACCGTTTTTTGAGTAGCAAAACTCAGAACTGCTAACTCGATCACTCACTACTAAGTGTAAGCGATCGAGGCAATATCGTCTGGTTGAACTACCGTTGGGGCTTAAAGCATTTGAATATTGATTTGATTGTTGAGCGGCTGCACGGTTTCTTGCAGCAGTTTTAATTCATCAACAATCGCATCTTGCAGGCGAGATTCTGCTTTTTGACGGGCCAAATTCTGTTGCATACGCTGTTGTTTTGGCAGCGCTTGGCGATCTTCACCACGCGCCATGTCCTTCACGATATGGTAGAGCTCAGCGGTAGCCGGAAACTTCGTATCGAAATCCACGCGGTTATCACCTTGAACGTAATCCATAATGCAGTAAACGCGAATGCTGATTTCTGACAAATCACATTGTCCTTGAATCCCGGCCAAACAAAGTGTGTTGACGTTTTCAAAGATATTCGCGTTACGTTTTTCAATCGCTAGCTTTTGATGTTTAAGCTGCAATTCCTTTTGCTTCTTCAGTTGGAGAAGAAGGTAACCTGCGTAAGACGCTAAGCCAAGAATAATAATTCCACCGACAAAGGCTAATAAGGTTACGTTCATACTGACTGTTATCCTTTAAATTGATCGAAATCGAACGATTCAAATTCAGACAGTAGATCTTCGTCTGAGCTTGATTTTTTCGTCGCTTTCTTCGCTACTGGTGCTGGCATCTCTTCTTCTTCAACATCGTCAGCGATGTCTTCTTCGTAAAGACCCAATTGCTTCATCAGTACTTCGATGCGATTTAGCTTCTCATCGACATATTTCTGTAGACCCGAACCTAGGTTCTCACCATCTTCGATACGATCCAGTAATACTAGAAGTTGAGCGTCATTTTCCAACATTTCTAGCTCTTTCGCTGCACTAACGCGACGCTCTGCCTTAGTTGGTTTTTTCACTTCAGTGACAATAAGAGGAATTTTCTTCTTGCTGCCTAAGCGAGGATCACGCTGTTGCGCTGATTGCTGTTGCTTATTTTGTTTCGCTTCAGAGTTGCGCGTGCCAGTTTTTAAGCCTTTACGCTTTTTGTCTCTTTTACGTTCACGACCTTCAACATCTGATTGGGTACGGTTACGAACAACGATAACATCAGCAGCAGGGCCGCCTGATCTAGATTTTTTACTACGACTCATTACTGGGTTTTCCTCAGTAAAATTACATCATTTCCTACAAATTCAAGTTCGAGCTTATCCCGCTCTGCCAAGTATTCAAACGTTGCTTGGCTAAAAAAGATCACATGAGTGAGATCATTTTTATAATGCCAATGGGCAAACGCTTCTACATCGATAACCATCTTGGTCATAATACCAAGCCAGCCACCGGGCTTAACTAAATTCAACCATTGCTGCCACACTTGAGCTGGCTCATATAAGTGCTCAATCACTTCTGTAGCAGTCAAGAAGTCATACTGTTGCTCTAACACCGCGCGTTGTGGGTGGTAGTATATATCGTATAACTTCATGGTATGGCCCAGCTCTTCCAACATTATCGAAAGTGTTGGCCCTGGCCCACAACCAAAATCTAACCCGTGAGATTGAGATGCCACACGTTGGCAAATAGGATCAGCCATGCGTGATAAAAAGCGGCGATAACCCAAGTCACTGGGATTGTTTTCGTGCAGATCATAATGCGCTTTTTCAGCTTTAGCATCCAATCGCTGCTCTGGATTAACAAAGACCAGTGCACAGTTCGAACATTCGAGGTACTGGCGGTGTTTGTCTTCAAAGTAGTGATGAGTGTGATTGCTTTGACAAAGCGGACAATGGTGCATCTTTACATCCTCAAACGGGGATGCGAAACATACCAGAAAGTCAGCTTAGAGTGGAGTACTATTGTGCAATTTATCGTCAAATTGGTAAAAAATAGAGATAAAAAAAGCGATAGATGGCCTATCGCTTTCTAAATGCCACAAGGGCAAAACTGAGTCGTACAAAAAGTTGTACTCCAAAATTCCATTTGTTCTTAGTGCTTTCCCTGCCAAAAGGTGTTGTTTGCCATCATCCTGATGAGTTTTGGCTTTCCTTTTCAACATCCTGTTACTGGGCTAATCCTGCGCCTGATCCGTTTCCCTGTCTAAACCGTTAGACGAGTCAACCATCCTTATTTGAGCCGGTATCCTACCGCCCCAATATCCTTATTCATCACCAAGCATTCATTGCTTGCATCCGTGGAGGCCTTCCCAGCCTATCATCCTACTACACGTCCTGTACTGTAAGACTACTTTACGATAACGCTTATTCTGTACAACCCATAAAAGCAAAAAACAGTGCTCAAAAAAAGAGCTCAAATTTAAGCTATTGATTTTATTTTTATTAATTTAGATGGCGGCATTTTTTCTTGCAACGCTATGGTTAATCTCCTACACACCCCAAGGCAAGATCGTCCTTGAGCGAAATAAACGCACGTGATTGCGATCACATCTCTGCGCAGCACTTGCTGTTACCGACGATTCTCTTTTGCTCGGTGTAATAATAGAAATAGGTGACAATAAAAAAGCCGCAACATTGTGCGGCTTTTTTAAGTACTTACGTAGCGATAAGGCATGTGATGGGCTTAGTGTAAGCCACCCATGTAATTCGATAAGGTATCAATATCTTCATCGGTGAGTTTTTTAGCGATATCACGCATCATAGCGTTCATATCATTCTCACGCGTACCATCGCGAAACTTCATCAGCTGAGCTTTAATGTAGTCAGGTTGCTGACCCGAAATCTTTGGAAAACCAGACAACTCAGTACCATTACCACGTGGTCCATGACAAGCGATACAAGCTGTTAGGCCTCGCTCGGCGTCACCTGCGGTGTAAAGGACTTTACCCTGCGCGACCACATTTTCTGGCGTTGAACTATGCGCCAAAGGCAAAGAGGCATAATAAGCAGCCAGATCAGCCATGTCTTGTTCGTTTAAAGGAAGAGCCATACCACTCATCACGGGGTCGTAACGGCCTTGCTTACCACCACTTGTCATACCAAGTTTGAGATCTTTAAGCTGTTTCTCAAGGTACTTTTCATGCTGACCCGCAAGTGACGGATACATTCCAAGTAAACTGTTGCCATCTGCCCCATGGCATGCGACACAAGTTTGAGATTTTTCTTTACCAGCTTCAATACTGCCTTGGGCCCACACGGAGCAGCTGGCTAAAAGGCTCACAATTAGCGCTAATTTCTTCATGACATTCCATTATAATTATCAAGCTTCCAGTACCACTCTGCATTGCCACTCATGCTACAATAAGCGATCTTATGCCGAGTGCGGTTATTTTACACAATTTCACAAAAAAGTAATCAATTGACTACACAAAGTCGAGATGGAGTTAACAGTGAGCGTAAAAATTAATTACCAAAACACCCATTTCATCACAAGTGCACCTGATATTCGTCATTTGCCAGAGGATGAGGGAATCGAAATTGCGTTCGCCGGACGCTCCAACGCGGGTAAATCAAGCTCTTTGAACCGCCTAACCAACCAAAAGAGCTTGGCGAAAACCAGTAAAACACCTGGTCGTACCCAATTGATCAACCTTTTTAAGGTGACCGAAGGTTGTCACATTGTCGATCTACCGGGTTACGGTTTCGCGCAAGTTCCGTTGGAATTAAAGAAGAAATGGCAAAAATCTTTGGGTGAATACCTACAACAACGCCAATGCTTAAAAGGCTTGGTGGTGCTAATGGATATTCGTCACCCAATGAAAGATTTGGACCAGCAGTTGATCTTCTGGGCTGTTGATAGCGGTATTCCAGTACAAGTGCTATTAACCAAAGCGGACAAACTAAAAAGTGGCGCACGTAAAGCACAGCTTTTAAAGATCCAAGAAGAAGCAATTGGTTTTGGTGGCACAGTGAAAGTTGATGCTTTCTCGTCACTAAAAGGA
Source organism: Vibrio ichthyoenteri ATCC 700023 (assembly GCF_000222605.1). Taxonomy (GTDB): domain Bacteria; phylum Pseudomonadota; class Gammaproteobacteria; order Enterobacterales; family Vibrionaceae; genus Vibrio; species Vibrio ichthyoenteri. The sequence goes on along the minus strand of NZ_AFWF01000193.1, from coordinate 40,491 downwards.
ATCGGTGTTGATGTGTTGCGTAACAAATTAGATGAGTGGTTTGCACCTGCATTTGCTCACCTTGTAGAGCAAGATATTGACCAAGACGATCATGCAGATTTCGATGGCGAATAAGCCGTTTGCTATTATTAAAAGCCTCGCCTAGTGCGAGGTTTTTTTATGCCTGGTTATTTATATTCCCACTCTTTTCGTCATCTTATCAGATAAAAAACACCAAAAAATGACCGCCAATTTGGGGGTTATTTCCACTGTAAAACAACGGTTTGAGAATATAAGCTTAATCTTTATTTTTTAACAGAAATAACAATAATGCCATGAAAAAATATTACAAAAATTTTCAACGTGAAAGATATTGTTTCAGAATAGTTTAATAATTGTAAGTTGTTCACGAATGACTGGGAAAATAAAAGAAATGAGCTAGATTTGCAGGTAAGTTATTCTTTATTAGATATTTTTGCTTGGCACAATAAAAAACGCCCCAGCCAAACACTGGCTGGGGCGGCTGAATCAGCCTAATCCAATAACGTGAAACAAAAGGTCTGAAAGATAGAACATCTTACCTCTGTACCCTACGTCGATTAATGTACAACAATTGGTCAGTGATGGAAACTATTTTTGTAAGTTTTTTTCACTTTTGTCTTATTCAGCAACAGAAAAGCATTGTTCTACTGGGCTTTTTTAACATCAAAAAAAAGCCAGCGTTTGTGCGCTGGCTCATGCTATTTAGCTCTAATTGTACAATTTTTGTCTAATGAGCCTGATCCCAGTTATCACCATGACCCGCTTCAGCAATCAACGGCACGGCGAGCGTTGCTGCTGATTCCATCAATTCTTGTACTTTTGTTTCAATTTCGCCTAACGCAGACTCTTGAACTTCAAAAACCAATTCATCGTGCACTTGCATTAACAATTTAACACGACCATCGCCTTCTTTTTCAATCCACTCATCAACCAATAACATCGCTTTTTTAATGATATCAGCCGCTGTGCCCTGCATCGGTGCGTTGATCGCAGCACGTTCAGCCGCTTTGCGACGCATGCCGTTGCGAGATTGAATTTCTGGTAGATGTAAACGACGACCAAAAATGGTTTCAACATAGCCTTGCTCAGAAGCCGCGCTGCGCGTGTCTTCCATATATTGCATCACGCCAGGATAACGCTCGAAATACTTGTTCATGTAATCTTGCGATTCGCCACGAGGAATGCCCAGCTGCTTCGCCAAACCAAACGCACTCATGCCGTAAATCAAGCCAAAGTTAACAGCTTTAGCACGGCGACGCTGCTCTGATGAAACCAGATCAATCGTGGTACCCATGATTTCCGCAGCGGTAGCTGCGTGGATATCTTTACCTTCACGGAATGCTTCAAGCAACGCTTTATCACCCGAAAGGTGCGCCATAATACGCAATTCAATTTGCGAATAGTCGACCGCGAGAATCTTATAACCGTGCGGAGCAATAAAGGCCTGACGAATACGACGTCCTTCTTCATTACGAATTGGGATATTTTGTAAGTTTGGATCGGTCGAAGATAAACGCCCCGTCGCAGTAACGGCTTGATGGTATGACGTATGCACGCGACCGGTTTCTGCATTGATCATTTTTGGCAGCTTATCAGTGTAAGTCGATTTGAGCTTAGCCAAGCCACGATATTCCAAAATCAGCTTTGGTAACGGATAATCCAACGCGAGCTCTTGCAGCACTTCTTCATTGGTTGAAGGCGTACCTGATGGCGTTTTCTTGATTACCGGCAGACCCATTTTTTCAAACAACAATACTTGCAGCTGCTTTGGTGAATTCATATTGAATTCTTGCTCAGCAAGCTCATACGCTTTTTGTTCCAACTCATCCAAACGAACCGCTATTTCTTGCGATTGCGCAGACAGCTTCATGTCATCAATCAATACGCCAGTGCGCTCAATTCGCGATAACACTGGCACCAATGGCATCTCAATTTCATGATAAATCGCGTTAAGCTTTTCGTCTTTTGCCAGGCTTGCATTTAAACGATGATGCAAACGTAACGTTACATCAGCATCTTCAGCGGCATATGGCGATGCTTGTTCAAGATCGATTTGGTCAAAGGTCAGCTGTTTCTTACCTTTACCAGCCACTTGCTCAAATGAGATGCAGCTATGTTGTAAGAAGCGCAACGCCAAGCTATCCATATCATGTTTGCCGCCAACGCTGTTATAAACATAAGATGCCAGCATGGTATCGAACTTAATGCCGCGCATTTCAATATCGTAACGCGCTAACACACTCGCATCATACTTTAGGTTTTGGCCTACTTTCGCTTGGTTATCATCTTCCAACAACGGCTTTAGTTGCTCTAATACCCAAGTACGGTCAAGTTGCTCTGGCGCATCTAAGTAGTCATGGGCCACAGGAACATAAGCAGCGACTCCTTCTTCAGTGGCAAAAGAGACACCGACAAGGTTTGCAACCATGTAATCAAGACTGTCTGTTTCTGTATCGAAGGCAAAAACATCAGCTGCTTTAAGTTTTTCAAGCCAATGATTAAAGCGCTCTTGATCAAGAATGGTCTCGTATTGGCTACGGTCAATACTGATCGCTGAACGGTCAATTTCCACTTGGTTTTCGCTTGCAGCAGGCGCTGATGAAGCCGCTGCGCCACTCTTCTCAATCGCTTCAACCACACCGGTGCCACCTTCAAGTAGCTCATTAAGCCACGACTTGAAAACGAGCTGTCCGTACAGTTTGATCAGTTCATCAGTATTTGGTTGCTCTTTTACTAGCTGTTCAGGTTTGAACTCCATTTCTACATCAAGCTTGATGGTCGCGAGCTGGTAAGAAAGCAATGCATTTTCTTTGTTGTCTTCCAGTTTCTTGGCCATAGTTTTTGAGCCACGGAAGCCCAGCGGCGCGATATCATCAAGATTCTGATACAGCGTTTCCATACTGCCAATACCTTGCAACAAAGCGGTCGCTGTTTTATCACCCACGCCCGGCACACCAGGAATGTTATCCACTTTATCGCCCATCAGCGCGAGGTAATCGATGATCAATTCAGGTGGAATACCAAATTTTTCAATCACACCTTCACGATCAAGCACGACGTTGGTCATGGTATTGATCAAGGTGACGTTTTCATCCACCAGCTGCGCCATATCTTTATCGCCAGTGCTGATAAGTACAGGGATACCCTGTTGTGATGCCTGGTGCGCTAACGTACCAATTACATCATCCGCTTCCACGCCCGAGATCGAGATCAATGGCAGACCCATCGCACGAATAACGTTGTGTAGGGGTTCGATCTGACAGCGAAGATCATCTGGCATCGGCGGGCGATTTGCCTTGTATTCCGGATACATATCGTCACGGAAGGTTTTTCCTTTCGCATCGAAGATCACCGCAATACGATCCGATGCAAACTGACGCATCATGCTACGCAGCATGTTTACCACGCCATAAACCGCATTGGTTGGGATATCACCATTACTCATGGTGCCAGGGTAAGCATGGAATGCACGGTATAGATAGGAAGAACCGTCGATCAGAATTAACGGGTTATCTGGGATACGGGCCATAGTCTTTTAGTTTCCAAAGAAAATGCAAAATAAGATCTGCTTAGAATGCCACGACTGTGGCAGCGATGCCATGCAAAGTCTGTGATGTCTCTTGCGACATTTGTTTAGAATCTCAACAACCTCAGCCACCTTCTGTGGATAACTCTGTTTATAATAATTATCCAATGCTATTTTGCCGACCGATTTTTGTGGTCCAACCAAATAGAAGGCTTTGTTTTTAAAGGTTATATTGTAGGATCGACCCTTTCAATTGAGATCTAAAAACGATCTTCAATTGTGGAAAAGACTGCTGGTGTCCTTTTGTGCAGGGACAAATTGCAGAGATAAAAAAAGCGACATCTTTCGATGTCGCCTAGCAAAAAAGTGTCAAAGCGTTTCATGTGGAACATGCGGCTTTGCCATATAGCTATAAATTACACTGGAAGCAATGTGAGCAATGTCGTGTCAAAAAGAACTTGTGCAAGTTCATTAAATTCTGTGTCGCCATCAAATTCAATTACTTAAAATTAATGACTCAACATCCTTGTGAACAGCCTCATTCCCTAAGACGAGATTGATAATAATGATTCTCATTTACATAGTCAACATCTAAATGAGAAAAAATCTCATTTCTTTTTAGCGTATTTACAATCACTCTATAACATCATTACAGCATTGCTCTTTTTCACTACACATAAAAAAGGCCGGCTTTCGCCGACCTCTTCTTGTTGCGTATCACACAGCAAGGTTATTTACCACGTAGATGCTGTGCCGCTTGTGCATTATCTTCTGCTAACCATTGCGCTACATCTTTAGCAAAGTAAGTCAGAATGCCGTCAGCACCTGCGCGCTTAAAGCATAGTAATGATTCCATAACAGTATCACGTTCACTTAACCAACCATTGAGAATCGCCGCCTTGTGCATCGCGTACTCGCCTGAGACTTGATAAGCAAAGGTTGGTACTTGCAACTCGCTCTTTACACGACGAACAATATCCAAATACGGCATACCCGGTTTAACCATCACCATATCCGCACCTTCATTGATGTCCATTGCCACTTCATACAAGGCTTCATCACTATTTGCCGGATCCATCTGGTAGTTTTTCTTATTACCACCTTTCAAGTTTGATGCAGAACCAACGGCATCACGGAATGGTCCATAGTAGCAAGATGCGTATTTCGCTGAGTACGCCATGATTTGGGTATTGATATGGCCCGCTTCTTCTAACGCTTGGCGAATCGCACCAATACGACCATCCATCATATCTGATGGCGCAACAACATCTGCCCCCGCTTCTGCGTGAGACAAAGCCTGCTTGATCAATACTTGAGTTGTTTCATCATTCAGTACATAACCTTCGTCATCAATGATGCCATCTTGACCATGAGTGGTGAATGGGTCCAAAGCGATATCGGTGATCACCCCCATTTCTGGCACATGCTCTTTTAACGCACGAACCGCACGTTGAACAAGACCTTCAGGATTATATGCCTCTGCAGCACACAAACTTTTCGCATCTTGATTAACGACAGGGAACAGAGCAATCGCTGGCACTCCTAGCTGCGCTAGGTATTGAGCTTCTTCCAATAGCAAATCAATCGATAGGCGTTCAATGCCTGGCATTGACTCGATCGCTTCACGGCGGTCTTTACCCATTAGAACAAACATCGGGTAGATCAGATCGCTCACCGTTAACTGATTTTCTGCCATTAAACGGCGGCTGAAGTCGTGTTTGCGCATACGGCGCATACGGCGACCAGGAAATTGACCTTGAATGGAAATTGACACTCTATTCTCCTTCATCTGGTGAAAGTGCTTACCAAGAATCATATCACTCTCGCCAGCGCGCGCTAGATCCAAGCATGAAAAATGCAAAAAATGACCTTGGCTTCACACTGCCGTATACTTTGCTCAGTTTAGACACAACGAGAAGCACTATGATCGATAGCCATGCCCATATCTATGCCAGCGAATTTGATAATGATCGCGATGAAGTCGTCCAACGAGCTCTTGCACAGGGTATCGATACAATTCTCTTACCTAATATCGATCTAGATTCCATTGAGCCTATGCTCAAAACCGAAGCGACCTATCCTAATGTTTGTCGTTCGATGATGGGGCTTCACCCTTGTTATGTTGATGGCAATGTCGATCAAACCCTCGCAACCATTTATAGCTGGTTCAGCAAACACAACTTTATTGCCGTTGGTGAAATTGGTATCGATCTTTATTGGGATAAAACCTACCGCGCAGAACAAGAGAAAGCCTTCATCACGCAATTAAACTGGGCCAAAGAGATGAGCCTACCGGTCGTGATTCATACCCGAGACTCCATAGAAGAAACTCTTGGCCTACTTAGCAAGCAACAAGATGGTTCGTTAAGTGGTGTATTCCACTGTTTTGGCGGCAGTGTGGAAGAAGCGAAAGCAATTAATGATCTCGGTTTCCACTTAGGTCTGGGTGGCGTATCAACCTTTAAAAATGGCGGGATGGATTTAGTGATCCCTACTTTAGATCTTAATTATGTCATTCTTGAAACCGACTGCCCTTACCTAGCACCGGTGCCACATCGCGGCAAACGTAACGAACCCGCTTACACCCAATTGGTCGCACAGCGTATTGCCGATCTGCGCGAGATAAGCTTGCAGCAAGTGGACGAACTTACTAGCCACAACGCAAAAACGCTGTTTAATCTATAAGGCTTTAGCAGCGAACAACATTTGATTTGCAAATTACAGGCATAAAAAAAGGTTGGCATCGCCAACCTTTTTCATATCGCTATCATTACTCTTCGACTTGCTCTTCTTCGTCATCATCCTTACGGACATAGAAACGCGCAAAGAACAATCCCACCTCAAACAGCAAACACATTGGGATAGCCAATAGCGTTTGTGAAATGATATCTGGCGGTGTCAGTAGCATACCGACTACGAAAGCAATCACGATAATGTAAGGACGCTTCGCTCTTAACTCATCTGGTGAGGTCGCCCCCGTCCAACACAATAAAATGATCGCTACAGGTATTTCAAACGCAATACCAAACGCCATAAACAGCGCAAGAACAAAATCGAGATAACTGGAAATATCGGTCGCAAATTCAACCCCTCCCAGCGATATCGCGGTAAAGAAGCCAAACACCAATGGGAACACCACAAAATACGCAAAGGAAACGCCTGCGTAGAACAGCAGTGAACTGGAAAACATCAACGGCATAATTAAACGACGTTCATGCTTATACAACCCTGGTGCGACAAAAGCCCATACCTGATAAAGGATCAATGGGACGGCAATAAACACCGATGCAATTAAGGTTAATTTTAGTGGAGTAAAGAAAGGGGATGCGACGTCAGTCGCGATCATCGTCGCCCCTTCCGGTAATTTGTCGACAAGTGGTTTTGAAACAAACTCGTAGATATCACCAGAAAAGTAGATTAAACCAAGAAACACCACTAATACCGCAACCAACGCTCGCAAAAGACGATTGCGCAGCTCCAGCAAGTGGCTAATTAAAGGTTGTGTCTGCTCAACAGAAGGCATATCAAACCTCATTCTAGAAGATCAAAAAGGAGCCGCACGTCACATGCAGCTCCTCACTTAAAGGCTACTCGGCTTTCTTATCTGCCGGCGCAATGGCTTGGCTAGTCTGTGGTTTTTCATCACTGACAGCCACTTCAGTCTCCGCGGCCTTTTGAGCGTAGGGACGTTGCACCTCTTGCGCTGCTTTCTTAAGTTCGTCTACTGAAGACTTCAACTCTGGCGATAGATCTTCCATCCCCATTTTTTCAGCTTTACGCAAATTCTCTTGCAGCTCTTGTACCTTAAGCTCGTGAGAGATTTCATCTTTCACACTGTTTGCCATGGTTTTCGCTTGTGAAACAAAACGCGAAACACTGCGAATTGCATGCGGCAAACGCTCTGGGCCCAAAACAACAAGAGCAACGACAGATATTAATACCAGTTCCCAAAAACCGATATCAAACACGTATTATGCCTGCTCTTTGTCTTTCTTAGTTTCAGCAGTCGCTTCAGTCTTCTGCTGCTCTAGATTCTTAGGTTCAAAGTCAGCATCTTTTTTATCTTGAGATGCATCTTCATCGCTCATTGCTTTTTTGAAGCCTTTAACCGCACTACCTAAGTCGCCACCAATGTTACGTAACTTCTTAGTACCAAACAGCAATACAACGATTACAGCAACAATTAGAAGTTGCCAAATACTAATACCACCCATTTCTTTTACCTCGGGTTCTATCAAAAAAATTATTGAGTGAGTCTAACGCCTATCGGCGATAAGCTCGCCAACTAAGCAACCAAAATGTGACCCCAGAGACTGCGCAAAGTGGTGACAATTGCTCATAAGTGCTGTTGACCATAATTGCCGAGCATACGACTAATGTGGCACCAACACCAAATAAAAATTTACCTGTCGCCTGCTGACGCTTCGACATACGGTAGCCTTGATAAAGCTGATCCATGCGCTCATTCAACGCTTTACCTTGGCGTAAGCTGTCATACAACAGCTCAGGCAACTCTGGTAGTTTTTCCGCCCAGAACGGTGCACGATCTTTAACTGCATTGATCAGCGCTTGCGGTCCAACTTGATTCATCATCCACGTTTCAAGGAAAGGCTTCGCGGTCGCCCAGAGATCCAACTGAGGATACAACTGACGCCCTAGCCCTTCTACATAGAGCAAGGTTTTCTGCAGCAATACTAACTGTGGCTGCACTTCCATTTCAAAACGGCGCGCGGTGTTAAACAGATTCAGTAGTACGTGACCAAAAGAAATCTCACACAACGGTTTGGCAAAAATCGGCTCACAAACAATACGAATCGCAAATTCAAATTCATCGATATTGGTTTCACGTGGAACCCAACCCGATTCAACATGTAATTCTGCTACACGACGGTAATCACGATTAAAAAAGGCCAAAAAGTTTTCTGCCAAGTAACGCTTATCATCGCTATTAAGCGTACCAACTATGCCACAATCCAAGCCAATCCAACGTGGATTTTCTGGATGTGCGGGCTCAACAAAAACGTTGCCCGGATGCATGTCTGCATGGAAAAAACTATCGCGAAACACCTGAGTAAAGAATACACTCACACCGCGTTCAGCCAGCAATTTCATATCAGTACCATTGGCGATTAAGCCCTCGATGTCTGATACTTGAATGCCATAAATTCGCTCAGAAACCATCAGTGATTCACTACTGAAATCCGGCATCACCTCGGGAACATAGAGTTCTTCGCTGCCTTCAAAGTTACGGCGCAATTGAATTGCGTTGGCCGCTTCTCTTCTTAAGTCTAGCTCATCAAGCAGAGTCTTCTCATACTCTCGCACAACCTCAACCGGTTTTAAACGACGTGCTTCAGGTTGCGCCTTGGCGACTATACGCGCCATGCGATACATCAGTTTTAGATCTGCATCAATCACAGGGCGAATATCTGGTCGAATGACCTTCAAAACAATCTCTTGCCCGCTCTCTTTTAAACGCGCGGTATGCACCTGTGCAATAGAAGCAGATGCCAATGGCTTGATATCAAACTCAGTAAACCAATTCTCAATCGGTCCACCGAGTGCTTTTTCCATCTGCTCTTTGGCTAATTGACCATCAAAGGGCGCTACTTGGTCTTGCAGCAAAGCCAGTGGGTCTGCGATGTGCGGTGGAAACAAGTCACGGCGCGTCGACATCATCTGGCCAAACTTGATCCATACCGGCCCAAGTTCTTGCAGTGCTAAACGTAAACGTTCGCCTAGGGGCTTTTCAGGATGTTGGTTTTTAATCCAAAACAGTGATTTACGCGCCAGCAGTGGCGCTTTAGTCAACTGATGCTTAGGCAGGAGTTCATCCAAGCCGTATTCAAGCTGAACTTTAACGATACGATAGAGACGACGGAGTTCCGAAGGTGTCATACACGCTCCAGTAACTGATTAAGTTTTGCTTCCACACGGGCAGCTTGGCTTTTTACATCGTCAACCTGATCACAGAAATACGCCACTTCTAACGGCGCAGGCGCCAAGCGCCACTCTTCAGTAATCACTTGTGCCACGTACTCTTGCTGTTTCGTCACCTGTGATCTCACCAATGAGCCAAAGTGACTAGCACCTTTCACCAGTGAATGAGCCGCAACATCACCCACCACGCGCGATAACCACTCTGCGATATCCGGCTTACAATCGGTCATCAGTTGCGAGAATTTTTGCGCCAACTGGATGTCCCCTTCCAGCACCAGCTTATCTTGTTTGATCAGCTTAGTAATATTGGCTTGCTCACGCAATTGAGGCAGAACAGACAAGTTGAGTGATAAATAACAATCAGGTTCACCTTCGTAGTTGGCCAACACATCAATTTGCTGACTAAAAATGAAGGTAATGGTTTTGTTCACTTCTTTAAGGTGAATTTGGATCACTTGTCCTTTTAGGCGCGACAAGCGACGACCCAATTCAGGATCGTCTTTAATCAAAGTATTGAGTGTGGTTTCAATAACGGCAGTAACCAAGGGTTCAAATGGCATAGTGACCTCTAGAACTTATAACCACGGTGTAGCGCAACAATACCACCAGTTAAATTGTAGTAATTGGTTTGCTCAAAGCCCGCTTCATCCATCATGCCCTGTAAGGTGTCTTGATCTGGGTGCATGCGAATTGATTCAGCAAGGTAACGATAGCTATCTGCATCGTTTGCCACCACTTCACCAATTTTTGGCAATAGGTGGAACGAGTAAGCATCATAAATTTTTGATAGTGGCTCAAGGATCGGTTTAGAAAATTCCAACACCAATAAACGGCCACCTGGCTTTAACACGCGGAACATTGAACGCAGTGCTTTATCTTTATCGGTTACGTTACGTAAACAGAAACTGATGGTGATAACATCAAAGTAATCGTCAGGGAATGGCAGTTCTTCTGCGTTAGCTTGTACATAATGAACATTACCAACGATGCCGCTATCACGCAGTTTATCGCGACCAACATTCAGCATTGAGTTGTTAATATCTGCCAATACCACATGACCTTTCTCACCAACAATGCGTGAGAACTTTGCAGTCAAATCACCCGTGCCGCCACCAAGGTCAAGCACACGTTGGCCTGGACGCGCACCACTACAATCAATGGTAAAGCGCTTCCACAAACGATGCACGCCACCGGACATTAAGTCATTCATAATGTCGTATTTCGCCGCTACTGAGTGAAATACTTGAGCAACTTTGGCCACTTTTTCTTCTTTGGCTACGGTGGTAAAACCAAAATGGGTGGTTTCTTGTGTTTCTAACGCTGTATTTGACTGCACGTTGGTATCCGTCATGATTAATCCTCTTCGAACAGCTCGGCATAACTATTTACACGCATTGCTTATACGCATTATGCCGCATCATGACCCAATATGGCTGGGTTTTACGTCGATGCGGCACAGACCTGAGCTGCGGCCGATTAGTTTACTTTATCCTCAGCCGGATGTCTTTCTAACTGCGGTGCATTTTCAGCCAAATATTCATTTTCTGTCACATCCTCAGTTTGTGATAATTGCGTAATATTACTTGAGATTGGACGTTTCACTTCAACCCCTAACTGTTTAAAGCTTTCCGCTTGGCGAATCACGTTTCCGCGCCCCGTCGCGAGCTTATTCATTGCGCCTTGGTAACTTTGATTGGCTTTATCAAGTGCTCCCCCCAACCCTTCCATATCCTCGACAAATAAACGCAATTTGTCATAAAGCTTACTGGCTCGTTCCGCGATGATTTGTGCATTTTGATTTTGACGGTCATTGCGCCATAAGTTATCAATCGTGCGCAGTGCCACCAGCAAGGTGGTTGGGCTGACCAAAATAATATTTTGCTCCATCGCATCTTTAACCAAGCTCGGGTCAGCTTGAATAGCCACCTGGAAAGCAGGCTCGACCGGAATAAACATCAATACATAATCGAGGCTACGAATGCCTTTTAATTGATGGTAATCCTTTTGACTCAACCCTTTAATATGACCACGCAAGGCAAGTAAGTGATCACTTAGTGCTTGAGCTCTATCTCGATCGGTTTCAGCATTGAAGTAACGCTCGTAGGCCACCAGCGCCATTTTCGAGTCAATCACCACTTGTTTTTCTTGGGGTAAGTGAACTATTACATCGGGTTGGTAGCGCTTGCCCGCCTCATTTTGCAGGCTCACCTGCGTTTGATATTCATGCCCCTCACGCAAGCCTGATTCCGCCAATACGCGCGCCAACACCACTTCACCCCAGTTACCTTGTTGTTTGTTATCCCCTTTCAACGCTTGCGTTAAGTTGACCGCTTCACGAGTCATATCCTCATTCAAACGCTGCAAGTTTTTCAGCTCATGCACCAAGGTGTGGCGCTCTTTAGCTTCAAGGTTAAAACTGTCATTCACTTGGCGCTTGAAGCCTTCAAGCTGCTCTTTCAGTGGGCTGAGTAACCCCTCTAAACTTTGTTTGTTTTGTTGATCAACTTTCGCCGTTTTTTCTTCAAATAACTGATTAGCAAGATGTTCAAATTGCTGTTTCAAACGTTCTTCGGCTTGCTCAAGTAGCTGCAGTTTCTCTTGGCTGGCGAGTTGCGCTTGCTGATGACGCGCCTCTTGCTCACGTAATTGTGCTTCGAGCTGTGATTTCTGCTCCCGAACCTGATTCAGATCTTCGGCGTATTGCTGGCGCTCCTGTTTCACCGCATCGAAATAGCGCAACTTCTCCATTACCGCCATCAATTTACCGTGTGATTGTTTTAACTCGTAAGCGGCTTTATCTCGATCTTGATCCAATTCATCCAACTCTTGTTGAGCCTCAACAAGCAATTGTTTCAACTGGGTGATTTGCGAGTTTGCCAACTGCTGATTGGATTGCAATTGCTGTTCAAGTAACTGGCTTTCAAGGCTAAATTTTTGTTTTACCCACCAACCGGCCGCGAGACCGCTCGCCACCGCGCCACCAAGGCCACTCAACAACACGCTTTGGTTCTCAATAATCCATTGCATAATAAGGCGTTAACTCTTTTCTATTACTTAAAAATAATGGTATTTCACCACTGGATAAATGTCCAGTTTGTCGGCTAGATAATCAGCAGATACACTAGGCACCCCGTACACTGTGCAGTTACTTTTCACGGTACGTTTTTACAGACTGTTTTGGCTAATTCGGCTAAATAAAAGGAATATTATGAACGAACGCCGCGCTCTAGGATTCGGCTTATCTGCGGTTTTACTGTGGTCAACGGTTGCGACCGCATTCAAACTTACTTTGGCAGAATTTACCCCAATTCAAATGCTCACCATCGCCAGTATTGTCTCGGCTTTGGTGTTGCTGGTCATTTGCGGCCTACAAGGCAAGCTTGCTTCACTGTCGACCACCTTTTTTTCCAATCCGGGTTATTACCTGTTGCTTGGCCTGATCAACCCATTGGCGTATTACATTATTTTATTTAAAGCCTACGATTTACTGCCCGCCTCTCAAGCCCAAGCGATCAACTACAGTTGGGCCATCACATTGACGTTAATGGCGGCGTTTTTCCTTGGTCAAAAAATCCGAAAACAAGATTGGTTTGCCTGTGTGCTGAGTTATTTGGGTGTGGTGGTTATTGCCACCAAAGGCGATATTTTAGGGCTAAATTTCGAAAGTCCGCTCGGCGTAGCATTGGCTCTCGCCTCGACGTTATTGTGGGCTGGCTATTGGATTCTGAATACCAAAAACAAAGCTGACCCTGTCGTTGGCGTCTTTCTTGGGTTCTTAGTCGCTATCCCATTTGCAATTGGCTTAAGTATTTGGGAGGGCGCCGATTGGAGCCAAATCACGCCGTCTGGTTGGTTGGCGGTGACTTATGTTGGCTTGTTTGAAATGGGGGTGACCTTTGTTTTGTGGCTCAGCGCCTTGAAACTGACACAAAACACCGCGCGCATCAGTAACCTAATTTTTGCTTCGCCGTTTATTTCTCTTATTTTACTCGCCACCATTATTGGCGAAAACATTCACCCAACGACCTTAATCGGCTTGGTGCTGATTATTGCTGGTTTGGTGATTCAGCAGCTGAAATTCAAAGCGAAAGATATTGCGGCAGACGTTCAGTAGATCCAAGGGAACGTCGCGAGCAGATTGAACCAATAAAAAAGGGCGCCTAAGCGCCCTTTTCTCTTTTAGGAAATTGCAAAATTCGGAACAGCTTGCAATAGATTAGTTAAGCGCGCGAACCAATGCTGCGATACCTTCCCAATCTCCTTTGTCCATCATGTCTGTTGGCACCATCCAAGTACCACCACAAGCAACAACCGCTTTAATCGCTAGGTACTCTTCAACGTTCGAAGGGCTCACGCCACCCGTTGGCATAAAGCTTACTGGGTAAACCGCCGTTAACGCTTTCAGCATACCAACGCCGCCTGATGGTTCTGCTGGGAAGAACTTCAGGGTACGCAGTCCCATTTCCATCGCTTGCTCAACCAAACTAGGGTTATTCACTCCTGGTACGATTTGAATGTTGCGTTGCTGACAGTATTTCACTGTCGTTGGGTTGAAACCTGGGCTTACGATGAAGTCCACACCCGCATCCATCGCGATATCAACTTGTTCTGTGGTTAGAACAGTACCTGCACCAATCAATAGCTCAGGGTAAGCATCACGCATAATACGGATAGACTCTGCAGCCGCTTCAGTACGGAAAGTCACTTCTGCACATGGTAGGCCGTTTTCTACCAACACTTTTGCAAGTGGTAGTGCGTGTACAACATCATTGATGGCAATAACAGGAACGATTTTGATTTCGCTCAATCGTTGTTCAAGAGTTTTCATGAATAACCTCTAAAGAATAAAGCTTAGTGTTGCCACGATAATAAACGCGATACCACCAAGTAAAGTTTCCATAACAGTCCAAGTCTTCAGCGTCGTCTTCTCATCCATATCAAGCAGACGAGAAACCAACCAGAAGCCTGAGTCATTGAAGTGAGACAGTACTGTTGCACCACCCGCGATAGCAATCACGATGAAACATAGATCCAGTTCACTTAGACCCGTTGTTGCTGCCACTACTGGCGCAATAAGAGCTGCTGTGGTTGTTAGTGCTACGGTCGCAGAACCTTGAGCAACACGTAAACAAGTAGAGATAACGAATGCTGCAACAATCACAGGCATACCTGTATCAGTCAGAACACCCGCAAGTGCATCACCAATACCGCTCGCACGTAGTACGCCGCCGAACATGCCGCCTGCACCCGTTACTAGAATCACACCACAGATAGGTGCTAATGAATCACCACATAGTTTTTCAAGTTTCGCCATGCCGTAGTCTTTGGCGAAAATAGCTAAACACGCAATCAATGTGATCAGCAGTGCAACTGGCGTCTTACCTAACATACGTAGGAATTCAACCAGCGCGGTTTTGCCATCAATTAGGCCAGCAACCGCCAACGTGTTTAATACCGTATCTAGACAGATAAGCAATACTGGCAGAACCAGAATCGTCATTACTGTGCCAAATTTTGGCAGTTTTGCTTCATCAATAACCGTATCGCTATTGAAAAATGCTTTTGATAGAGGGATATCGAATTTCTTACCTGCGTATAGACCGAACAAGTAAGCACCGAAATACCAAGTTGGGATCGCAACTAGAATACCAACAAACAGTAGCAGACCAATGTTTGCACCAAGGAATTCAGCGGCCGCAACAGGACCTGGGTGTGGCGGAACAAAGCCATGCATTACGGCAAAAGCACCCGCTGAAGGCAGTGCATATTTAATTGGTGAGCCACCAAAACGTGCTGCCACGCTCAGGATAATTGGCATCATGACCACTAGGCCAGCATCAAAGAAAATAGGGAAACCAAATAGAAGTGATGCAACACCCAATGCAAATGGTGCACGCTCTTTACCAAAACGGCCAATCAACGTATCTGCGAGCACTTTCGCGCCACCAGTCACTTCTAGGATTTTACCGATCATCGCACCAAGGCCAACCAGCAGCGCAACCGATGCCAATGTGCCACCGAAGCCGCTCATCATAGTTGGGACAACTTGCTCAGAAGCAACGCCAGTTGCGATTGCAGTCAGTAGGCTCACGATAGTCAGTGAAGCAAATGCATGCACTTTAAATTTAATAATCAGTACTAGTAACGCCGCAATCGCTAGGACTGCAATCGTTAATAAGTAGGTTGGGTCAGAGGCTTGGGTTAGCAGCTCCATAGGTTCACCTTTAAGAATTATAGTTTGTGTTGTGGTTCACATTTATTTACGTTACCGGTAACATGTTACCGATAACACGAATAAGATAAACCCATATTTAAAAGTGAATGCCAAAATTGGGATCACGCGCAAAATTTGTTATAGAGGATTAGTTATGGCTGGCAGCAGTGTCATCGTGATGGGCGTTTGCGCCTGTGGTAAAAGCACAATTGGTGAACAACTAGCGCAGAAGCTAGGTCGTAAATTCATTGATGGTGATGATCTTCATCCACGTGCAAACATTCAAAAAATGGCTTCAGGCCAACCACTGAACGATGACGACCGTAAGCCATGGCTAGAACGTATCCGCGATGCATCATACAGCCTTGAAAGCAAAAATGAGCACGGCATTATCGTTTGCTCAGCATTAAAGAAAAAATACCGCGACCAGATTCGCGAAGGTAACGAGAACGTAACCTTCCTATTCCTCGATGGCAGCAAAGATCTCATCATGGAACGTATGCGTCAGCGTCAAGGCCACTTCATGAAGGAAAATATGGTCAACAGCCAGTTTGAAACCCTTGAGCGTCCAGATAGCGAACCGCAAACCATCGTAGTGAGCATTGATTGCTCTATCGCAGAGATCGTCGATAACGCAGCACAACAACTGGTTGCTCAACAAGAGGCAGTACTATGACTCATTCCGTAATTCTCGAAGTTACCGCACGCTTAGTTGAACGCAGCCGCGAGACCCGCGCCGCTTTCCTTGCACGTACTCAACAACAAGCTGACGCGGGTAAAGGCCGTGTAGGCCTGACCTGCGGCAACCTTGCGCATGCCGTCGCAGCATCTTGCTCGGCTGAGAAAAAGAACATCCTCGACTTTACTCATTCGAACGTCGCGATGATCAGCGCTTACAACGACATGTTGAGCGCACACCAGCCTTACCAGTACTACCCAGAACAAATTAAGAAAGTGTTGGCAGAATACGGTCACACTTCACAAGTTGCCGGTTGCGTACCTGCAATGTGTGATGGCGTGACGCAAGGACAAGCTGGCATGGATATGTCACTGTTCTCACGTGATCTGATTGCCCAATCAACCGCGCTATCACTGAGCCATAATGTGTTTGATGCCACCTTACTATTGGGTATCTGCGACAAAATTGCACCGGGACAATTAATGGGCGCATTGGCTTATGCACATCTTCCGACTGCGTTTGTTCCTGCAGGCCTCATGGCGACCGGTATTAGTAACGAAGAGAAAGTCGACGTTCGCCAAAAATACGCAGCGGGCGAAGTAGGTAAAGATGCGCTACTGGATATGGAATGCCGCGCTTACCACTCACCGGGTACTTGTACATTCTACGGCACCGCAAACACCAACCAGTTGGTATTTGAAGCAATGGGCTTAATGCTGCCAGGTTCAGCGTTTATCCACCCACATTCAGAATTACGCCACGCACTAACCGATCACGCAGCAATCAAGATTGCTTCGATGACAGCAGGTTCATCAAACTTCCGTCCACTGTCTGAAGTGATGACAGAGAAGAGCTTAGTGAACGGCATTATCGCGCTCTTGGCTTCTGGTGGAAGCACCAACCACACCATCCATATGTTAGCGCTTGCTCGCGCGGCGGGTATCCTGCTGACTTGGCAAGACCTTAGCGACCTATCGGAAGTCGTGCCGCTGTTGGCACGTGTTTACCCGAACGGTCCTGCTGATATGAACGCTTTCCAACAAGCTGGCGGCGTACCAGCGCTAATGCGTCGCTTAGACGAATCTGACCTATTACACCGTGATGTGACCCCGGTCTTTGGCGACTTTGAAGGCCAAATGAGCCTACCAAGCCTGAAAGAAGGTAAGCTTGAGTGGACGCCATGTACAGCAAGCTCAGACGCTGAAGTCATTGCTGCGTCTGGTGAAGCATTCCAAAAAACCGGTGGTACTCGCGTACTAAAAGGCAACCTAGGCAACTCGGTTGTTAAAGTGTCAGCGGTAAAAGAAGACCAACGTATCGTTGAAGCACCTGCAATCGTATTCCAGTGCCAGCATGAAGTAGAAGCAGCCTACAAGCGTGGTGAGCTAAACAAAGATTGTATCGTTGTTGTGACTCACAATGGTCCTGCAGCAAACGGTATGCCTGAGCTGCACAAGCTAATGCCGATCTTGGGTAACATCCAAAAAGCGGGCTTTAAAGTGGCATTGGTGACCGATGGCCGTCTATCTGGCGCATCAGGTAAGATACCATCAGCCATTCACCTCTCGCCAGAAGCCCTGCGTGGTGGCGCGATTGGTTTAGTTCGTGATGGCGATATCATTAGCCTAAATTGCCAAACCGGCGAGCTAAATAACCTGACCGATATGACGGGCCGCGAGCCGCTGCAAGTAGATACCGAAGCGGTACAGCAAACTTGGGGTCGTAACTTATTTAGCGTAATGCGTCAAAGTGTGACCAGCGCAGAAGAAGGCGCAAGCTTCATCGTTTAACCGATCTCGAGTGAGTCGATAAACGAAAAAGACAAAGGGCGAAGCGTTTACTCACTTCGCCCTTTTTAATGCCTATTGATTCATGCGAACAACACTCGTTAAACGCTTTCACCTTGAGTAATTTGATAACCCATGTCCACGATGGTCTCTTCTACCACTTCGCCTTTCAAACGTGCGAGCAGTAATTGCGCACTCTTTTCGCCAATTTCAAAACGCGGAGTATCCACGCTGGTCAAGGTTGGGCTGATCGTTTGACCAATATCCAACGCATTGTAACCCACTACGGCCAACTGTTGTGGCACCGGAATTTGGCGACGTTGTGCACTGAGCAAGGTACCAATGGCAATATCATCGTTAGTACAGAAGACACCGTCTAGATTTGGGTACATCTCTAATGCTCGCTCCAACAAGCCATCCGCCAAAGAGAAGCTTGAGTGCTCACCGGTTAGAATATGTTTCGGCTCAAGCCCGGCTTCCTGCATTGCTCGATCATAGCCTTGCATACGCAATTTTGTTCGGGTATCCAAACGGGCACCAAAATACGCAATAGTGGTTTTTCCTGAGTCCAGCATCTGCTTCACCACATGATAGGAAGCATCTTCATGATCAAGTCCCACTGCCATGTCGATGGGATTCGCTGGCAATTCCATGGTTTCCACCACAGGAATGCCAGCATTTTTGATCATTTGTAGTGTTCGAGGAGTATGGTGACTTTCGGTTAAGATCAAACCGTCAACTTGATAAGAAAGCAGTGAAGCAATTTTATGCTCCTCTTCCATCTCATCATAACTAAAGTGAGCTAAGAGCGTCTCATAACCATTGGCTTTCGTTACGGTTTCGATGCCTTGAACAAAAGACGCGAAGATTTGGTTAGAAAGTGATGGCAATAAAATACCGATCGCTTTGCTGGATGATTTTGACAACATCGCTGGTGCACGATTTTCGATATAACCCGTTTGTTCAATCGCCTCAGCGATTTTTACCCGCGTTTTTTCCGCCACAGATTCTGGGCTACGCATGTAGCGCGACACCGTCATTTTGGTAACGCCAACTTTGTCTGCAACGTCCTGTAATGTCGCTCGATTTTTCTTATTATTTTGATTCATAGGGAATTATTGTTAAGTGATGTTACTAGTAACATTATGCCTAAGCGAGCAATATACAACAAGTAGAACAGACCAAAATACCAAGGCTGCGCAAAAAAAAGCTCCCCCATATGGGAGAGCTTAGTTTGATGTTTCTACTTACGCATATTGACCAGCAACAAAGCCCGAGCTCCAACACCACTGGAAGTTGTAACCGCCTAACCAGCCAGTTACGTCCATCACTTCACCAATAAAGAATAAACCTTCAACTTGTTTACACTGCATGGTCTTTGATGAAAGGTGGTCAGTATCAACACCACCAAGCGTAACTTCTGCGGTGCGATAACCTTCTGTGCCATTTGGTGCAATTTGCCAGTTTTCAAGATATTCAGTGATCTGCTTAAGTTCTTTGTCATTAAACTGTTTCAGCGGCTTATCCACCAGCTCTTTACGCTCAACCATCACTTCCACTAAGCGCTTCGGTAGCACTCGCGCCAACGTGTTCTTCAAACTTTGATTCGGGTGCTGTTCACGTGCGACCGTCAACAACTCATCAACATCCGCTTCTGGAACAAGGTTGATTGTTACTTTCTGACCCGCTTTCCAGAATGACGAAATCTGCAATACCGCAGGGCCAGATAGACCTCGGTGAGTAAACAGCAGAGCTTCTTTAAATACGGTGCCATCTTGGGCCGTAATTTCCGCTGGGATTGCAATGCCAGACAAGGCTTCGAAATCTTCCTTCTCTTGCTTATGCAAAGTAAAAGGCACCAAACCAGCCGAGGTTGGGATAATCGGCAAACCAAACTGCTCTGCCACTTTGTAACCATATGGCGTTGCACCCAGTTTTGGCATTGATAGACCACCGGTCGCAATCACCAATGACTGGCACTCAATTGCTGTGGTATTGGCCATCAAACTAAAACCAGAGTCCACTTTCTCAATTTGATGCACATCTTGTTGGTAACGGAACTGAACTTTCGCTTGTTGGCACTCTTCCAGCAACATGTTGACGATCTGCTTGGCAGAATCAACACAGAACAATTGGCCATGATCGCGCTCTTCAAATTCGATGCCGTATTTGCTCACCATCGAGATAAAATCCCAATTGGTATATTGAGACAAAGCAGATTTCACAAAGTGTGGATTGCGGCATAAGTAGTTATTCGCGCTCACATCATAGTTAGTAAAATTACAACGGCCACCACCAGAGATAAGGATTTTACGTCCTGGTTTTTTGGCATGGTCTAATACCAATACTTTGCGACCTCGCTTACCCGCTTCCGCTGCACAGATTAATCCCGCAGCACCGGCACCGATAATGACGACGTCAAATTTTTCACTCATGATGGCTCACTCAAACAGCTTACTTAGGCAATAAAAAAAGGATGTGCTGAGTGCACATCCTTGCAAATCGAGGCGCTATTCTAGCGATTCTTTGACTGCTTGCCAATTCAACGCGACATTGAGTGGTTCGCGCTGGTTGCTTATAGAATAAACGACGCGAATAATGTCACCAATAGCAGTGCTGAGCATAAGATAAACAGCTGCCTGACTCGATCACATTTAGACGTAAACACCGTATCGTGGTGATGGTGATACTCTTTAGTTTTCAGATAACTAAACAGTTTCACTTGTTTGGTCATATTGCCATGGGTGGTAAAGAAACCACCGCCGTCGACTTGTTGATACAGCAAGGGGTGCGCTTCACGCATAATATAAATTAACGAACGCAGCGCAGTGAGATACCTTGCCATATTAACTAATGTGACAAGCATAAGCGCAAATAGAATAGTGTCTCCACTGATCATCTTCTCCTCCCTACATCTTCCAACGAAGCCCAAGAGAAAAAGACAATCAGTGAGAATGTCTTTAGCTAGCGGTTAAGCAGCAGGGGCGTCCATAATGGAAGATGAACCTTCTTTTGCTAAAGCGGCTAGATCTTTGTCGATAAAGAACAAGGCCTTGCCGTCTTCACCCACTAGTTCTAACTTATCTAATATCCCTTTAAATAACTTCTCTTCCTCGTGCTGTTCCGCAACGTACCACTGCAAGAAGTTGAATGTTGAGTAGTCTTGCGAGGTAAACGCTAAGTGAGCGAGCTTATTGATTTTTTGCGTAATCATTTGCTCATGCTCATAGGTTTCACGAAATACTTCGCCTAGACTGCCAAACATATGCTTTGGTGCTTCAATCGAGCCAAGAATTGGCATGCCGCCAGTTTCACTCACGTAAGTGAATAAACGTTGCATGTGCTCCATCTCTTCTACGGCATGTGCCCGTAAAAACTCAGCTGCGCCTTCGAATCCTTTGTCTTCACACCAAGCACTCATTTGTAAGTATAGATTGGATGAGAAGAATTCGAGGTTAATTTGTTCATTCAATTCATCAATCATAGCTTGTGACAGCATTTTCCACTCCTAATCATTCTGTTATCGTAACGACTATAACACGAACAAAAGCGGAACACTTTGTATACTCAATAAGGTTCTGGGATCACTACAGCATAATTATCATTCGACCAGTGCTAACCTTAAATCAAAGACCTACAGGAGATGGCAGCATGAGTTATCAACATATCTTAGTCGCAATAGACCTTTCTGAAGACAGTAAACACTTGGTAGAGAAAGCGGTGTCATTGGCGAAACCATTGAACGCTGAAGTGTCGTTTATTCATATCGATGTCAATTATGCAGAGCTCTATACCGGTTTAATCGACATCAATATGGCTGAGACTCAGCATCAAGCGATTGAAGCATCTCAGCAGCAGTTGCAAAGCCTGGCGGAGCACGCAGGTTACCCGATCAAGCACACCTTAGTCGGCAGCGGTGATTTAAGTAATGAATTGTGTGAAAACATCAGTGAATATCAGATTGATTTGGTGATCTGTGGTCATCACCAAGATTTTTGGAGTAAGTTGCTTTCTTCTACTCGCCAACTGATAAATTGTACTCCGGTCGACTTGTTGGTTGTACCACTGAAGGATTAATCGCATCACTGAATAATCTGGTTTAGACTGGCGGCTGTTATTGATAATGAGTATTGGTTATGGGTTATCTATCAGCCGTCACATTACTTTGGGCGTTTTCTTTTAGCCTGATTGGTGTGTATTTGGCAGGCCAAGTTGACTCTTGGTTCTCTGTATTTATGCGCGTGGCGTTAGCCAGCATCGTTTTTCTACCTTTTATTAAATTCAAGGGTGTTCGCAAATCCCTTATCGCTAAATTAATGGTGGTGGGCGGCTTCCAACTCGGTTTGATGTACTGCTTTTACTATCAATCATTTTTACTTCTTTCCGTACCTGAAGTGCTGCTCTTTACCGTTTTTACCCCTATCTACGTCACATTGATTTATGACATGCTCAAAGGCCGATTCTCGCCTTGGTACTTAGTGACAGCAGGCATCGCTGTTGTGGGCGCCGCTTTTATTAAATTCGCCGGTATTAATGAAAACTTTTTACTGGGTTTTTTAGTTGTCCAAGGCGCCAACCTCTGCTTTGCTATTGGCCAAGTCGGCTACAAATACATTATGGAAACTGAGCAAGTAGAATTGCCACAGCATGCTGTATTTGGCTACTTCTATCTAGGCGCACTGGTGGTGGCGACTATTGCGTTCAGCCTAATGGGCAACCTAGAAAAACTACCGACCACCAGCACGCAGTGGGGTATCTTGATTTACCTGGGCTTAATTGCATCTGGTTTTGGTTATTTTGCTTGGAACAAAGGAGCGACCCTAGTCAACGCAGGCGCTTTGGCTGTAATGAACAATGCGCTCGTGCCAGCCGGTCTGATCGTTAACATCGTGATATGGAATCGAGATGTCGATTTGCTGCGCCTAACCATTGGTGGGGCGATAATTTTGTTGTCACTATGGATTAACGAAACTTGGGTAAAGCGCCAAGTAGAGCGTCGCTATTCATCGCTCTGATAAGTCGTTCGACAAACGATCGTAAATAAAAAGCCGCCTACTAATAAGGCGGGCTTTTTATTACAAAATATCTCAAGGCACCGACCCTTTCACCATTAGTGCACTTGCTGATCAGCTGGCGCGGTTGTCGCGACCAAGGAAGTAAAATTCAAGTTCATCTTGCCAAATTTCGCTTCTAGTTTGTGATGCTTCTTCAGTAACTTTTGCTGTTCCTTAACCACTTTCTCTAGCTTTTTAACGTATTTCTTCTGCTTTTTCGCCTGTTTCTTAGCTTGCTTATACTGTGGCTTCGGCAACATCTCTTGATGATTAAAGTCCATATCATGATCAACCGTTGGCAACGTTATCATCGGTTCTAAAGGCTGTTGATGTAAAGCTTCAGCAAGAACACCACACTGCTGCTGCTCTTCAATCGGCTTTTGTTGGCAAGTTATTGGTGGAATAGCAGCCGGTTTGCATAGCACGCTGCTATCGGACGAAGAGCGTGCACAAGAGCGGCAGAGATACTTCGGGGCTGTGACTAAGCGATGGATATCACCTAAATGTGCGGCAATATCAGTACGATTTAATTTGCATAAACGCTTAGTCATACGAGATCTCACTTAAGAATACGAATAGTTCTTAGTAAGATATACCTTTAGCGCGTTCACTTCGCAAGCACAATTTATCTTGCGGTGGTGGAAAGCACGCTAAGTCATTGATGCTTTTACATACACATCGAAACGATTCTTTTTGGTTTCAATCGCCATACTTGGTTTAACTTGATCAAGCCATTCTGCGTAATCAGGGCGCTTCACCACCACTCGTTTAGTGGCTAAAGCCAATGCGGGTTCTAATAAAGCATCGGCATCATTATCTGCCCCTACGAGGGATTGGAACACGCGCATCTCTTTTTTCACTAGCGCGCTTTTCTTTTTGTTTTCCGGATGAGGGTACATGGGATCAAGATAAACCACATCGGGAGCAACAAAACTCGGATCATTTGTCAGTGACTCTAATGCATTGTGACTTGAGGCATGTAGCAGCGACATTCGCTCTGATACCCACGCACCGATCTCGCTATCTTGCTTTGCACGCGTTAAACCATCATCAAGCAGTGCTGCGACTACGGGATGACGCTCAACCATTTGCACTTTACAGCCCAGTGAGGCCAACACGAACGCATCGCGACCCAGGCCAGCGGTGCCATCTAATATGGTTGGCGTCGCCCCCTTGTTCAGTCCAGCCGCTTTTGCGATTGCTTGCCCTTTACCCCCACCAAACTTACGGCGATGCGCCACAGCGCCAGAAACGAGATCAACAAAGATGGCACCAAGTTTCGGCTCATCTAATTTGCGTAGCTCTAAGCGCTGATCGGTTAGCACTAGTGCAAATTGACTTTGCGCATCATGTTCAAGCCCCCAGCGGGTCGCAAGTTCAGTAAGGCGATCCGTTTGAGTAAGGTCTTCACAAACAATTTGTAATTGCACAGTTGGCTCCAGTAAAGCGCAAAAAGGAGGCGCAGTTTAGCGAATTTTATTCTTGGCTACTACGCTTGCGTAGTGAACTGTTCACGCTCAGCAATCAGCTCATCAACCAGTTCCGCTAACGGTTTGGGTTTTCCGATCGCATAACCTTGAGCATAGTCGACACCCAACTCAATCAGCAGATCGATAATCTGGTTGTTTTCAACAAATTCTGCCACGGTGCGCTTGCCCATTTGTTTCGCAAGATCATTAATCGAGCGTACCATCAAATGATCCATTTCATTACTATCGATATCGCGCACAAACAAACCATCGATCTTGACGATATCGACAGGCAGCTTCTTCAAATAACCAAATGACGATAGGCCAGATCCAAAATCATCCAAGGCAATCAGGCAACCTAGCTGTTTAAGCTGAGCAAAAAACTCTAATGCCTGATTCATGTTACTCATGGCTGCTGTTTCGGTAATTTCGAGACAAATTTTATCGCAAGGCACGGTGCTGCTTTCGAGTTCGTCAATCAAGAAATCAATAAACTCTTGGTTACCCATCGAATGGCCAGAAAGGTTAATCGCACATAACGCTAGGTTATCCAGTGCATTTGGATGTTGAGCAAGCCAAGCAAGGGTTTGTCGTACAACCTGTTTATCAATTAAATGCGCCACGTTATAACGCTCTGAAGCAGGCATGAAAATACCCGGAGAGATATATTCATCATTCGCATCACGAATTCTCACCAGTATTTCAAAATGCATACGGCTATCGCCTTGCTCTAGGTCTAAGATGCGTTGAGCAAACAGTTCAACCCGATCGTTCGCCAATGCTTTGTGTACCATGTTAACGCAAGCCATTTCCATTTCTCGCCGACGTAGATCTTGATCATCTTGGCAATAAAGGCTGAAGCGGTTACGCCCTTCTTCTTTTGCGGCGTGACAAGCGGTGTCGGCCTGTGCATGGACCATTTGTGGCGACGTTGCCGTATGGTCGATCAGGCGAATACCAATCGAACAAGCGAGGTTGAGACTAATATCATCCCAAATAAAGGCTTGCTCAGCCAAGGTAGCGATGATCGATTTAGCGACATTTTTGGCATCACGCTCGGTACAATCTTTCAGCAACACCGCAAATTCATCCCCACCCATACGGGCCAAAATTGCTTTGTATGGCAGTACGTCTTCCAGCATTCCAGCACAAAATTGAATCGCAGCATCACCCGCTTCATGACCGGCGGTATCATTAAGAACTTTAAGCTGATCCATATCGAGATAGAGCATTGCATGGGTGCGAGTGAAGCTCTCCACTTCTCGCAATGCTTTCTCTAACTCAAGCTCAAAATGATTACGGTTATATGTGTCGGTAAGTAAGTCGTGCTGCGCTTGATAAGCCAGTTGATCCGACATTTGACGCAAGGTGGTGACATCTTCCCCCACAATCAGAAGATGACCACTTTCCACCAGCGGGCGTATATTTTCACGAATCCAAAGCGACTGGCCATTTTGGTGGCGATATTCGACTTCCCGTTGCCAAACTCCCTGCATGACTTGTTTTGGCTGCAACAATACTTGGCGTGGAATACTTGCATCGTCATCAACATAAAAGGCTTTTAATCGATGACCAAGAATTTGGTTTTCTTTGTAACCCAGTAGTTGCTCGGCAAAGCGGTTTACCTGTTGAACACGATTTAGCTCATCAAGGGTAATCATCATTACCGGTTGTTGATCGTAATAATGGCTTAAGTTAGCTTCGCGTTCGAACAGGCGCTCTTCCGTTAGTTTTCGGGAGGTAATATCACGCCCTTCTAGCAACACCTGTGCGTCTCTGTGTTCATGTTTAGGTAAAGGCTTTAGCGACAACTCCAACACCATAGAACCTTGTTCTGGATGCCAGATTTCAGCTTCAAACTGACAATTACTATGCTCAGTTTGTTCCTTAAAGTAGAGCTGAATTCTATCAGAGGCCCCCTGCTCCCAATGCCGATGTAGCCAAATGGGTTTCTCTGCCACCATATTCTGATGGTACAACAAGTCTTGTAATTTACTATTACTCGAGATAATACAGCCGTGCTCATCAAGTATGCCGATGTAGTGATAGCTTTGATCGAAAACCATCTCAATCAAGGTTTGGTTATCCAACGCCATTTGCTCACTGCGTTTTAAACGGCTTAGATAATAAATAAGCACTGCGATGACGAAGGCAAGCGTGACAAACAAGCTAATGACAAAACGAAGTTCTTGTTGATAGCGCTCAACAAAGCTTTGCGGTTTATTGAAAAATACCGAGGAAGATTCACCATCAACACCCAATTGCCACTTGATTACCGCTTGGTAATCTAGCTTAATTTCCGGTGAACCCACTTTCACGACTGGTAGCGGGCCATTAGGTTCTGCCAGCAATTTCATTAATTGGCCGGCAGTCTGTTGGCCCTGAATATGACCGCTCTGCATTACTCCCCCAACCGCACCAAAGCCCATATTGAGATTATGAACCATATAGATTGGCGCACCGGTCACTTGATTCAGTTGCTGTAAGTCTTTGTTATCGGAGATCCAACCGTTGTTGTCACGGTAATATACCCAAAACAGCACCGCTGATTGCCTATCAAGATTTTGCACAAATGCCATTAATTCATCGTAAGTATTTGGCACAACCTGCTCAACCGTTTGGTTGTAGTCCGGATATAAGGAGAGAAACTTATCAACTTGCTGGCGTACTGCATCTCCCGTGATGGAGTGATCGCTGATTACGTAGATTTTCTTGGCAAAGGGCTGCAAACGCTCAATCAGACTAAGGTTACTCAATAAGTCGATATCTTCAGTAATTCCCGTCGCTTTTAAACCTTGGTGCATTGCGGGATCGTAGTTGTTGATCCCACCAAAGACGACCGGTGTATTACCCAGTTCAGGTGCTAAGCGCTGCATCAATTGCAACGCGGTGTTATCACTGACCACGATCGCTTTGAATTGTTCTTCTTGAAATTTGGTTTTGTACAAGCTGTAGAGCTGATCTAGATAAGAGCTACTTTGCAGACGTTTAGTGTCCAGATACATCACGCGCGTTGAGATTTGGCTATGTTTAAAAACCTCATCTAAACCTTGTTGAAAAGCATCCGTCCAAAAGAAACCTTGGTGATAAGAGTGTATGATCAGGACATCTTTGTCTTGGGCATTGACGAATGTACTAAGCAATAAGGAGACAAGTATCAGACAAAAACGCACAAGTTAAACTCTTAAGTAGAAGAAATTCGTGCAACAATGGTATCACTATTGATGGTAAATTGTACTCATCTCGACTTAAGTGCTTCAACACAGACAGGATTTTTTATGCAAGTGCATGCTAGCAAACTCGACGACCTTGATAAGGCAATTTTAAAAACACTCATGGCCGATGCTCGAAAGCCGTATGCAGAGATGGCAAAACAGTTTGATGTCAGCCCTGCCACCATACATGTGCGTATCGAAAAAATGAAAGCAGCGAATGTTATTCAAGGAACGGAAGTCATCGTGGATACCAAGAAGCTAGGCTACGATGTATGCTGTTTTATCGGCATCAATCTTAATGCCGCGCGTGACTACCATTCGGCACTGGCTAAGCTCAATGCCCTCGAAGAGGTCGTAGAAGCCTATTACACCACTGGCGCATATAACATCTTCGTCAAACTAATGTGCCGATCGATAGAAGAATTACAATATGTTCTTATTGATAAGCTACAAGCGATCGATGAAGTTCAGTCGACTGAAACCCTGATCTCACTGCAAAACCCTATCAATCGTAACGTTAACCCTTAGCTGTTTCTAAGGAAATACAAATCGCAGATATAAAAAAACCCGCCTTAGCGAGTTCTTCTATGACGCTTCACTAGCGCGATGCAAGGTAATGTTGTAGCTCTTCTACGGAAATACCTTGGTCGGCAATTTGTTTTGCGAGGATATCCACTTGCTCATCTTTACGAGCAGCGATCACTTGCTGAAAATGATAAATAATATCGCGTAAGACTGGCACCGGTACTTGCTTGGCAGCACTCTGAATGCGTTCGCCACTTTGATTACCTAGTTCACCAAGTAATTTACCAAACATAACTTTCTCTGGAGCGGTATCTAGTTGCTCCAATAAGCGAGCCATCTCGTAAGTCGTCAGAGACATGTTATAAAAAAATCCACTAGCTAAAACAGAACGTTAAATATACAACGTTTTATGCATTTCGCCTAGTTATAAGCCTGTTTCAAGCGGCGAAATACCTTTATTTACTGGCGTAAAACGATGTAATAACCTCGACTCGAATTTATCATCACGCATCACTGTCGACCATTGAACTCGTGCAACAGTTAAGCCGTGACTTGGTGCCATGAACGACCAGACTTGGTAAACAAGACCATTAACCAAGGCATGACAATCAGCATCTGAATCGCGATTAGCGTTTGCGGCTCTAAACCCAGACGTTGCACTAACGCAATAACCAAACCAGAACCACTCATTTGGAATAAACCAAGTAACGCTGCCGCCGTACCCGCTTTATCTCCAAACGGTGCTAAAGCTTTACCCGCTGCGGCGCCTAATATCCAAGCAAAACCAACCGATGAAAGGAAGATAGGCAGCATAAAGGCTAATGGACGATCAATAGAGGCCAGCATCAACATAAGCACACCAGAGAGCATCAGAACAATTAAACCAATCATCAAGGTCGCACGAGTGCCCATCTTATCCATACATTTTGGCGCAGTCATACAAGCGATAATATTGATTGCAGCGTTCAAGCCAAACCAAAATGTAAACTCATTCATGTTCAGACCCAGTTTAGCCATCAAGACAACCGGCGCTGATGTTACATAAGCAAGAATAACCGCCATTGCCAGCATACAAAGGCTAGCATGAAAGAGAAAAGTGGGCGTTTGCAAAATACTAATGTAGCGCTGCAGTTTAAAGACTGGCTCTTTACTTGGTGCGAGATTGGTCTCTTTCATACCAATAATCATCATGGCCAATACTGTAATAGCAAAGCCAGCCATGAAGCTAAAATTACTTCGCCAACCAAATTGTTGGGTTAGCCAACTCCCAAGAATTGGGGCTAATGCCGGGATGAAACAAATTGCGCCATTTAGATAACTGATCATTTTGCCACTTTTTTGCGGACCAAATAGATCGCGAACGGTTGCAAAGGCTGCTACAGAAGTCGCACATGCTCCTAAGCCTTGTAGCAAGCGAGCCACCAGCATCCACTCAATGCTTTGAGCACTCCACGCCAATAAAGCACTCACGCCATAGATACCAATGCCACCCAAAGCAACCGTTCGACGTCCTAGCTTGTCTGCAAGTGGGCCGGCAAAAAGCTGACCAATACCCATGGCAAACAAGAACCAACTAATCGTATCTTGTACTTGTGCATGTTCCACGTGAAACGATTCTTGCATTAAAGGAAACGCTGGTAAGTAAATATCAATCGCCAATGGACTGAATAAAACCAACAGTGTAAGCAGAATCATTTGAGATTTAGACGGTGAAATTGAAGCAGAATGTGGCACAAGCAAACCATTAGTGGATGAAATTTCCCGTAGTGTAAGTTAGGCTAGATATGACATCCAATGACATTAAGTCATTGGAGATATTCTAATTAGGAATAGTGATGAATATTGAAAAACTTGCCCGTATTGATCTCAATTTACTGGTCTGTTTAAAGGT
The DNA here is from genome assembly GCF_000222605.1 of Vibrio ichthyoenteri ATCC 700023. Taxonomy (GTDB): domain Bacteria; phylum Pseudomonadota; class Gammaproteobacteria; order Enterobacterales; family Vibrionaceae; genus Vibrio; species Vibrio ichthyoenteri. The sequence goes on along the minus strand of NZ_AFWF01000193.1, from coordinate 10,170 downwards.
TCTGACTGAGGAACTCAACGTAACTCGCAGCGCCAATCGCCTCTGCTTATCTCAGTCAGCGGTCAGTAAAAACCTCGCTAAACTGAGAGTACAATTTGATGATCCCCTGTTCATACGTAATGCTCATGGTCTAACGGCCACACCAAAAACACTATTTCTTAAACCTAAGCTGGATAATTTGATCCATCAGCTTGAGCAATTGACCCAACCGGAACAGTTTTCGCCACAATCGAGTGACTATCGCTTCCAGATAGCCGCAGTAGAGAGCGTCTACCCTTTGATACTGCCGCACTTCTTACCACAAATATTTAAGCAAGCACCCAACGTAACCATCAGTACCCACCCTTGGAACGACCAAACCTTTTCGTTACTGCAGCGAGGCGAGCTTGATTTGGGTATTACAGGCAAAGATATCGACATCAACGACGCGAAGCTCACCATGCTGCCCCCTAATGATATTTGCGAGCAAGAGATCTACCGAGATAACCAAATGTGTTTGCTGCGCAAAGATCACCCTGCATTGATACAACCATGGAATTTAGCTAATTATTTAAAACAACGCCATGTTCAAGTTCGGTGCGACGGTAACGACAGGTGGCTGCTTGACTATCGCCTCGCAGATATGGGGGCAGAGCGCGACATCGCCGTCACCGTTCCTGATTTCAACAGCGCAGCTAGTCTATGTAGCTACACTGACTTTGTTTTTACTGCACCGAGTCATTTTGTTCACCTCGCCGCGAGTCAGAATAACTTAACCGTTCAACCTTTGCCGCTCGAATTTCCTCCAATGGCATACACTCTGTTTTGGCATCGAGACCGAGAAAATGACCCCGCTTTGTCGTGGTTACGTTCATTGATTACTGAGAAAACGAATTCGCTAAGATAATGAATCGCGTGCTTAAAACACTATTTCCTACTTGGTTATTTTTAGATGAGCCAGCTAAAGTTTGCAGCGCTGCAGCAAAAATAGTAGCTTATTCTTGATTATTGCTACGCTTGCGCGAGCACTCTATATTGAAGGATTAACGACCATGCCAACAAACACTGAACAGCGTTTGAGCGCCATTAGACAATGGCTTGTTCAGCACGATATCGACGCACTTTTAGTGCCTCATGAAGATGAATACTTAGGTGAATATGTACCTGCTCATAATGAACGCCTACATTGGCTAACGGGCTTTACTGGTTCAGCGGGCGTGGCGGTCATCACCCAACAAAAAGCCGCTATTTTCGTAGATGGTCGTTATACCGTGCAAGTCACCAAACAAGTGCCTTCATCATTATTTGAATATCGTCATCTCATCAATGAACCTGCTTTAGAGTGGATTACCGAGCACGTGAGCGCGGGCAAGAAGATAGCAATCGATCCACGCATGCATTCTGGCTCATGGTTGGAAGCCGCCCAAACCAAGTTATCTAAACAGCATCAAATGATTATTCTAGATAGCAACCCTATCGATGAGCTTTGGCATGATCGTCCAAGCGCTATTGTTTCTGATGTTCACCTGATGGCAACCGAAACAGTGGGTCAATCAAGTGAGAGTAAGCGCCAACAAATTGGTGCTATGGTTGCTAAACAAGATGGCGATAGCGTCGTTATCACCGCTTTGGACTCTATCTGCTGGTTATTAAACTTACGTGGACTAGATGTATCACGCCTACCAGTACTGCTCTCTCACGCCATCTTACATAGTGATGGCCAGGTTGAATTTTTCCTCAATCCTAAGCGCTTACCATCGGGGTTTGCAGAGCATGTTGGTGCCGGTGTCACTGTGTATCACCCTGAGCATCTGCAAGCTCGTTTAGAAGCATTAAGTGAGCATAAGGTCCTGCTTGACGCCAATACCAGCAATGCTTGGTTCAAATTAGTACTGCAAAACTGTGGCGCGAAAGTGATGGCCTCAGCCGATCCATGCTTAATGCCCAAAGCAGCTAAGAACGCGACGGAAATTGCAGGCATGAAAGCTTGTCATGTACGTGATGGCGTCGCGATGGTGACATTCCTATCTTGGCTTGATAACGAAGTGGCTCAAGGTAATTTACATAACGAGGCACAGCTAGCTGACAAACTTGAAGCCATTCGCCGTCTTGACCCGACTCTAGTGGACTTAAGCTTTGATACTATTTCTGCCGCTGGTGGTAATGCAGCAATGTGCCACTACAATCATGAGAACCAACCGACACCAGGGCAATTAACACTCAATAGCCTCTACTTGGTCGATTCCGGTGGTCAGTACTTAGATGGCACAACCGACATTACTCGCACCATCGCGATAGGCCAACCAAGCAAGGAAATGATTAAGCAATTCACTCTGGCTTTAAAAGGTCATATTGGTCTGGCACGCGCGCGCTTCCCGCAAGGTACACGTGGCTTCCAATTAGATACTCTCGCTCGTCAACATCTCTGGGCTGAAGGCTACGACTATGACCACGGTACTGGCCATGGTGTTGGCCACTTCTTGAGTGTGCATGAAGGCCCAGCGAGCATTTCAAAACGTTTGATTGATGTGCCGCTAGTGGAAGGTATGGTGCTGTCAAATGAGCCGGGTTATTACCGCGCTGAGCAGTTTGGTATTCGTATTGAAAATTTAGAATTGGTGGTTGAGTTACCTACGCAAGGTGATTTTCCGGTGCTAACGTTTGAATCGCTAACTCGCTGCCCAATTGATGCTCGCAATATCGACATCAATCTACTTACCCGCCCTGAACTTGCTTGGCTTAATGACTACCATACTAAGGTATGGGACGACTTAAATACGTTGGTTGATGGGGAAGTCCAAACATGGCTACGTAACGCGACCTTACCTCTCAGTCACTAAGTACTCAGCCACCAAATACTCAACCAACACTCACGACTGATTAAGTTCCTGTAATTAAAACAGGCTTCCATTTGGAAGCCTGTTTTATGTTTCACGTGAAACATCGTAACCCAAAGCAATTGCTCGAACGTTCAACCAGAATAGGCGCAATGCCAATCGCGCCAAACCGGGTCAAACCCCTTACTGCGAATCATCGCTTCAACGTGACTGGCGCTACGTTCATCACTTATCTCAAATTGTTCTAGTTCACTATCTTCGAGTGCATAACCGCCCGGCTGAGTCTTCGACGCTGCCGACATTGCAGTAATACCAAGTGGCAACACATTGTCGCGAAACACTTCACTTTCTCGCGTTGAAAGAGACAACTCGACCTCTGGGTTAAATAAGCGATAAGCACAAATTAACTGTACCAATTGTTTATCAGACATCACAGATTTAGGTTGTAAGCCACCTTCACAAGGACGTAGTCGTGGGAACGAAATGGAATAACGCGTTTTCCAATAGCGTCGCTCTAAATAATCAAGATGAGCGGCCACATAAAAACAGTCGGTGCGCCATTCTTCCAAACCTATCAAAGCACCAATCCCTATTTTATCAATCCCTGCTTTGGCAAGACGATCGGGGGTCTCTAAGCGAAATTCAAAATTGGTCTTATTGCCACGCAAGTGATGCTCTGCGTAAGTTTTTGGATGATATGTTTCCTGATAAACCATCACCGCATCAAGCCCAAGCGTCTTCAATTCAGCATAGTCGTGCTGCTCAAGCGGCTGCACTTCCATCGCTAAGTAGTTAAAGCTTGGCTTGATCACTGGTAACATCTGGCGAAAATAGTTCATACCGACTTTGGTTTCATGCTCACCGGTCACCAGTAAAACACTATCAAACTTCATCGCTTTGATTGCGGCCACTTCAGCTTCAATTTCTGGCTCGGTCAAGGTCCGGCGCTTAATACGATTCTCCATAGAAAAACCGCAATAACTACAAGCGTTCGCGCAGAGATTGGAAAGATACAAGGGAATATACAATGACATCGTATTACCAAAACGCTTACGAGTAAGAGCGAAGGACTGTTGTGCCATCTGCTCCAAGTAAGGTTCCGCAGCCGGAGAAATCAGTGCTTTAAAATCTTCTAAATCGCGCTTTGACTTAGCTAATGCTATTTCGACATCCTGAGCCGTTTTCGCATATATAGAGAGCGATATATCATCCCAGTTTAATTGGTTAAACCTTTCGACAAAACTCATACCGCCAACCTAGTTATCCAAAAATGAAGTTAAAGGGCTGGATGCAACGGCATGAGAGACTCTACCCGCCAATCCAGATTCATACGCAATACGGCCCGATTCTACAGCCAAGCGAAATGCATTGGCCATCGCAACCGGATTACTTGCAGCAGCGATAGCCGTATTCACTAGTACAGCATCCGCCCCCATTTCCATTGCTCTGGCCGCGTGAGAAGGCGCACCAATACCCGCATCAACCACGACCGGAACTGAAGCTTGATCGATTATAATCTCGAGAAAATCCTGAGATGCGATACCTTTGTTAGAACCTATCGGAGCGCCTAAAGGCATCACGGCAGCACAACCTACCTCTTCGAGCCGCTTACACAGCACCGGATCTGCATGACAATAAGGAAGCACAATAAAACCATCTTTGACCAACTGCTCTGCCGCTGCGAGCGTTTCAATCGGATCTGGCATAAGGTATTTAGGGTCGGGATGAATTTCCAATTTCAACCAATTAGTACCCAGCGCTTCACGGGCAAGGTGTGCCGCAAAAACCGCATCGCGAGCATTTTTCGCCCCAGAGGTATTAGGTAATAAGTTCACACCAGCTTTAACTAACGGCTGCAAGATGTCATCTTGCTTATCATGAATATCGACTCGCTTTAGGGCCATCGTCGCGAGTTCAGATTGCGACGCAATAATGGCATCAGCCATTAGTAAACTATTGGCAAACTTGCCGGTACCGGTAAATAAGCGAGATTGGAAAGTTTTATCCGCAATCTTTAACATCGTTAGCCTCCTGCAATGGCTTGAAACAGCGATATCTCATCGCCTTCACATAGCAAAGTGCTGGCCCAAACACTGCGCGGCACAACTTGATTATTAATAGCAAAGACACATCCTTGATGTGGCAGCTCAAACTGACTAATAACTTGTTCTAAATTCGCACCAAACGGTATCTGGTGCGAAGTATGATTAACATGGATAGTAATCGTGTCCATTATTCAACCTTGGTTAAATCAGTCATCGACGTGCATACCTGGCAATGGTTATCAGGCACGACGTTAATGGTTTGCCATTGCATCGTTTGACCATCAAACAAATGCAGTGTGTTTGCCTCTAGCATAAACTGCCCGCTCGATAGTTTTTGAATCGCCGCTAGCGCTTGGTAATTGCCGAGAATGCCTACCACTGGGCCAATAATCCCTTGCTCACTGCATTTTGCACTCTGGCTCATTTCATCAAATGGGATCAAACATCGGTAGCATGGCGAGCCTGGTTGATAATCAAAGAGACTAAACTGACCTTGCCAACCAATTGCTGCTGCTGAAATCAACGCGGTTTTTTGACGATAACAAAGACGATTCACCTGCTGTCGAGTCACTAGGTTGTCACTACAATCCAGCACTACATCGGCCAGCATAATCTCCAGATTTAATTGCTCATCTGACAAACGATACTCCAACGCTCTTACATCAATCATTGGATTCAACTGCCGAAGTTGATTGCTCAGCGCCTGAGCTTTATTGAGCTTAAGATCACTTTGTCGATAGGCAACTTGTCGTTGTAAGTTACTTTCTTCAACGACATCATCATCAACAATGACCAGCCTACCAATACCTGCGGCCGCCAAATAGAGTGTTGCAGCTGACCCTAGCCCACCACAGCCGATAACCAAAACATGAGCATCAAGTAATGACTCTTGCCCATGTTCACCCAACTCAGGTAGGCAAATTTGTCTTTGATAACGAACAAATAGCTGATCAGATAGCATAGCCTGCCCCTCGCTTCGCGACACTCGACGATTCTCGCGGCTGCATTATCTGCGCAAAACCTAGCATAGTACGCTTCGGTTCCGCCGCTAATGTGATAGCCCGCACCACGGCCAAACTGGATACCCCACAACACCAAACCGCAGGTGCGGTCTCAAGATCAATGCCTCCAATCGCCACGGTTGGATAACCCAATTCATGGTGAAATGGTATGGTATCAATTAGGCGCTGATAGAGAGCTAAACGAACTAACCCCTGCGGTTTCGAAGGCATCTGTTTCGTTGTTGTCGGGAATATATGGCCAAGCGCGATATAACTCGGCTGCAACTGACTGATCCTAAGTAACTCAAAATAACCATGCGTTGATAAACCAAGGCGAATGCCTGCTTGGTTAATTAAAGATAGATTAGCTTGTTCAATATCCTCTTGACCAAGATGTACTCCATAGGCGCCATGCTTAATTGCCAACTGCCAATAGTCATTGATATACACATGGCCGTTGTATTGCTTACCTAACGCAATGGCACGCGACACTTGCGCTTCCAGATCCACTTGAGAAGCATCTTTAATTCGTAACTGCAGCGTTCTAACGCCGAGTTTCAATAACCTTTCAATCCATTCGACACTATCGACTACTGGATAGAGCCCCATTTGTGTTTTATCAAGATAAGCAAAGGGCTGCATTTTGCACTGAGTAGACCAATCAACCTGAATACCAAGTCGTGGATCATCTAATACTGGACGAGGATAGTGCCTATACTCCGATGCCCATGTTTCACGTGAAACATTCATCATTGCGCGCGCCACTGTAAGGCTGTCTTCAATTGGGAAACCTAAACTAAGCAAGGTCACAACCCAAGAGAGATGGCGTTGCTGCTGATTAGCATCAAGAAATTGAGGTGAGTAAGACAGCGCACGAACTTCATCAGCTAAGGGGTGATACCATACGTCCAAACAATTGTGACTATCGACTAACCCTACAGCGATCAAACTGCGCTGACTGGGAGCTGCAACCTCAGAGGACTGCGGGGTATAGCTTAAGTAAAAATCACTTACCCCACTCGCCGAACCAATCAAATCAGCCCCAATAACCAACTCTATATCCGCGAGCTTTATTTCGAATTGTGACGCTGAGCTAACGCCCAACGTCACCTCTTCGACCGCAAAACCATTTTGCTTTGCTACCAATAATGCTTGCTGAATATGCGCCGTTAGTTCTATCGAAGATGATGGAACCAATATTTCGACCATGATTATTCTGCCTCAGACGTCACCGCAGGATGATAAAGCTCAGAACCTGTCGCCCTAAACTCAGCTGATTTCTGCTTCATACCTTCAAGAGGGTCATCAAGCATCTTAATTGAGATAGCCTGATCGGCGGCAACCTGCTCGGTATCTTTAGCGTATTCACGAACTTCTTGTGAAATTTTCATTGAGCAAAATTTAGGACCGCACATAGAACAGAAGTGAGCCACCTTGCCGGATTCTTGTGGCAAGGTTTCATCATGGTAAGTACGTGCCGTTTCTGGGTCCAAAGACAAGTTAAACTGATCTTCCCAACGGAACTCAAAACGAGCTTTCGATAAGGCATTATCGCGAATTTGCGCGCCAGGGTGACCTTTGGCCAAATCCGCTGCATGAGCTGCTAACTTATAAGTAATCAGCCCTGTTTTAACATCTTCTTTGTTTGGGAGACCTAAATGCTCTTTGGGTGTGACATAACAGAGCATTGCACAACCGTACCAGCCGATCATTGCAGCACCAATCCCCGAAGTAATGTGATCATAACCAGGAGCGATATCTGTAGTCAGTGGCCCCAAAGTATAGAATGGCGCTTCATGACAATGCTTTAGCTGCTCATCCATATTTTCCTTAATCATATGCATCGGTACATGACCAGGACCTTCAATGATCACCTGAACATCATATTCCCATGCGATTTTGGTTAGCTCACCCAATGTACGTAATTCGGCAAATTGCGCTTCATCATTAGCATCAGCGATCGACCCAGGACGCAAGCCATCCCCTAAAGAAAGAGCGACATCGTACTTGGCACAGATTTCACAGATTTCACGAAAGTGAGTATAAAGGAAGCTTTCCTGATGATGAGCAAGGCACCATTTGGCAATGATAGATCCACCACGAGAGACGATACCAGTTACACGCTTGGCGGTCATTGGAACGTAACGCAACAGCAAGCCAGCATGGATAGTGAAGTAATCTACTCCTTGCTCAGCTTGTTCAATTAGCGTGTCACGCATCACTTCCCAGTTAAGATCTTCAGCTACGCCATTCACTTTTTCTAACGCCTGATACATTGGAACTGTGCCTATTGGCACCGGACTATTACGCAAAATCCACTCGCGCGTCTCATGAATATTTCGCCCAGTAGAAAGGTCCATGACAGTATCGCCGCCCCAACGCGTAGACCAAACGAGCTTTTCAACTTCTTCTTCAATCGATGAGCTAACCGATGAGTTACCGATATTGGCATTCACCTTCACTAAAAAGTTACGGCCAATAATCATCGGTTCAGATTCTGGGTGGTTGATATTGGATGGGATAATTGCACGCCCTTCTGCGACTTCCTTACGCACAAATTCAGCGGTAATATCTTTAGGCAAGTTAGCCCCAAAATTTTGCCCAGGGTGCTGCTGAGTAAGCATTTCATCATGGTATCGAGCGCGGCCCATATTCTCACGTAGAGCAATATATTCCATTTCAGGCGTGATGATACCCTTACGAGCATAATGTAATTGAGTAACGCACTGACCTTGTTTGGCATGACGAATTCTTGGTAAATTGCCATAACGGAGATCATTTAGTGTTTCATCGTCTAAACGCTCTTTCGCGTATACCGAGCTAACATCATCGAGAATAAGAGTGTCATTACGCTCTTCAATCCATGTTTCTCTAAGTTTCGGTAAGCCGCTATACAGATCAATCACATGTTCTGGATCGGTATAAACACCAGAGGTGTCATATACACGCATCGGTTCATTGGGCTCGAAAATTGGAGCTTCTTTTGTGCCACCAATCAAACTATCAGCTAAAGTGATTTCACGCATAGGTACGCGCACATCAGGGCGTGAGCCCTCTATATAAACTTTACGGGAATTTGGGTACGGTTGTACCGAGAGAGTATCAATAAACTGTTTAGCTTCCAGTCTTGCTTGTTTGCGAGTCGACATAGCATTTTTCCTTGCTCATTTTTTATAAAACGTATGGGATAAAAATGCTTGGCGGAACGATATGACAAGAGGAATCGAGTGAGCCTAAGAAATAGAGCAACACTGATAATGAGATGATTTCACAGAATGTAGCAGAACATTAGGTGTAACGATCTTCTCTTGTTCCCTACGCAGGTCTTAGCCTGATCAGGTTCTACGGATCCCGAATAAACGGTCTCAGCCAAATGGCTCTCCGACAAGTGAAGCAATTATAAGCAATTTGGGGACTGAAACCAAGTCAACCACATCGCAATTGATAACTAAATATTAACTTTCATTAAAAGTTGAAAACCAATCCATGCAGCCGAAATACTTAAAACGACATTCAGCAACACGTTAAGACCCATCTTCAGGAAAGCACCTTGTTGCATTAACAGAACGTTATCCATCGAAAAAGTAGAGAAGGTTGTCAAAGCGCCAAGAAAGCCAAGTCCGATAATTTGACGCCATGGTTCAATCGCTAGCACTTCACTTTCGAATGCCGCAATAAGCAATCCCATGATAAACGAACCAACAACGTTGACCGTCAGTGTCCCATAAGGAAATCCACGGCCAAGCAATAAAACACATAGTTCGGAGATCAAATAGCGTGAACATGCACCAAACGCACCACCCAGTGCAATAAAACCTAAAATGGAAAGCTGTCCCATAAATCCCCCAATATTTTCAATGGCTATATTCTAGCCATTTCCTATCGATATAGACACTAAGACAAAAATAAATTCCAATATATTGAGACTAATGATGTGACCAGATTTTAAACGTTACAGGAGTCACTTTAGCCAACATACCTGTCACAATGAATCAGATTTCAGTTCAACGACTATAAAGACCGAGCTTTTGGATCGAATATTCAGCACAGTCTCTTATAGCGCACATATGCCCCTCTTAGGCCCGAAAGCATTCTACCTTGCATGGTGAAGAGTAATTGATAAAAACAGCCTTACAAAGCTGTACAAGTTCAATTAAAACAAGAGTAGAAGCCATATAGCAGAGTTGAAGAGATTCAAGTCCCAACATACGCAGTTTTGTAATTCGCGGGACCCGCTGTTCTGCTAGTTTGGCGATAACCCATAACGTACAGATGTAAAAAAGCCCCAGCATTTCTGCTGAGGCTTAG
>NZ_AFWF01000194.1 GCF_000222605.1 Vibrio ichthyoenteri ATCC 700023 | reverse complement strand
GCCTTTTAGATCATCGATGGTCTTAATCTCTTTTTGAAACCACCCGCCCATTTGAATATCGGAATTGCCTCCAGGGAAAGACAGGAGGTTGTGCGGTGCATACACTTCTTGCATGAGCTCCATACCACCACCACGGTAAAACCATGCGTATTGCTCAGTCGACATCATGCCAAACGGCATTGCCGAAAAGTACAAAGTGTTTGGCACTTTACCTTTCCAGTAATAGGAGGCGGAATGGCCCATATCGTATTGGCCTGATTTGACCATATCAAATACACCGAGTGGCGCTTTATGTTTGTTGGCTGAATCAATACGAATTTGTAGGCGACCGTTAGACATTTCTTCGGCTAGTTTGGCCATGTTTTTCGATGCATCACCGAGAATTGGCGTATTTGGCCCCCACGTTTCTGCGAGTTTTAGACGATAAACTTGCTCTTGAGCAAAAGCATTGAGTGAGGCAAAGCCAACGGAGAGTGCGGCGATAGCGGTGACGGCTGGTTTAAACCATGTGTTCATTATTATAACTTCCTGTCATGACGAATTGAGCAGGGATCAGGGTTCTTGTTCTATTGATTACCGTCAAGGGCGTGACATTCTGATTGGTAAAGATAAGTTGGATGATTGTGCTTAATGGCTATTTGTTGTTGGGGTAGAATCAGGATTTGATCGATATTGTCACGTCGTTATGATGCGCAAATCCTCTTCATTAGAGAATGATCGTGTTATTAAATATGGGGAAGGGATCACGGCAAAACGAAAGGGTTTTGCCGTGTTGCATTATTGACCATCAAGCTTGGTGTAAGTTGAGGTACTGCTCTGCGAGCGGCTTGGTCATATAGCGGGAGAGTGTTTTTAGTGGTACTTGGCGTAAATCAACGACGATCAGGCCATCCAAAGCATTGTTGAAGTCAGGATCGACATTAAAGCTGACCAATTTGCCATTCAAAGCCAAATATTGGCGTAGAAGGACTGGTACGCTTTTCCCTTCATCCAGACGCGCAATTACTCGTGAAAGAAGCTGCAAGTCGCCCAAAGCACTTAACATGCTGGTGTTCCAATGGGTGTGCTTGTTGCGTAAAGGGTGTGAAGCTTTCACTAATTGTGCGCCATGACCGTCAAAGTGATGCATTTCCATCGATTCAGCGAGTAGTTGGCGCGCACTTGGGCTGTAATCGTTGCTAATACTGACGGGGCCAAATAGATGGGTGTAGTCGGGATTACGTTGAATAAAAGTAGCAATGCCCTTCCATAGCAGCAATAAAGCACTCATGCTGCGTTGGTATTCTGCCGCGATAACTGAGCGGCCAAGTTCGATTGATTTGCCCATTCGGTCTAAGAATCGCTGATCATAATTAAACAGCGTCCTGGAATAGAGGCCATTCATCCCACAGTGATCGATTAAACGATCTACCAAGCCTAAACGATAAGCCCCCACTAACCGGCGCTGGCTGGAATCCCAAACAAACAGATGACGATAGTGAGGATCAAAGTGATCGATGTCCAAGGCTTTACCAGTACCTTCACCAACCGCTCGGAAGTTTTCTTCACGTAGGCGGCCAATCTCATACAGTAGATTAGGGATATATTTTGCTCGCGTGCAGTACACCTCAAATTCGCCACTGGTTAGTAGGTGGTCTTGTTTGGGAATATCGGCAAAATCAGCTTCGAGGCGATTTAGATTGAGTGGTGCAGAGATAGGTTGCGCTGGAACATCTGAATGGCTCGAGGTGGAAAATAGCCGGTGGTTGGTTGATTGAGGTTTTAATAGGTAAGTATTTAGGCGTAAGTAACTGACTAAACAATCGTCGTTGAGCGCGCTGATTTCCTTGTAACGAATCGCGCTACCGATGGTAATTTCAATCGGTTGCTGAGATTTATTCAGTAGTTCTCGGCCAAGCATCAGTGTGCGTAATAAAGAATGCACTTTACCGGCCATATAAAAACGCTTTGAGTTTTGCCCATGAATGAAGATTGGAATGGTTGTCGCTTGGCTGCGCTTAATCAATGCACTGACTGAACGGCTCCACTCTTTATCTTCGACTTGGTTGGTTTTTCCATTGACCAGTTGCGACACTTCTCCAGCAGGAAACAGCAGTAATAAACCGCCTTGTGCCACATGGCGATGAGCTTCGCGCATTGCTCTGAGATTCGCTTTGACGGCATCTTTGCCATTGAGTACATCAACGCCAATGAAGAGCTTATCCAACTCAGGCACGGTCTTGAGATAATGATTGGCAAGGATCTTGAGATCTTGGCGGATCATCAATAGCATTTCAGCCAAAATCACCCCCTCGACACACCCAAGCGGATGGTTGGCAACAATCACTGTCGCCCCTTCCGTCGGAACTTGATTGATTGAACCTTTCACTACTTGGTAGTCAATGCCAAGGACTTGCAAGGTAAAACGCAAAAAGGTTTCGGTATCACAATGCACTGGGCGCTGAGCATAAAATTTGTCTAGTTGGCTTAGGCCCGTCGCCCATTCAGTTACATGTTCAGCCAAGCCGAATGGGGTTTTACGCGGCAGGCGAAAAGGACTTATCACTTCCATATGTTCCTCGATATATAACAGCACAGAGCAAGTCTAGGCGGCGAATATGTCAGAGATACTGCAATTTCGTGAGGTAAAAATGAAAGGTTGGTTACGGTTAGGCACGCGTGCTATTGGCACTGAAATAATGAATTCGAGGGGTAGATCACAAACGCAATTCATAATGCAATCATGTGATACAAAAATAGCAGTGATGTGATTTAAGCCAAGTTAATTTGAATTTAATCATCTTAATATCTATGCACACTTAATGAAGTATCACATGATTGCTTATTGGAGGTTTATATGGAAAAGGTAATGCGCTTTATTGAAAGTCGCATGATGCCAATTGCTGGAAAAGTGGCTCAACAGCGCCACTTAGGAGCGATTCGCGATGCGTATATCTCATTTATGCCGTTTATCATCGTTGGTTCAATCTTACTTGTTATTAGTTCTTTCCCTAGCGCTAGCTACAAAGATTTTATGGCTTCGATCTTTGGCCCTAATTGGGGAGCGAATATAGAAATACCGTTTTCGGTTATCTTCTCTGGAATGTCTCTGTTTATCTCTTTTATGGTCGCATACCGTCTTGCAGAGCGTTACAAAGTTGACCGAATTTCGGCTGGCGTCTTATCTCTTTCAGCATTTATGGTTTTAACTCCATTTGCTTATGTTGAAGGTGTTGGTACGGTTATTCCTACCGAATGGTTAGGCTCGAAAGGCCTATTTGTTGCGATGATCGGAGCTCTACTATGGACAGAAATTTTCCGTTGGTTTATCGAAAAGCGCATTACAATCAAAATGCCAGATGGCGTTCCACCAGCTGTTGAGAAGTCGTTTGCGGCGTTAGTGCCTGCGACCGTCGTTTTATGTTTAGCGCTTGCGATTCGCCTTGCCTTCGCCGTGACTGATTTCAACACCATTCATCAGTTTATTTATGATGTATTGGCAACACCCGTTCGATCATTTGGTACCTCTTACTTTGGCGCATTAATGACATCGTTAACCATTACCCTGCTTTGGTCTGTAGGCATTAACAGTGGCTCAATGGTGAATGGCATCATGCGTCCTGTCTGGGCTGAAAACCAGCAAGATAACCTAAGTGCAATGGCGAATGGTGTTACGCCACCCCATGTTGTGACTGAGCAATTTTTTGACATTATTTGGATGGGCGGCGCGGGTGCAACGCTTTCGTTGATCATCGCTATTTTGATGTTTGCTCGTTCTCAACATATTAAGAAAGTGGGCAAATTGGCCGCAGGTTCATCCATTTTTAATATCAATGAGCCAGTGCTATTTGGTCTACCTATTATCATGAACCCAATCATGTTGATTCCATTTAACTTGGTGCCATTAGTGTTGGTTACTTTGCAATACGTAGTAATGTCGATAGGTTTGGTATCAACCACTACGGGAGCCTTTATTCCTTGGACATTACCTCCGGTATTATCCGGCTTTATTGTGACGGCGAGCATATCCGGAGCGGTTATGCAGATAGTCAACCTAACGATTGGTGCCATGATATATCTCCCGTTCCTTCGTATTATCGATAAACAATATCGCAGTGCAGAAGTACCCCAAGAAACAGAACAACAACCAACATTAGAAACGGCAAAGGCTTAATCAATGGAAACAAAAAACTGGGGAATTATCGCCACATGGCGAATGGCATTTGATGGCATTTGTGAAGGCGCTGAGATGTTGCAAGACTCACAGACAGCGAGCGATGCTGTGCTAACGGCAGTCGCTCGTGTTGAAGACTACCCATATTACAAAAGTGTTGGCTACGGTGGTTTACCAAATGAGAAAGGGGTCGTTGAGTTGGATGCCGCTTTTATGCATGGCACTACGATGGCCCTAGGGGCGATAGCGAGCGTAAAAGATATCGCAAACCCCATTTTGGTTGCAGAGAAGCTAAGCCGCGAGCGCTTCAATAGTTTTATGGTTGGAGAGGGTGCTGAGCAATGGGCATTTGACCAAGGGTTTGAGAAGAAAAACATGCTGACTGAGCGTGCTCAGCAGCATTATGTGAAGCGTTGTCGCGAAACGATTTTGCGAGGACTTTCTCCTTACACTGGGCATGATACTGTCGGTATTGCTGCGCTGGATACTGACGGCCATATCTGTGTTGGTACTTCAACCAGTGGTTTATTCATGAAACGCCCTGGTCGCGTAGGTGATTCACCAGTATCTGGGTCAGGTTATTATGCCGATAGTGATATTGGCGCTGCAACTGCAACAGGCCTTGGTGAGGACCTGATGAAAGGTTGCATTAGTTATGAAATCGTCCGTCGCATGGGGGAGGGGATGACTCCACAACAAGCGGCTGACAGTACTGTACGAGAGTTGGAACAAAAACTCATCGCCCGTTATGGAAAAGCAGGTGACTTGTCTGTGGTTTGCATCAACAAAGAAGGTGAATTTGGCGCTGCAACCAATATCGATAGTTTCTCTTTTTCTGTTATAACGGCCAAACATCCGGCAACGGTTTATGTTTGTGAACGTGATCAACAAGGTTTTACGCATTACTCCCCGGCAACCTCTGATTGGATGGATGCCTACCAAGCGCGTATTACCGCACCAATAGAATAACTAGGAGTTGAATATGAAAAAGATTTTGCTTATCTGCGATATGGGAATGTCGACCAGTTTGGTGGTAAAACGTATGCAAGAAGCGGCGCAAGCTGAAGGGATTGATGCACTGATTGAAGCCAAAGGTTCACAAGATTTTGACGACTGTGCTGGCGAGTTCGATTGTTATTTATTGGCTCCTCAAATCAGTTACAAGCTTAATGACTTTCAAGCGGTTGCTAATAGTCATAACCGTCCTATCGCGCTGATCAATATGATGGACTACGGAATGACAGATGGTAAGAAAATCCTTGCTCAAGCGATGAGTATGGCGGTTTAAGGGGATTGGCTATGGATAAAGAGCAATACGAAGAGTGGGTAATGTCGCTTATCGTACAAGCTGGTCAATGTCGTAGCATGTTGATGAATGCGATGAGAGAAGCTCGACAAGGAAACTTTGCGAGCGCTGATGAATTAATCTCTAGTGCTAAGCAAGCATTGAAAGAGGCGCACCACATTCAAACACAATTGATTGAGTATGATGAGGGCGAAGGTAAGCTCCCCGTTCATATTGTGATGGTGCATGCTCAAGATCATCTGATGAACGCAGTGTTATTGATGGATATGGCTGAAGAAATCATTGATTTAAGAAAGGTATCTCAAGCTTAAAATGTTTGGTTATCTGCTAGAAGAACAGGGAGCTTTAGCTCCCTGTTTTATTTTTCCAGTAACCACTTGGCGTTAGGCTTTTTAATCGACTGCGCATCACGCGCTTATTCAGTAAATCTTCATAACATAACAAAATAGAAGGTAAGCCTAATCGCTTGTCAAAGTGTTCACCATCAAGGAAGCAATCATAGCTTTGATGAAAATTCACCGCTTGTTCCGTTTCTAAAGTAAAACGGGTCATTTCATCATGCATTTGCCATTCAATATCCATGCTCTCTGCCCATTGGGTAGCGAAAGGCAACTCAGGTAACACCATCTGTTTAATGGTGTAGGGTAGAGCATGCTTAGCAAACTCATTTAGACCCTCAATAGCATATTTATCATCCAATGATTGGACTAAAGCAAAGCTGACAAAACCTGAATATTGTTCGGTTAATACAAGTAAGTAAGGTGACTTTTGAGCTAACTCGGTGGGCAATTTGAGCATATCAACGAGGACGGTTCCACTTTGACAAAGAGTGGGCTTTGTCATTCTAGGTACTTGGTATTTTTTCAAGCAACGATTGAGAACAGCGCGTGATAGTGCTTTATTGATGAGCAATTGTGCCACTTCGAGTAGCTCATCAAGGGATAGCGAAAGACGATGGCGCAAATAGATAATAAGCCATTCTTGCTCTGGAGTTAGGCGACGATGAATCACTTTAGGACGATGGGATTTATCGTAGACATCTTCACGGTGACGCCACTTTTTGACGGTATCGATTGAGATGCTTAGCTCATGTGCGAGTTCGGCATCTGACTTATCGGAATTCTTAATATATTTGCGAATTTTTGGTGTGGTCGCAGCGTTTGAATGAAGTTTAATTTCCATATAAATAGACAATCACAACCTATATTTGATCGTGATTCAATATATCACGACTTGAGTGTCAGGACATCTAATCACCGTGTGTGACTTGATGTCCGTCGTTATTTACATTACTGCGCAATCTTAGCGTATTGACGCAATAAATCCGTTAAGGTTGTGACCCATTCCAAGGTGTTTTCTGGGCTCTGTTTTAGGAGTACTTCAACGTGGTTGCAATGCACTTCTAAAGAAATAGCTCGCTCAAGGTGGAAGGAAATAGCGTAAAAATGCCATAGCAGCAGACGTTGCATGCGCAGCGTATTTTGCTCTGCATTTTCTGACTCTTGAAACAGTGCTGGTAATTGGCTCAGCGCGATGGCATTAAGACGTAACATCGCATCCAGTTGAGCTTCATGTAGTTTGTCTTCTGATTCCGTTTCTTCCCCATCAAAGGTGAATATTTCACTCAGATAATCTTCAGGCACTAAGCGATGAATCATTTTAAGGCTCAGTTGTTCAAGCTCATCTCTAGGCATGGTGGATAGGCATTGGTAGGTATAATCAAGCTGCATCGTTATCCTGCTTCGTCATTAAATTTTCAACTCAAATCTTTGCTGTATTGTAGCGTGTCTAAACTCATTTGTACTCTCTTCATTGTCGGTCTCACGAGTGGCTGTGGTGCTTTCTATCAACGAAGCAAAGTCATAATGGGTATGAATTTCGCTTGAATAGGAGCACAATTAAGTTGGCATTATTGAGTCAGCAATAAGTGCTTGAAGGTTAAAATGTTAAGCATGGTTAGTGACTGGCGAGCCTTGTTGTACTGCGGGACGGTATCGTTTGCCGCAAAGGTTTAAATTACTTGTCATCAGCAAAATAACCCTGTAGTTTCTCCGCCTTTAAACAAGAGTGCAAACTCGAGTTGCTGTGTTTAAGCCAAGTATTGCTTTGTAAAATATCCACTAATGATCTATTCCAACCAAGTGTTGAAAGCTAAGTCGCTAAGCAGACTTCAATGCTTCTTATGGTATCGCGTCATAAAATCGAATAGGAAATCACATGTCTGATAAGACTCCTTCTCAACATACTGAGAACCACCAAAACGCATCATCTCCAATGGGAAGTAAGCTCGATAGCTTCTTTTTAATTACGCAGCGAGGCAGTAATGTTCACCAAGAAATGCTTGCAGGATTAACCACTTTTCTCGCCATGGTCTATTCGGTGATTGTGGTGCCAAGCATGTTGGGTGCGGCAGGGTTTGATCAAGGTGCGGTATTTGTTGCAACCTGTTTAGTGGCTGCGTTTGGTTCATTATTGATGGGGCTATGGGCAAACCTGCCGATGGCGATTGGTTGTGCTATATCCTTAACTGCCTTTATGGCATTCAGCCTTGTGCTTGGGCAGGGCGTTTCTATCCCTGTAGCTCTGGGCGCTGTGTTCCTAATGGGGGTAGTGTTTACCGCGATAACGGTAACGGGTCTGCGTCAATGGATCTTGACGCACCTACCGGTGGGTATTGCACACGGTACAGGCATTGGTATTGGCCTGTTCTTGTTGCTGATTGCTGCGAATGGCGTTGGTATCGTTGAAAAGAACCTTGCTGAAGGCCTGCCAGTTAAATTCGGTGACTTCACATCTTTGCCAGTCATGATGTCAGTATTAGGTCTTGCTGCTATCTTTGGCTTAGAGAAGCGTCGCATACCGGGCGGTATCTTACTGGTGATCGTGGTCATTTCCATTCTTGGTCTTATTTTTGATCCAAATGTGACCTACCATGGTCTGTTCGCCATGCCATCGTTTGGTGGTGAGAACTCTCTGTTTGGTACGATGGATGTCATGGGGGCGTTTAGCCCATTAGTACTTCCGAGTGTACTTGCGCTGGTGATGACAGCTATCTTTGATGCGACCGGTACTATTCGTGCAGTCGCTGGCCAAGCAAACTTGCTTGATAAAGATGGCAACATCATTGATGGCGGTAAAGCACTGACTTCGGATTCTGTTAGTAGCATTGTTTCAGGTGCTGTTGGTGGAGCGCCGGCTGCTGTTTATATTGAGTCTGCGGCAGGTACCGCTGCTGGTGGTAAAACCGGTCTGACGGCGGTGGTCGTGGGCGTATTGTTTTTACTACTACTATTCATTTCACCAATTAGCTATCTAGTTCCAAGCTATGCGACTGCGCCTGCGCTTATGTATGTAGGCTTACTGATGCTAAGCAATGTGAGTAAGTTAGATTTCTCCGATTCGATTGATGCGCTGTCTGGGCTTGTTTGTGCGGTATTCATCGTACTTACCGCGAATATCGTAACCGGTATTATGTTGGGTTTTCTATGTCTCGTTGTTGGCCGTGTCGTCTCAGGTGAATGGAAGAAACTGAGCTTTGGTATTGTTATTTTGACCGCCATCCTTGTCGCGTTTTATGCTGGTGGTTGGGCGATTTAATCCACAATAAATGCAACATTAAAAATGGCTACCCTAGGTAGCCATTTTTGTTTTTAGCGGTGATATCTAGCTGGTGATCATGATGCTTTTTGATTGGCTGAGATAACGCTATTGCGGCCGGCAGATTTTGCTTGATATAGCGCATCATCCACCTTGTTTAAGAAAAACAAAAAGTCTTCATCGTGTTGTGGGGTATGGCAAAACACACCAATTGAACATGTCAGATGATGGCTAAGTTTTTTTTCTTGATTGGTCAGTACAATGTTAGCAATTTTAAGACGAATTAATTCTGCGAGCGTTAGGCCGTCATGGTGGGCGCGATTTGCCACTACAAGCAAAAACTCCTCACCACCCATACGAAAGGCACAGCCATTGTTATCGGCTGTTATTTGGGCCAATACGCTACCCACTCGCTCAATTGCTTCATCACCTTTAAGGTGGCCAAGCGTGTCATTAATGGATTTAAATAAATCCAAATCTAACGATATAAAACAAAGGGGGGATTTTCCCCGGTTCGCCTTTTGAATTTTGGCTTCGATTATTGCCATGAAATGACGTCGGTTGAAGAGGCCTGACAGTTGATCCGTCATTGCTTGTTGCTGCAGTTGAGCATTGAGTGCGGTGAGGTTCTTTTCAGCAATGATACGGCGATGCTTTTCTCGAATCAGTTCAATTGCATGTGAAGACAATTCATCGTACATGGTTAATACGGTATCAATCAACACGCCGACAGAGCCGCGCATCTGTCTTTTTGCCGCTTTTTTTGCTTCGCTAAGGCTAACATCATTTTTTAGTTCATTGACGACCAGGCTCATTTTTTTGTCATCATCAAGGATGTGTAGCGCGAGCCAGCGAATAAGAAACTGCAGTACGTTTTCAATCGTATCCTGCCAGCAGTTGGTGATGGCATCACGTTTGATTTTTTCAATATCAGGTAAAAAAGAATTGTGGGCATGGGTGTGTGACAACATCCAGTGGTCACACTGGAAATGCTCTGCCCATATTTGTTCTTCTTCAGCAAAGTGATAGGTCGCGTAATTGGCGAGTTCATCAAACACTTCGGCAACTTCAATACGATTTTCATGCACTAAAGAGTTGGCGAGTTTATTGACCAGTTGAAACAACGTCTTATGCTGGGCATCAATGTGATCTATTCCAGTTTCAAAATTGGGGTTCCACGGAAAAACCACGATTTCGCTATTTGGCATAATAACTACAGCTTATATTTTTCTAACCGCTGCGGATTTTACTAGCCAGCGTTCTAAATAAACAGAAAATTAGAGGGTTAATTTGAGGTTGAGCCCATGGCTAGATTTAGGGGAAGAGAAAAGCAAAAAGCTCGTAGATTTCTCTACGAGCTTTTTTAAATTTGGTGGCCCCTCCCAGACTTGAACTGGGGACCAATCGATTATGAGTCGACTGCTCTAACCACTGAGCTAAGGGGCCGAATTAGGTGACTGATTATAGGGGAAGCGCCCTGTAGTGTCTAGCCGAGGAGGGGGTAATTCCGTTTAGTTTTTATTCAGTTAAACGCGCTAGATACAAAAAAGGTGAGCCAGAGCTCACCTTTTTCTTTAATCGCTTACGAATTACTCGTCTAGGAAGCTGCGCAGTGTTTCTGAGCGGCTTGGGTGACGAAGTTTACGTAGTGCTTTTGCTTCGATCTGACGGATACGTTCACGAGTAACGTCGAACTGCTTACCCACTTCTTCTAGAGTATGGTCAGTGTTCATATCGATACCAAAACGCATGCGCAGTACTTTCGCTTCACGAGGTGTTAGGCCAGCAAGAACATCTTTAGTTGCAGCACGTAGGCTTGTCGCCGTTGCTGAATCAAGAGGCAGTTCTAGCGTAGTATCCTCGATGAAGTCACCTAGGTGCGAATCTTCGTCATCACCGATAGGTGTTTCCATTGAGATTGGCTCTTTAGCGATCTTCAGTACTTTACGGATCTTGTCTTCAGGCATTTGCATGCGCTCAGCAAGTTCTTCCGGTAGCGGTTCACGACCCATCTCTTGCAGCATTTGGCGTGAGATACGGTTTAGTTTGTTGATCGTTTCGATCATGTGAACCGGAATACGGATAGTACGAGCTTGGTCTGCAATCGAACGAGTGATTGCCTGACGAATCCACCAAGTTGCGTAAGTTGAGAATTTGTAACCACGGCGGTATTCAAATTTATCAACTGCTTTCATCAAGCCGATGTTACCTTCTTGGATTAGATCCAAGAATTGTAGACCACGGTTGGTGTATTTTTTAGCAATCGAGATAACTAGACGTAAGTTCGCCTCAACCATCTCTTTCTTAGCACGACGAGCTTTCGCTTCACCGATAGACATACGACGGCTGATATCTTTGATGCTTTGTACCGTCAAAGAAGTTTCTTCTTCGATGATTTTTAGCTTCAGGATAGAGCGACGGATATCATCTTCGCTTTGACGAATTTTATCTGCGTATGGTTTATCTGATGCAAGAACTTCATCTAACCAAGCGTTGCTTGATTCGTTGCCAGTAAATAGCGTGATGAATGATTTCTTCGGCATCTTACCGTATTCAACCGTTGCCTTCATGATAAGACGTTCTTGAGTACGAACGCGTTCCATTGAAGTACGTAGCTCTTCAACTAGGTAGTCGAATTGCTTTGGCGTTAAACGGAATTCTTTAAACACATCAATCACAAGCTCGTGAGCTTGCTGTGCTTGTGCACTTTCTTGACCGTGTTCATTTACCGCTAGCTGATGATTCTGGAATGTGTTGCGTAGAGCAGTAAACTTCTCGAGCGCAAGTTCAGGATCAATACCAGTATCTTCTTCAGCTTCTTCGTCATCGCTATCGTCGTCACTGTCTTCTTCAGAATCATCATCTTCATCTTTAAGATCAGTTTCGGTTAGTTCCGAGCCGATATGCGTTGCGGTTGGTGCTGCCGTTTCATCAGCATCAGGATCGACAAAACCTGTAATCAGATCAGTAAGACGTAGCTCTTCAGCTTGAATACGGTCGAACTGTTCTAGAATGTAAGGAATAGTACCTGGGTATTCTGCAACGGCATTTTGAACTTGGTTGATACCATCTTCGATACGCTTAGCGATATCGATTTCACCTTCGCGAGTTAGCAGCTCAACCGTACCCATTTCACGCATGTACATACGTACTGGGTCTGTTGTGCGGCCAATTTCACTTTCAACGCTTGAAAGTGCCGCTGCAGCAGCTTCAGCTGCATCTTCATCGGTGATGGCGTCATCATCGTTCAGTGCAAGATCATCAGCATCCGGAGCAGTTTCAACTACTCGAATACCCATGTCATTAATCATCTGAATGATGTCTTCAACCTGCTCAGAATCTACGATTTCTGCAGGCAGGTGGTCGTTAACTTCTGCGTAGGTCAGATAGCCTTGTTCCTTGCCTTTAATGACAAGTTGTTTTAGCTGTGACTGCGGATTTTGATCCATAGACGGTATCCAACTTAGTATCTGGTGAAGGAATTAGTATGCGATATGCAAACCATACATGTTAACAAATTAATTGTGTGCTGCCTAATCAAACAGGGTTACGCTTTTAAATCTAGCATTAACGCTAGTAGCTCCCTTTTCTCTTCGGCTGATAAACCGATGCTTCTTTCTTTGGCTTGCAGATTTTCAATTTGCTTTTCGACGCACTGGGACAAGATTTTATCCAATGAATCTAAAAATATATCTTTTTCATTGTCGTCTACGAGAGGGATTAGCCATCCTGCGAGACGTGACAATAGGGCCTCATGGCGACTATTTCGCCAATGCTCAAGCAATTGGCCTGTGTTGATATGGGGGTGCGATTGACAATATTCAAGCACCTCAATGAATAAACTTAATCCTGGAACCGATAGATTCTTTACACTACTTAGCTCCGGTACCATTTCAGCATAGCTCGGATTTTGAATTAGCAAAGCGATCACCTCACGCATTGGTGTGCGTTTAATCTCTTTGTGTGGCTGAGGACGTTCTTCTTTTTGTCCTTCTTTGCTAATTAATTGCTGAAGTTGGCGCTCATCCATTAAACCGAGGCGTTTACCTAGTAGATCTCTTAAATAGAGTCTTAAGGTGCCACCGGGTACCTTGTCAATCAGTGGAATAGCAAGACTGGTGAGTTTTGCCATGCCTTCTCTCGTTGACATATCGACTTGTTGCATCAATGAACTGAACATAAATTCAGACAATGAGGTTGCCGAATCGAGTTGCTGCTCGAATGCTTGTTTTCCATGCTGACGAATGTACGAATCGGGATCTTCGCCATCGGGTAGAAACATAAACTTCAGCTGTCGGCCATCGGTCAAATAGGGCAAGGCGTTTTCCATTGCTCGCCATGCAGCCTCACGTCCAGCTCGGTCGCCGTCGTAACAGCACACTACTAAGCTCGTTTGACGAAACAGAACTTGTAGATGATCGCCAGTGGTCGAGGTGCCAAGCGAGGCTACCGAGTAGTCGACGCCATATTGCGCTAAAGCAACCACATCCATATAGCCTTCTACGACAAGGATACGAGGTGGTTCACGATACGCCTGTAAAACTTCATAAAGACCATACAGTTCTTTGCCTTTATGGAACACTGGCGTTTCGGGAGAATTGAGGTATTTTGGTGTGCCTTCGCCAATCACTCGGCCACCAAAACCAATTACACGGCCACGACGATCACGGATAGGGAACATGACTCGACCACGAAAACGATCGTAGCGATTGCCTTTGTCGTTTTCGATTAACATGCCGCCTGAAACGAGCATGTCTTGGCTGTTTTTCTGCTGTCCGAAGTTTTTACGTACCAGATCCCATTCGTCAGGGATGTAACCGATACCAAATTTTTGCACGATCTCGCCAGAAAGCCCGCGATCTTTTAAGTAATCAATGGCGATCTTGCTTTTGGATTGCTTAAGTTGGTCACGATAAAACTGGCCAACGCTACCCAGAAGATCATAAAGAGAGCGCTTTTGATCACTGCTTGCTTGCGGTTGATCGTTGCGAAAGCCACCTCCTTGGCGCTGCTCACGAGGCACATCAAGGCCCATGAAAGAGGCAAGCTCTTCTATCGCTTCAACGAATTCAAGGCGCTCGTACTCCATCATGAAGTCGATGGCATTACCATGCGCACCACAGCCAAAACAGTGATAGAACTGCTTTTCTTGGCTAACGCTAAAGGATGGGGTTTTCTCGTTATGGAAGGGGCAGCAAGCGCCGTAGTTCTTGCCTTTTTTCTTAAGTTTCACGCGTGCGTCAATGATATCGACGATATCAAGTCGAGCTAGGAGGTCATCAATAAAACTGCGAGGGATGTGTCCAGCCATAAAACCTAACAAAAAAGAAAAGAGAATAGAGTGAGCGACGCAATTTAGTATCGCAGAAACAGTCGATTATTTCATGTATTCAGATACAAACAAGCCGCGCTATCCAATGGAATGCACGGCTTGTTGCAATAGGGTTGGGTAATTAAGCCAGCTTAGCGCGAACTAAACCACTTACTTTACCCATATCTGCACGCCCTTGAATTTGTGGTTTAAGAACGCCCATTACATTACCCATGTCTTGCATGCCCGCGGCACCAGATTCAGCAATTGCCGCTTCAATAAGCTGCGCAACTTCTTCTTCGGTTAACGGTTGAGGCATAAAATCCTCAAGTACTGTAATTTCGGCGCTTTCCACGTCAGCTAAATCTTGACGACCCGCTGATTCGTATTGAGCGACAGAGTCGCGACGTTGTTTAACCATTTTAGTCAGCACAGCAAGAATGTCGTCGTCGTTCAGAGTGATCTGTTCGTCAACTTCACGTTGCTTAACGGCTGCCAAGGCTAAACGAATAGTGCCAAGGCGTAATTTATCCTTGGCTTTCATCGCTAATTTTTGCTCGTCTTTGAGAGTATCAATGAGAGCCATAACTATTTCCTAATGGACTTAGTTATTAGTACAGGCGAACGCGACGAGCGTTTTCGCGAGCTAGCTTCTTAGCGTGACGCTTTTGAGCTGCTGCTTTAGCGCGTTTGCGAACTGTAGTTGGTTTTTCGTAGTGCTCACGACGACGCACTTCAGAAAGGATACCTGCTTTTTCGCAAGAGCGCTTGAAACGACGTAGTGCAACGTCGAACGGTTCGTTTTCACGTACTTTAACTACTGGCATATGCCTTTCACCTCAGGGGTTATTCGTTAACGCTGGCATCGGTAGTCCAAACATGCTGTTCGGTCTATAACCAGCTTGATCAAAAATGGTGCGGAATTTTAATCCGATCACAATAGCTTTGTAAAGCATTTTGTCGAGTATATATCCATGCAACGCCAAGGTATAGTTTGATTGGCAGGCGCATGGATTTGGGTTAATGCACAAATTTAGTCGCTTAACATCTCTAAATCAAAAAATTAACCTAATTCAACCGTGGAGATTAATTTTTATGTGTGCGCTAATCTATTGTCATTACTGATAAAACTAAGATTAACTGTAGAACGTTAGCATCATTCCAACCAATTATTGCTGTCTGTCATCGCCTGTGATTGCAACAGAGTTTTGCCACTTCTAATGGTACAAAATTTGTTTGCCAAGCCAAGGCAAGGTAAGATTGGCGCCAATTTGAAACAGTCGACAGAAGCCTTCCGAGTTAACCATGCGTATTATCGGTATTGAAACCTCTTGTGATGAAACAGGCATTGC
The DNA here is from genome assembly GCF_000222605.1 of Vibrio ichthyoenteri ATCC 700023. Classification (GTDB taxonomy): domain Bacteria; phylum Pseudomonadota; class Gammaproteobacteria; order Enterobacterales; family Vibrionaceae; genus Vibrio; species Vibrio ichthyoenteri. The sequence continues at coordinate 32,507 of NZ_AFWF01000194.1, read as the reverse complement.
TATTTATGATGATGAGAAGGGTTTGCTTTCTCACCAGCTTTACAGTCAGGTAAAACTGCATGCCGATTACGGCGGTGTCGTGCCTGAATTGGCCTCGCGTGATCACGTTAAAAAAACCATTCCGCTGATCAAAGCGGCGATGGCTGAAGTGAATCTTACGCCGAAGGATATCGATGGTATTGCCTACACCGCAGGCCCTGGTCTTGCAGGAGCACTGCTTGTGGGCGCAACGATTGGTCGCAGCTTGGCTTACGCGTGGAACATTCCAGCGGTAGCCGTTCATCACATGGAAGGCCACCTGCTTGCTCCTATGCTCGAAGACAACCCACCACCATTTCCGTTTGTGGCGGTATTGGTTTCTGGCGGTCACTCGATGATGGTTGAAGTGAAAGGGATCGGTGAATACAAAATTCTCGGCGAGTCTGTGGATGATGCCGCTGGTGAAGCATTTGATAAAACCGCAAAACTGATGGGGCTTGATTACCCAGGAGGTCCACTGTTGTCGAAATTGGCAGAGAAAGGCACTCCGGGTCGTTTTAAGTTCCCACGTCCGATGACGAATGTCCCTGGGCTTGATATGAGCTTCTCTGGTCTTAAAACGTTTACGGCTAACACTATTGCTGCAAATGGTAACGATGATCAAACTCGTGCTGATATTGCTTTGGCGTTTGAAGAAGCGGTATGTGCCACCTTGGTGATCAAATGTAAACGTGCATTGGATCAAACCGGATTTAAACGTATCGTTATTGCGGGTGGAGTGAGTGCGAACAAGCGTCTGCGCGCTGAACTGGGTAAGTTGGCACAAAAAATCGGCGGTGAGGTTTACTACCCACGTACGGAATTTTGTACCGATAACGGTGCGATGATCGCGTACGCGGGTATGCAGCGTTTGAAAAATAGCGAAGCCACGGATCTTTCTGTTGAAGCGAAGCCGCGTTGGCCGATTGATCAGCTTGAACCTATCGCATAAACGATAAATTTGAATCAAGGTCGCTTTAACAGCGGCCTTTTTTTTGCGTTATTTTTGCAGTCCATAGGGTAGTAAAAAATTGACTAATTTCAGGTTGCCATCGCATTGAAACAATGGATAAATGTAGATCTGCAATATCGAGTAACGATAGGAAAGCGACACAATGGATAGAAGTGTGAATAAATTTGCGATCGATGGCCGTGAAATGGCGTATCAAGATGTGGGTCAAGGCCCGGTGGTGCTGTTTGGTCATAGTTATTTGTGGGACAGCCAGATGTGGGCGCCGCAAATCGAGCAGTTAAGTCAATCATTCCGTTGTATCGTGCCTGATCTTTGGGCACATGGTGAATCCGACAATGCTCCAAGCGCGACAAGATCGTTGCAAGACTACGCCAAGCAGATCTTGGCATTAATGGATCATCTTAATATTGATCAATTTGCGATCGTCGGTTTATCTGTTGGCGGTATGTGGGGGGCAGAGGTCGTTGCACTGGCGCCGCAACGTGTTCGCGCGATTGCATTAATGGATACCTTTGTCGGCTTAGAGCCTGAAGTCGCACATAAAAAGTATTTCGCTATGCTAGATACCATCAATACGGTTAAGCATGTACCAGAAGCTCTCATTGAAGCGGTGACACCTCTGTTTTTTGCTCGCAACGCCGAACAAGATAACCCGGAGTTAGTAGCAATGTTTAAGCGACATCTTGCTCAAATCAAAGCTGAGCGAGCTGAGGCCATTGTAAAAATTGGCCGCATGGTATTTGGTCGTCGAGATCTGATTGATGAACTGTATAAATTTACGTTACCGACCTTAATTGCGGTGGGAGCGGAAGATGCCCCTCGTCCTTATTTAGAGTCGTACTTAATGCAAGATTGCATTGATGGTGCGCAGTTGGTGCAAATCCCGAACGCAGGTCATATTTCAAATCTAGAGCAACCTGAATTTGTCACGGCGTTATTAAGTGATTTTTTGGGTGAGGCATTGCATTAAGATGATGCTGTTCGAAAAATTTAAAAGGCCTCTGAAGAGGCCTTTTTTATATCATTGCTTGTTGGGTATAAAGAGGGTTATTTGAATTTTTTACTACCCAATTTAGGTTCGGTGCCATCGAATAGTCGGCGGATGTTTTGATGATGACGGAAGACGATCAAACAGCAAAGCATAGCAACCGGCAGAGTATATTGTGGCTTGATCATCCAAGTGTACATTGGTGCCAGTAATACGGTGACCAGAGCAGCCAGTGATGAAATCCGGAAGATAAAAGCAGTAATGATCCAGGTTGCGATCACCATGCCGGTAAGATCTAAACCGATCGGAGCGATTGCCCCTAGCGCGGTGGCGACCCCTTTTCCGCCAGAAAAGTGGAAAAATAGTGGGTACATGTGACCAAGACATGCCGCAATGGCGACAATCCCCAGCATTATCGGATCAATTTCTAGTAAATAGCCGCCCCAGACAGGAATGGTGCCTTTGAGCATGTCACACAGCAATACTGATAACGCGGCTTTACGCCCACCAATGCGCAAAACATTGGTCGCACCAGGGTTGTTGGAGCCCACTTTACGGGGATCGGGCAGGCGCAAGATCCGGCAGATCAAGACGGCACTAGAGATCGAACCTAGTAAATAGGCAGAAATGATCATGGCTAGTGCTAATGGCGTCATAAAGAGTCAACTCGATGAAAAAAGTGTCTATGGTGCAAGTAATTGATATCATATCGTGCTCTAACTACTTACTGTAAGTAGTTGATGACTAAATAGTACGATTTTTTCTCTTTATTGGGTATCCGACCTGTATAGGAAGCGACGAAGAATGGACAAAGTATTTATCGAACAACTTGAAGTAATCACGACTATTGGTGCTTACGACTGGGAGCAAGAGATTAAGCAAAAACTTGTGCTGGATATTGAAATGGCACATGACAATCGCGTTGCTGGAAAGAGTGATGACGTTGCTGATGCTTTGGACTATGCCCAAGTCAGTGCGGCGGTGATTAACCATATCGCTGGTGGACGCTTTCTATTGGTTGAACGTGTAGCAGAAGAAGTGGCGCAGTTGATCATGTCACAATTTTGTGTGCCATGGATCAAGATCCGTTTAACCAAACCGGGTGCGGTACCTCAAGCCAAAGGCGTCGGTGTAGTGATCGAACGCGGACAGCTATGATCACGGCTTATATTGGGGTTGGCTCCAATATTGATCGTAAAAAGCACATTGAGACTGCCATTGTCGAATTGTCTCGAATTGGAGAAGAGTTACAAATCTCTACAATTTATGAGTGTGAAGCGGTTGGTTTCAAAAGTGAGCCTTTTTACAATCTAGTGGTGAAAATGAAAACCGCTCTGGAAGTCACGGAATTTTCACATGCCCTGCGTAAGATAGAGCTTAAATGGGGGCGAAGGGAAGACGCCGCTAAGTTTGAGGCTCGCACATTGGATTTGGATATCATCTTATTTGGAGAGTTGGTGAGTGAACATCAACCGCAAATACCACGTGAAGATATTTATAAATTTGGATTTGTGATTCAACCACTTAATGAACTATGCCCACAATTAGTTGTCCCAGGAGATGGTAGAACGATTAATCAAATTTTTACCTCTACCAATTACCCTGAAGTTTTAACCATGGTTAAGCCATGGTTTTTTTGATTTGTCGTAAATGAGAGTAAAATGAGTACATTTGAAGCGTTTATCTTGGCCTTGATCCAAGGCTTAACTGAATTTTTACCGATCTCCAGCTCTGCTCACCTGATTCTACCTTCGGCAGTGTTTGGCTGGGCCGATCAAGGTTTGGCGTTCGATGTGGCTGTGCATGTTGGTACATTAGCGGCGGTGATGATCTATTTCCGCACTGAAGTTGTAAGCTTGCTATCGGCATTTTTCGGTTCAATCTTTAAAGGTGAACGCAGCAAAGAAGCGAAATTGGCCTGGATGATCGTACTAGCAACGATCCCAGCGTGTATCTTCGGTTTATTGATGAAAGACATCATCGAAATCTATTTGCGCAGCGCTTGGATTATCGCGATTACCACCATCGTGTTTGGTTTGTTGCTTTGGTATGTCGATAAGAATGCTAGCTTGGTTGAAGATGAATACCAAACCACATGGAAGAAGGCGCTGTTTATTGGTATCGCTCAGGCGATGGCAATGATCCCCGGCACCTCTCGCTCTGGTGCAACGATTACCGCGGCACTTTATCTGGGCTTTACCCGTGAAGCGGCAGCGCGTTTTTCATTTTTAATGTCGATTCCTATTATTTTACTCGCGGGTGGGTATTTGAGCCTTAAGCTAGTAGAAAGTGGTGCTGCGATTGATTTCTCTGTGTTGGCGACCGGTATCATCACATCATTTATTAGTGCCTATATTTGTATTCACTTCTTCTTAAAGCTTATTTCTCGGATGGGTATGCTGCCATTTGTGATTTACCGTTTGATTTTGGGCTTTGGTTTACTGGCATTTTTAGCTTTTAACTAACTCATCCCCACTTTCCTGCTAAGACCACATAACCCAATCTCGCGCCATTAGCGACATTGTGGTATATATGTGGTCTTTCTATTTCTCTTCTTTAACAAAAATTTATGCGCGCTTTTGCTCTGATCTTATTATTACTATTTGGCTGGCTTCAGTACACCTTGTGGCTGGGCAAGAATGGTATCACTGACTTTCAAGTGGTCAGTGCGGATATTGAAGTGCAAAATCAGGTTAATGCTAACCTTGCTCTGCGTAATAATGAAATGTTTGCCGAAATTGATGATTTGCGCCAAGGGCTTGATGCTATCGAAGAGCGTGCTCGTCATGAACTTGGTATGGTTAAAGAAGGTGAAACCTTCTACCGCATTATTGGAGATGATCACAAATAATGGTGACTCAATCCCCTGATTCTATGCTGTTGCAATCTATTGTTGCGATTGTTCCTGCCGCCGGTGTTGGCAGCCGCATGAAAGCGGGCAAACCTAAGCAATACCTCACTATAGGCCAACAAACGGTACTTGAGCATACGGTTGAAAAACTGTTAGCACACAGCGCGGTGGCACTTGTCGTTGTTGCCATTACTGATGGCGACCCTTATTTTCCTGAGTTAAGCATTGCCTCCGATCCGCGAGTGATTCGTGTTTCTGGTGGAAAAGAGCGTGCTGATTCTGTTTTGTCTGCGCTGCGATATGTGCAAGCTCAGCAGTTAGGTGAATGGGTGATGGTGCATGATGCCGCGCGTCCATGCGTGCGGATGGAAGACTTAAATACACTGATTTCTGTATCACAGGCACACGATGTTGGAGCGATCTTGGCTTCTCCGGTGCGTGATACGATGAAGCGATCAAACCAAAATGGCAATATAGACCATACGGTAGATCGCGAAGCGTTGTGGCATGCATTAACCCCACAAATGTTTAAAACAGAACCGTTAACGCGCATTTTAAGTGATGCTCTTTCCGCGGGTGCTATGATTACCGATGAAGCCTCTGCCTTTGAATGGGCTGGCTTACAGCCTGCATTAGTGCAAGGTTACGCGGACAATATTAAAATCACTCAGCCAGAAGATTTAGCGTTAGCAGAGTTCTATCTTGAGCGAGAAAAAGGATAAAACATGATGCGAATTGGTCACGGCTTCGATGTACATAAATTTGGTGGTGAAGGCCCAGTCATTATTGGTGGTGTGGCCGTTCCGTATGAACAGGGATTGATTGCCCATTCTGATGGGGATGTTGCCTTGCATGCACTCTGTGATGCGTTACTTGGTGCGATTGCAGCGGGTGATATTGGCCGTCATTTCCCTGATACAGATGATGAATGGAAAGGGGCTGATAGCCGTATGTTGCTGCGTGATGTCTATCGTCGAGTCAAAGAACAAGGTTACACCTTGGGCAATGCGGATGTGACCATTATGGCGCAAGCGCCAAAAATGGCCCCACATATCGAAGCGATGTGCGCGGCAATTGCCCTGGATCTTGAAACGGATCTTGGCAACGTCAATGTGAAAGCGACCACGACAGAGCGCTTAGGCTTTACGGGCCGTAAAGAAGGCATCGCTTGTGAAGCGGTGGTATTACTGGTTAAACAAAATTAATTTTTAATCGTTGAGCTCGCGATAGGACGTCATCCTTGACGCTTATGGTTAAGTTCAGCGATGGAACTCATCATGTCAGATATTCTATCTCCATTGGCTTACCTAACGGGTAAACCAACCGCTCAAGGTAAGCTAAAAGCACAACCTGAGCACTTCCAAGTTTTCGAAAATTTAGGGTTTGAGTTTGCCGGACACGGTGAGCACTTGATGGTGCGTATACGCAAAACTGGCGAGAATACCGCTTTTGTTGCCAATGAACTGGCAAAAGCATGTGGCGTAAAATCAAAAGATGTTAGTTGGTCGGGTTTAAAAGACCGCCACGCGGTGACAGAGCAATGGTTGAGTGTACACTTGCCAAAAGGTGAAACACCGGATTTTTCTGCGTTCTTAGCGCAGTACCCTCAGATCGAAATCATCAAGACCGACCGCCATAACAAAAAGCTACGTCCGGGTGATCATACGAGTAATGGTTTTGTTGTGACGATGTCTGAAGTGACTGACGTGGCTGATGTTGTTCGCCGCTTAGAAACGATCACGGAAACCGGCGTGCCGAACTACTTTGGTAGCCAGCGCTTTGGTCACAAAGGCAATAACTTAAGCGAAGCACGTCGCTGGGGACGCAACAACGTTCGTACCAAAGATCAAAACAAGCGCAGCCTGTTTCTTTCTAGTGCTCGTTCATGGATTTTCAATAAGATTGTTTCTGCGCGCATTGAGCAAAACAATTTTACTCAAGTTATCTTGGGTGATGTCGCTTTAAGCGATGTAAAAATGAGTGATGAAGAAACCGGTGTAACCAATGCTAAACCGATCTTGGTGACGTCAGATAACCTCGCTAGCGTACAAGAGTCAGTGGCTAACGATAGCATGCAAATTAGCGCTTCAATGGCGGGTGATAACGCGCTACCAACGCAAGATGACGCTTTGTTGTTAGAGCAACCATGCCTTGATTCTGAGCCTGATTTGATGGCATTAATTCGCGGTAATCGTATGCGACACGATCGTCGTAGTATTGCTTTGAAAGCCCAAGATCTCACTTGGTCAGTCGATGGCGATAGCATTACTCTAAGCTTTGCTTTGGATTCAGGGTGTTTTGCGACATCTATCGTTCGTGAACTGATTGAAGAGATCGAAGTGGAGCGTGTGTATTCATGATCTCCTCTGTCAACACGGAACGTCGATTGAAAATTTTGCTAAGCAATGACGATGGTGTGAATGCCGAAGGTATCCACGCCATGGCTAATGCTCTAAAGCCGTTTGCCGATATCGTGATTGTTGCGCCTGATCGCAATCGTTCAGGTGCGTCTAATTCATTGACGCTAGAGCAACCACTGCGCGTGAATAAAATCGCGGATGCAACCTATTCAGTGCAAGGGACACCAACAGATTGTGTGCACTTTGCTTTGAACGAGTTGATGAAAGGTGACTTACCTGATCTTGTGCTCTCGGGTATTAACCATGGCGCGAATCTTGGTGATGATGTGCTTTATTCTGGTACGGTGGCTGCGGCAATGGAAGGACACTTCCTTGGCGTGCAATCTATTGCTCTCTCACTCGTGGGTAAGCAACACTTTGCGACAGCAGCGCAAATTGCTATCGATCTGGTGAAACAACATTTACAGCGACCAATCCCAACCAATCGACTTTTGAACGTCAATATCCCTGATCGCCCGTTTGCCGAGCTATCAGGTACGCAAGTCACAAGATTAGGTGCGCGTCATCACGCAGAAGATATGATCAAGCAGAAAGATCCTCGTGGGCATGATATCTATTGGCTTGGCCCTCCAGGTAAAGAGCAAGACGCAGGAGAAGGTACAGATTTCTACGCAGTGGAACATGGCTATGTTTCGATTACGCCTTTGCAGGTGGATCTGACGGCACACGAATCTCTCCCTGCAATGAATCATTGGTTAAAAGGTAATTAGCTATGGCAAACCCACATGCCGACAGATTAAAGCAGTTTCTTGTCGCTAGTGGCATTCACGATCAAGCGGTATTGGATGCGATCTATCATCTGCCTCGCGAGAGTTTTGTTTCTCAAGCGATGCTGCATCAGGCTTATGATAATAATGCTTTACCGATCGGTCATGGACAGACGATTTCTCAGCCCTACATCGTGGCTAAGATGACTGAAATCCTTGAACTTAAAAGAGAAAGTAAGGTCCTAGAAGTAGGGACTGGGTCGGGATATCAAACCGCTGTACTGGCTCAATTAGTTGACCATGTCTATTCCATTGAGCGAATTAAAGCATTGCAATGGGATGCGAAACGTCGCCTCAAACAATTAGATATTTATAATATCTCAACCAAGCATGGCGATGGTTGGCAAGGTTGGGCATCGAAAGCGCCGTTTGACGCCATTATTGTTACTGCAGCCGCTGACTCTATTCCATCGGTATTACTTGAACAGCTCAATGAAGGCGGCATCATGGTGATACCGGTTGGCGTTGATGAGCAGCAGTTATTAAAAATCACTCGTCGCGATGGCGAGTACCAGTCTCAATTGATTGAAATGGTGCGTTTTGTGCCGTTAATTGCAGGTGATCTCGCTTAATCATGTTTGTTAAGTCTAATTCATTATTGATGTTTGCTTTAGGTAGCGCACTAGTTGGGTGTGCTGCTCATTCCCCCGCGCCAGTATCAAGCTTGAATAAAGATTATGATGCAATTTCACGCGGCAGCTACCGCGGAAGTTACTATGAAGTAGAGCGTGGAGATACGCTCTATTTTATCGCCTATGTCACCAATAAAGATGTAAACGACATTGTACGTTTCAATCATTTACAAGCGCCGTACACAATTTATCCTGGGCAAAAACTTAAATTGTGGCAACCCGCATATCAAGCACCTTCCTATGGGAAAGCCACTACTGTCGCGACCACTAGCTCAGTAGCGGCGGGGGCTGTCGCCGCAACCGCTGCAAAACCGTCACCGTCGAGCAAAAACTCTAATCAACAAGTTACAGCAAGCAAGCCTGTCGCTAAGAAACCAGTAGCACAAAAAACGGCTTCCAAAGGGGTTGAACAATCTAAACCAAAGGAGTATGTTGGCTCTAAAGGTAAACAGAATGTTAATAAAAGTGTCAATTCAACGACACCTGCTAACGTTAAAGTTTCCAGCTGGTTATGGCCAACAAAAGGGAGAGTAATTAAGAATTTTTCTGCAGGCGATCAAGGCAACAAGGGCATTGATATTGCCGGCCAGCGTGGCCAAGCCATTACGTCTACTGCAGCGGGTTCCGTCGTATATTCAGGTAATGCCCTACGAGGTTATGGCAACCTCGTAATAATAAAACATAACGATAAATATTTAAGCGCATATGCGCACAACGATAAGTTGCTAGTACACGAAGGACAAAGTGTAAAAGCAGGACAAAAAATCGCAACAATGGGTAGTTCGGGTACCAACAGTGTTCGCTTGCACTTTGAAATACGCTACCAAGGTAAGTCGGTGAATCCAAAGCGCTACTTACCATAACTTGACTTGCAAATAGTAAAAATTAGCGGCATAGGATGTATAAAATGTCTTGCTAACTCGCCATGGGGAGGCGCTATGAGTATGAGCAATACAGCAGCAAAAGTTGAAGAATTTGATCTCAATAACATGGAAACGTTAGAGGTTGAAGAGCAAACCGCAAACAAATCAGCATCAACCAATGAAACGGTGAAAGAAGAGTATGAAGTCTCTAATAAGAGCCTTGATGCAACACAGCTTTACCTGGGTGAAATTGGTTTCTCACCACTATTAACCGCAGAAGAAGAAGTGCTTTACGCACGCCGTGCATTACGTGGTGATGAAGCGGCCCGTAAACGTATGATCGAAAGTAATTTGCGTTTGGTGGTAAAAATTTCTCGCCGTTATAGCAATCGTGGACTAGCACTGCTTGATTTAATTGAAGAAGGCAACCTAGGCCTTATTCGTGCCGTAGAAAAGTTTGATCCAGAACGTGGCTTCCGCTTTTCAACGTATGCGACTTGGTGGATTCGCCAAACCATCGAACGTGCGCTGATGAATCAAACACGTACCATTCGCTTACCGATTCACGTCGTCAAAGAGCTAAACATATACCTGCGTACTGCTCGAGAGCTTTCTCAAAAGCTTGACCATGAGCCAACGGCAGAAGAAATTGCAACGCAATTAGATAAGCCTGTTGATGATGTGAGTAAAATGCTGCGTCTGAATGAGCGTATCAGCTCGGTCGATACACCTATTGGTGGTGATGGTGAAAAAGCATTGTTGGATATCATCCCGGATGTGAAACACTCCGATCCTGAAGTATCAACGCAAGACGATGATATTAAAGATTCATTGATTAATTGGCTCGATGAACTCAATCCTAAGCAAAAAGAAGTTTTAGCTCGCCGTTTTGGTCTGCTTGGGTATGAACCCTCAACGCTTGAAGAAGTGGGACGCGAAATCAACCTAACACGTGAGCGTGTGCGTCAGATTCAAGTAGAAGGTTTACGTCGTTTACGTGAAATCCTGATCAAACAAGGTTTGAGTATGGAAAATCTGTTCAGCGTTGAAGATGATTAAGTAGCAAAGCATACTCGCTCAGCGGTGATGGTTTTATTGCCATCGGTTAGACAGTAAAAAACGCCTTGGTACCAAGGCGTTTTTATACTCGCAAAATTTCAAGTCAGCCGATAAGGAGCCTGAGCATAAGAACTCTCGTCCTAGCTTTAATTTTTAGATGCGTGGTCGTAAACCGTTACGATGCGTTGGATAGTGACGGTGATACTTTGACTAATTTGATTCGATTTTCCTCAATCTTGACGATCTCCATCGGATGACCAGCCACTTGAACACTTAAATGGCTTTCAGGAATATCTTCTAAATGTTCCAAAATTAAGCCATTTAATGTACGAGGGCCATTAGTCGGCAACTGCCACTTTAAGCCTTTATTGATATCACGAATATTGGCGCTGCCTTTAATTAAAAAGCTACCGTCATCTTGCGGATCGATATCTTCCAATAAGCTTGGCGTCATTGAAGTAGTAAACTCTCCTACGATTTCTTCTAAAATATCTTCTAGTGTAATCAAACCAATGATGTCGCCGTATTCATCCACGATCAAACCGATACGTTGCTTGTTACGCTGAAATTTAAGCAACTGTACGTTGAGAGGCGTGCTTTCTGGAATGTAATAGACTTCATCAGCTGCGCGCAGCAGGGTCTCTTTATCAAATACATTCTTTTCTAGCATCAGACGCGACGCTTCTCGTAAGCGTAGCATGCCCACCGCTTCATCAATTTGGTCACGATACAGCACAATACGACCGTGAGGTGAATGGGTGAGTTGGCGTACGATAGATTTCCAATCATCGTTTACATCAATCCCAGTGATCTCATTTCGCGGCACCATAATGTCATTGACGGTGACGTGCTCAAGATCAAGGATTGAGATCAGCATATCTTGGTGGCGCCTTGGAATCAGAGTTCCCGCTTCATTTACCACGGTACGCAGCTCTTCCGAGCTGAGATGGTCTTCATCATTATGATTGACCTTGATCCCCATTAAGCGAATAAAACCATTAGTAATGAAGTTAACAAAAATGACGACCGGAGAAAGCAACTTCATCAGCACGGTGAGCACAATACTACTGGCATAAGAGACGCGCTCAGGATACAGCGCTGCTAATGTTTTTGGTGTGACTTCGGCAAATACGAGGATGATAAGGGTCAGCGCACCAGTTGCAATGGCGACGCCAAGGTTACCGTAAAGACGCATACCCAAAATGGTGGCGATAGCAGAGGCAAGAATGTTAACGAGGTTATTACCAATGAGGATCAGGCCTATTAACCGATCAGGGCGATCCAGTAGTTTTTCTACTCGACGCGCTCCTTTATGGCCACTGTTGGAGAGATGCTTTAGTCGATACCGGTTCAGGGCCATCATGCCTGTCTCTGAACCAGAAAAATAACCCGAGATAACAATAAGACACGCGAGTAGCGCAAACAAGATACCCGTTGATATGTCGTTCAAAACACTTTGTTTCCTTGTGAAGCCTTGGCTAATTTATGACCTAACTGAAGCGTGAAGTCAATTTCAAATACAGAATGGCGTTCCATTTGTTAGCAATAAAAAAGCACACAGAGTGTGCTTCATTGGGTTTAACTGAGGATTATCTCACGCACAAAGCGGCTGCCAAAGTAGGCCAGAGTTAAGATTGTCGCCCCAGCTACGGCAAACCAAGTGACTTTTTTACCGCGCCAACCTCGTTGATAGTGTCCCCAAAGCAGCACGGAATAAATTATCCACGCAATAAAAGAGAGAATACCTTTATGGGCTTTTCCTTGAGCAATCATATCTTGAACAAAAGTAAAACCAGTAATTAAGGTCGCGGTCAGCAGCAAATTACCAATCAAAATAATTTTGAACAACTGACGTTCGATCATAAGCAGCGGTGGTACATTTGGATTGATGGCGAGTGCTTTTTTTGCTTTTAATTTGTTATCTAGCCAAGCTAATTGCAGTGCGTATAGCGCTGCGATTGTGAGCGTAGAATAAGAGAACAGCGCAAGAGAAATATGGATCAGCAATTTTGGATCGTTCTCAAAATGCGTCATGTAAGAGCTTGGCAAGAAGGTTGCCGCACATAAGTTAATCGCCGCAAAACTATAGACAACGGGTAGTAAAAACCAAATGCGAGTCTTGAGCATAGCAACACTCATGACCAGTGAGACAATAAAACTGATTAATGAGGCAACATTGAGAATGCTTAAGTTTTGTCCTGAGCTCGAAAAAATAAGGTCGCTGAGAGACCACGCATGAAAAAACAGAGCCATGAGGGCACTGATCAATACAGTTTTGGCGCGAATCCCCGTTTGTTGAACAAGACCGGGAATGATAGTGGCAATAGCCAATACATAGAGTATTGCTGCGCTTACAGCGATTAAGTTATCCATTACTCTCAATTAAGCTGGTCGATTGTTAACAAATTATACCTTGCATCTACCGCATGAGCCATGGCTTATATCAGGTCAATTGTGAGAGATGAGATATCAATTTCTAATCGACTAGTGCCAAGCAAGGGTTGGCTAAGGTATACTCACAGTAATATGTCGCCGAAAATAGCGAAGAGTAAAGGATGTTTGAGAATTTAACGGATCGCCTATCCAAAACCCTGAAGAACATCAGTGGTAAAGGTCGTCTGACTGAAGACAATATAAAAGATACCTTACGTGAAGTACGCATGGCCTTACTGGAAGCAGACGTTGCATTACCAGTAGTTCGTGATTTCATTCAACGTATTAAAGAAAGCGCTGTTGGTGTTGAGGTGTCTAAATCTCTTACGCCAGGCCAAGAATTTATCAAAATCGTTCAGGCTGAGCTTGAAGCGGTTATGGGTGAGTCGAACGAGGCGCTAAACCTTGCCGCTCAACCACCTGCGGTTATCTTGATGGCTGGTCTACAAGGTGCGGGTAAAACCACCTCAGTAGGTAAACTATCAAAACTACTTAAAGAGCGTGAGAAGAAGAAAGTTCTGGTTGTTTCTGCCGACGTTTATCGCCCTGCGGCGATTAAGCAGCTAGAAACACTCGCGACCGATATCGGCGTTGACTTCTTCCCATCATCGCCTGATCAAAAGCCACTTGATATCGCGAATGCAGCAATCGACCACGCGAAGAAGAAATTCTACGATGTGCTGATTGTCGATACTGCGGGTCGTCTGGCTGTTGATGAAGTGATGATGGCGGAGATCCAAGATCTCCATGCTGCGATTACCCCGGTTGAAACGCTATTCGTTGTTGATGCAATGACGGGTCAAGATGCGGCTAATACTGCGAAAGCATTTGGTGATGCCATTCCACTAACCGGTGTCATCTTGACGAAAGTCGATGGTGATGCGCGTGGTGGTGCGGCACTATCAGTTCGCCACATTACCGGCAAACCAATTAAATTCTTGGGTGTAGGTGAGAAGACCGACGCACTAGAACCTTTCCATCCTGATCGTGTGGCTTCACGTATTCTTGGTATGGGTGACGTACTGTCACTGATTGAAGATCTACAACGTAATGTTGACACTGAAAAAGCAGAAAAATTAGCGAAAAAATTCAAAGAGAAGAAAGGCTTCGACTTGGAAGATTTCCGCGAACAGCTTGGTCAGATGCAAAACATGGGCGGTATGATGGGCATGATGGATAAGCTGCCAGGTATGAGCAACTTACCCGCCAACGTAAAAGATAAAGTTGATGACAAAATGTTCCACCAAATGGAAGCGATCATTAACTCGATGACGATGAAAGAGCGTCAGCGCCCAGAATTGATTAAAGGTTCACGCAAAAAACGCATCGCAGCAGGCTCGGGTACTCAAGTACAAGATGTTAACCGTCTGCTGAAACAGTTTACTCAAATGCAGAAGATGATGAAGAAAATGCAGAAGGGTGGCATGAAAGGCATGATGCGTAACATGCAAGGTATGATGGGCGGCGGTATGGGTGGTGGTTTTAACCCATTTGGTCGTTAATTGTACAAACACAAATGAAGTTTCAAGGTGTTAGCTAAATCACATACTTATTTCCCAATTTGTGGTGGTGAAAAAATAGCTAAACACCTTGCATTGCTCCTGAATAAGAGTAAAATTCCGGAGCTTTATTTTGGCACGAGACCCCAAACTGTTTAACTTATTAGACGGTTATTGGGGTTAATTTTATTTTTGAGAAAGCAAAGAGGACGACATGGTTACCATTCGTTTGGCACGTCACGGCGCTAAAAAGCGTCCATTTTACCAAATCGTAGTTGCGGATAGCCGTAACGCTGCAACTGGCCGTTTCATCGAGAAAGTAGGTTTCTTTAACCCTACTGCTCAAGGTCAAGAAGAAGGTCTACGTCTAGACCTAGATCGCGTTAACCATTGGGTTGGTCAAGGCGCATCTCTATCTGACCGCGTAGCTAAGCTAGTTAAAGACGCTCAAAAAGCGGCTTAATTCTTTTTTATAGAGAAATAGCTTATGTCGATGAAGGGTGAAGAAACTATGAGTGAGCAAAACAACAGAATCATTGTGGGTAAACTTGGGTCTACCTATGGTATTCGTGGCTGGCTTAAAGTTTTCTCCTACACAGACAATGCTGAAAGTATTTTCGATTATAGCCCTTGGTATTTAAACCAAAAAGGCGAATGGGTTGAGTACAAAGTAGAAAGCTGGAAACGTCATGGCCAAGGTTATGTATGTAAACTAGCAGGGTTAGATGTTCGCGAAGACGCGCAACTACTAACCAACTTTGAAATTGCTATTGACCCTGCGGTACTTCCTGAGCTGTCAGAAGAAGAATTCTACTGGCGCGAATTGTTTGGTATGCAAGTAGTAACCACAAAAGGTTACGATCTAGGTGTTGTTACCGACATGCTAGAAACTGGCTCAAACGATGTTCTGGTTGTTAAAGCAAATCTAAAAGATGCTTTCGGACAAAAGGAACGATTAATCCCGTTTCTTGAAGAGCAAGTGATCATCAAAGTTGATCGCGTAGCTCAACGGATCGAAGTTGACTGGGATCCTGGATTCTAATTCCAAAATTACAGAGCGAGAGAACACATGTGGGTTGGCATAATTAGCCTGTTTCCTGAAATGTTCCGTTCTGTTACTGATTTTGGAGTAACAGGTCAAGCGGTTAAAAAAGGTCTTTTATCTATTGAGACATGGAATCCTCGTGATTTCACTCATGATAAACATCGCACTGTTGATGATAGACCTTACGGTGGTGGTCCAGGGATGTTGATGATGGTTCAGCCTTTGCGCGATGCCATTCAATCAGCAAAACAGGCGTCACCGGGAAAGACGAAAGTCATTTACCTATCACCTCAAGGTCGCAAGCTCGACCAAACTGGGGTTGAAGAGCTGGCAACGAACGAGAACTTGCTTCTTATTTGTGGTCGCTACGAAGGGGTGGATGAGCGCATCATTCAATCTGAAGTTGACGAAGAATGGTCAATTGGGGATTTTGTGATGACGGGTGGTGAAATACCAGCCATGACGTTAATTGACTCAGTATCAAGGTTTATACCGGGTGTACTTGGAGACTTTGCGTCGGCAGAAGAAGATTCTTTTGCAAATGGTCTGTTAGATTGCCCTCATTATACGCGCCCTGAAACATTGGATGGCAAAGAAGTACCTGCGGTACTGATGTCAGGCAATCATAAGGACATTCGTCGCTGGCGATTAATGCAATCGCTAGGCCGTACTTGGCTAAGAAGACCAGAACTCCTGGAAAACCTAGCTCTGACTGACGAACAGGAACAATTACTGGCTGAATTCATCAAAGCGCATCGCGCAGGTGAAAAGTAAGCAGTAACCTATTTTATTAAGTATCAGTTTATTCTAGGAATTTATTAAAATGAGTAACATCATCAAGGCTCTTGAAGAAGAGCAACTAAAATCAGGCCTACCTAAATTCGCACCAGGTGACACTGTTGTTGTACAAGTTAAGGTAAAAGAAGGTGAGCGTGAGCGTCTACAGGCTTTTGAAGGCGTTGTAATCGCAATCCGTAACCGTGGCCTGCACTCTGCTTTCACTGTACGTAAAATCTCTAACGGTGAAGGTGTTGAGCGTACGTTCCAAACACACTCTCCAATCGTTGATAGCATTGAAGTTAAACGCCGCGGTGCAGTACGTCGTGCCAAGTTGTACTACCTACGTGAGCGTTCTGGTAAGTCAGCTCGTATCAAAGAGAAACTTACTAAGAAGTAATGCTATAACTAGCGTTCTCATAGTATTAGCGGAGGCCATTTGGCCTCCGCTTTTTTTTACAACAATGAACGCCTTGCTACGAGATCTTAGAACGCTGCGCTATAGAGTTCGAGATGCTAGGCAATATCATGTATTAGAAAATAAAAAAGGTTGACGCAGAACGCCAACCCTTAAAAATACTTCTCGCTTCTCGCTTCTCGCTTCTCGCTTCTCGCTTCTCGCTTCTCGCTTCTCGCTTCTCGCTTCTCGCTTCTCGCTTCTCGCTTCTCGCTTCTCGCTTCTCGCTTAGTACTGGTCTTCTGACCAACCGTCGCTGTCAGACATGTCCGGTGCGCCTGCAATGCTGTTCTCTTCATCGGCCCACTCACCAAAATCGATCATTTGGCATTGTTTGCTGCAGAATGGACGAAATGGGCTTTGCTCACCCCAAACGACTTCAGTGCCACATTGTGGGCATGGAACTTTAGTAATTTTAGTCATAAATAGTATTCGATCAGTAAAGATTATCGCCAGTATAGCAATTAACGTTGTAGACGTAAGCTTGGGATAGATGGCTTAACAGCAAACGGCCAGTTCAAACGCGACATTACCAGCAAAGGCTTGGCCTGATTTGAACTCGATAAATTTGATGGCAAAACGGTTTTTATGTCCGGAAATCATGGGATAAACACCATATTGCATTGGAATGTTTAAGCGCAAAATATTCGCTTCTTCGGCATCACTTTGATAAAAACCGTTGTGAGCTTGCTGAGTAATAAAGTGCCCGGTTTCACGCGTAAGCTTGAGCCATAGTTGCAGAGCGTTGGATAACGCACCCAGAGATTCCATCCAGTTGCTCGCATCGGCTTGTTTCTCTTCACTTGGGAGATGCAACCAATGATGGAGAGCTGGTAAGTCAAAGCAGCACGCCCCACCAGGTAAATTAAATCGCTGGCGGATCGCACTTAAGAAGCGGTCTTCTTTTAAGCGTTGACCAAAACGTTCAGCCGCCATTAATTGGCTATGCACTTGGTCGACTTCTTGCAGGATATCTTGCAAGGTGTTTTGGTCGACGCCGTCAACGTTGAGCCAGTTACGATAAGTCTGTCGCTGCTTCTCAATGTCTTTGGCTAACTCGCTTTTAAGTTGAATTTGCTCAAAAATTTCTAGCAGATCAAATAAGGCACGAAAGAAATTTAGGTGCTGTAAGTCATCACTGAATTGGCCTGAAACATCCAACTGATGCAGCAACGCCTCTACACGTAGGTAGATGCGAGTTTTCTCGTTCAGTGGGTGTTCAAAGTAGTGAGTGGTCATTTACATGCAGCCCTGAAGTTTTGTCGCTTTATTCTCACCGATTTTCCCTACACATTTCTAGGTACTTTTTATGTAATTCTGTGATTTGGTACAAAAGTTGTTGGTTTTTTGTGTGGTTTTTAATCACATCGTCGGCAATCGCGAGTCGTTGCTCTCTCGTTGCTTGAGAATTGACGATAGCTTGAGCTTGTTGTTTTGAGATGCCATCTCGCAACATCGTGCGTTCAACTTGGCTATCTTGGTCGACATCTATCACCAAAATTCGATCAGCAAGCGTTTGAAGGTTGTTTTCCACCATCAATGGGATCACTAATAATGCGTAAGGTGTCGATGCTTGAGCTAGTTGTTCTAGCATTGCCTGACGGATCATCGGGTGTAACAATGAATCGAGCCACTGCTTTTCACTTGGATCGGCAAAAATAATATCGCGCAGCCTTGCGCGATTTAACGTTCCGTCACTGAGTAATATCTCGGTTCCGTATCGGTTGGTTATTTGTTTGAGCCCGTCACTTTCAGGCTCAACAACGTCACGAGCAATGATATCGGCATCGACAATATCAATCCCAAATTGCTCATGAAATAAATTCGCGACGGTGGTTTTGCCACTTGCAATACCGCCAGTAAGGCCAATAACGATAGGCATTAGCTAGGCTCCTAGTAGGAAACGGTAGTAACTTTGGAGAATTTGTTCCCCCCAGAGCATGGCAATCCAACCGGCTATCGCCAGGTAAGGGCCAAATGGAAAGGCTTTGTCTATGCCTTTGCTCTGTAGTCGTAATTGAATTAGGCCAAACACCAGTCCAACTAATGATGAAACTAAAATGATCATTGGTAGGTACTGCCAACCCAACCAAGCACCTAGTGCAGCGAGCAGTTTGAAATCACCGTATCCCATGCCTTCTTTTTTGGTGATGAGTTTAAAAGCCCAATACACACTCCATAAGCAAAGGTAGCCCGCCATTGCTCCAATGACGGAATCTTGCAAGCTAACGGGGCTGAAACCGAACAGGGCGAGTGCTATGCCACTCCACATGAGCGGTAATGTCAGCTGATCGGGCAGTAGCATGGTATCAAGATCGATAAACGTTGCCGCGATTAAGACGAAGGTGAAAAACAGCAGTGCAATGGCGAAGTAGCTGATTGGAAAATGGCTTGCGACAAGAAAGCTCAAGCCCCCCGTCAGCAGCTCAATTAATGGGTAACGGGCACTGATATTACTTTTGCATTGATGGCACTTTCCACGCAGTAGCAGCCAGCTAATAATTGGAATATTGTCGATCGCACGGATCTGTGTTTTACACGTAGGACAAGCTGAACGAGGGATACTTAGATTAAAGGTATCTTGTGGCACTTCCAGTTTGCATTCAGGGAAACTCTCGGCACAATCACGACGCCACTCGCGTTCCATCATGATGGGTAAGCGATAGATGACCACATTAAGGAAGCTGCCGACAATGAGACCAAACACAGTCGCAAGAAGCGGGAAGAGCCAAGGATAATAAATAAATGGTTGCATAGAGAACTCGTTGAGCGCATGGCCTAATAATGAGCAGCTATCTTAGCCTATAACGTTCATTAAATTAAACACTGGTAGATAGATAGCGATCACGAGACTTCCCACGATAAGGCTAAGGAAGATAATAATGGCGGGTTCAATTATTTTACCCAAGTTATCAACGGTCTCATCGATTTCAGTTTCGTAGAGTGTTGCAATTTTATGTAGCATTTCATCGAGTCGCCCTGTTTCTTCTCCGATCATGATCATTTGCAACGGCATTTCGGGAAATGTATTGCTATGACGCATTGCCACATAGAGTGGCATACCTGCAGCCGTTTCCTTATAGACTCGGCTAATCGCTGCTTGATAGTAACAATGATTAGTGGTTTTTGCGGCTGACTTTAAACCGGCCAAAATAGGAATGCCAGCAGCGATACTGGTTGCCATGGTGCGACTAAATTTTGCAATAGCGGCTTTGCTAACAACAGAGCCAATTAAGGGCAGGCGCAAGCTTAAACGACTGAGCTGAAATCGGTAAGGGTAATAATATTTACAACCTAACTTAGTGAGTAGTAAGGCCACAATAGGGCACAGAAATAGGGCGATGCCATGCTCACGAGCGTAGGAAGATAGGGATAGCACTCGTTGCGTAAACCCAGGAAGTTCCGCGCCAAAACTTTGGAACATGTCCTCAAACTCAGGAATGACCATGGTCAATATGACCCAGCTAACCACAAGAGCGGTGAGTAATACCATCGAAGGGTAAATCATCGCCTTGATCACTTTTGCTTTTAGACGTTCTGATTTTTCCCGATAATTTGCGATGCGAGTAAAAACTTGATCAAGGCGGCCCGTTTCTTCACCAGTAGTGATTAAATCAATATAAAGCGCATCAAAATGTCGGCTGCTGGCTAGGGCTTGGCTGAGAGGTAAGCCTGACTCGATTTTTTTAGTGACCGAGTGCAGTAGTGAAACCATCTCGGATTTTTTGTTGTTGTCGTTAACTAATTTAAGCGCTTGTACGAGAGGGATACCTGTCGCCAAAATAGTAGCAAGTTGCCGAGTGAGTACGGTGATGTCTTTGGGTTTTACCGATTCTAATTGGCGTTTTAGCCATGATATTTTGTAACTAGTAAGTTTTTGAATGCGTACCTTTTGTAATTTGAGGCGCTCGCGAACCTCGCTTTGGTTAACGGCCAGGCACTTACCTGAAATCGGTCGACCTAGCGCATTGGTTCCCTTCCAACGATAGACTTTAAGTACACTCTTTTCTTTATGCCGCATAGTGGATTCTGGCCTGGCTTTGTTACTTATTTTTTTGAACATGGATGAGGCTGGTTAGGGTAAAAATAGTACGCGTTGCAACTCTTGTTGGCTGGTTTCGCCAGAGCGCAATTTGGCGATGCCAGATTCTTGTAAAGTCATCATTCCTTGCCGTTTGGCAATGGCCTCGATGTCATGAGTTGGCAACTGTTGCAACATCGCCTGTTGCAGTTCAGGGGTCACCTTCATGACTTCAAATAACCCAATGCGGCCTTGGTAACCATGATTGCAGTGCGTGCAGCCGGTAGGGTTGGCAACAAAAGTTTTTTCGCTGTGCAGGGGAGAGAGATCTTTATGCTCATCAGAGTTGAGGTTGGTGGTGAATTTGCAATAAGGGCAGAGTTTTCTCACCAAGCGCTGCGCAATCACTAAACTGAGAGAAGAGGCAAGATCATACGCTTTAATCCCCATACTGCGTAGCCTTACTAGCGTTTCGGCTGCGGAATTGGTGTGCAGGGTCGAAAGAACGAGATGGCCAGTTTGCGCCGCTTTGATCGCGATCTCAGCCGTTTCAAGATCGCCGAATTTCCCCCACCATGATGATGTCGGGATCTTGGCGTAAAAACGATCGTAATGCCGCGGCGAAATCAAAATCGATCTGTGGCTGAACCTGAACCTGAACTTGGTTGATCCCCGTGAGGTTGATCTCTACAGGATCTTCTGCCGTGGC
This sequence comes from Vibrio ichthyoenteri ATCC 700023, assembly GCF_000222605.1. Lineage (GTDB taxonomy): Bacteria > Pseudomonadota > Gammaproteobacteria > Enterobacterales > Vibrionaceae > Vibrio > Vibrio ichthyoenteri. Next base: position 10,995 of record NZ_AFWF01000194.1, on the reverse strand, counting down.
AATATTAACGTGAGCGGTGTTTAAAATATTTAAGCCAGTATAGAGCGAGACCGTTTTTCCACTGCCGGTAGGTCCGGTGATCAAAATAAGACCTTGCGGTTTTTTTAGTGCCGCCAAGTAGTGGTCTTTTTGTTCTTTGTTGTAGCCGAGCTGTTCAATATCAAGAATGCTGGCACCACTCTCTAGCAGTCGCAACACGACTTTTTCTCCCCATAAGGTTGGCAGGGTTGAAATTCGCATATCCACAGCAAGATCAGCATTGAGCCTGATTTTGGTTCTTCCATCTTGAGGGCGACGACGCTCAGCAATATCTAGATTGGCTAAGATTTTAAGCCGAGTTGATAAGCGTCGACCAAGCTGAGATGCTGGATGATGAGTTTCAACTAACAGGCCATCACAACGCAATCGTACTCGATAGTGCTTTTCGTAGGGCTCAAAGTGGATATCCGAGGCTTCTTTGCGAATCGCCTCGAGCAATATTTGGTGGATGTAGCGGCTGACGGGAGCGTTATCTTGACCTAAATCTTCTTCCTGGCCAATTTCAGCCTCACTGAGATCGACTAATTGCTCCAACTCGTATGCATTTATCTCTTTTTTGGCCATCGCATGAGATTGAAGATTGCGACCATAAAGTGAATAAATGGCCTTTATTATGCGATTGTAATCCGCGATAACCAGCTCGACTTGTAAGCCAGTCGCGAAGCGGAATTCATTTTCAATCACTTCTAGCGTTGGATCGGCGACCGCAAGGGTCAGGACTCGGTCGGTTTGTTGTAACGGTAAAGAATGGTATTTTTGAATCAGTGTACCGAGCCCTAACGCTTCACAAGTAGTGGTAAAATCAAAGTCGTTGATATCAACTAAAGGCAAATCAAACAGCTTGCTGACTGCACTTGCCAATTGACAAGCACTGAGCGACTCGAGAATTGAAACATCAAAATTCGCTTCAGTCAGCGCTCGGTTAGACTGGCTTAGATTCGATCGATTTAGATGCTTGTTCTCAAGTAGGCCCTGTTGATGTAACAAAGTGGCTAAGTGTTGGCTCATTAATCTGGGCAGTACGTTGTCTGTGAGTTACCTCCAGCATCTTTACAACTGGCACTCCAGGTAATGCCATTGTTGCTATAGCTGGCGCTGAGAATAAATTCTTCGCCAGATTTTATTGGTCCTTTATTTGCGGAGGCTTGAGCAATAACTTGGATTGCACCAGAAACATTGTTTGCTGTGACACTGATGCTGTTGATGGCGGCGCTCGCAACGTGACCGGCATTGGTATTGCAGTTGGTTGCAAAGGAACTGCTATCAGACGCCTTTTCTAAAGCGCAAATTTCCACCGCCAACTTTACCGGGGCGGCGATCGTGGGGAACTCTGCCATGGTTGCTCGCTTGGTGTAATCTTGATAAGCCGGGACAGCAAACACCGCTAATATGGCCACAATAGCCATGACGACCATCAGTTCAATAAGAGTAAAACCGTGTTGAGAATGAGGGGTAGGTTTATTCATGTAAGCTCCACTGGTGGATTGATGTGTGAGCTAGAGTGGAACAAGGGGCTAAAAAAGAAAAATTGGTCGCGGTTTATTCCGAGACGCACAGGAGAGTTTAGGCTACGGGTTACACAACATTTTCGTTTCGCTTTGAAACAGCTCGCCATCGCTAATGACTTTATTACCGTGAAACATTGCGTAAAAAAATACCGCGCTTAGAGGCGCGGTATGTCTGAGCAGAGAATGCTAAGCGGCGATTTAAAGTAGCTTTTTCAATCGATACAGTGCCTCTAATGCCTGACGAGGAGTTAGGTCGTCAGGATCAATACTGGCGAGCGCTTCTTCTACTTCACTAGGCTCTGGGATTAAGCTGAGCTGGTTAGCAATATCAACCGCGCTACTGATTGGCATTGAACTATTGCTCGCAAGACTGAGTTGCTCCAACTGTGTGAGTTTCGCTCGCGCTTGCTTGATCACTGCTTTAGGGACCCCTGCCAACCCAGCCACCGCTAAGCCATAAGATTTACTTGCCGCTCCTTCTTGTACAGCATGCATGAAGGCAATGCTGTCACCATGCTCAACCGCATCTAAGTGGACGTTGGCTAAATGTGGCATCTGATTTGGTAGCTCAGTTAACTCAAAATAGTGAGTTGCAAACAGAGTGAGTGCACCAATTTGTTTTGCTAGCCATTCAGCACTGGCCCAAGCTAGCGATAGTCCATCATAAGTACTGGTACCACGGCCAATCTCATCCATCAGAACTAAACTACGTTCAGTGGCATTGTGCAGAATATTGGCTGTCTCTGTCATTTCTACCATGAAGGTTGAGCGACCTGAGGCGAGATCGTCAGAAGCGCCAATACGAGTAAAGATGCGATCTATCAAACCAATTTGAGCGCTTTCTGCTGGTACATACGAACCGATATGTGCCATTAGAGCGATTAACGCAGTTTGACGCATATAGGTCGACTTACCACCCATATTCGGACCAGTAACGATCAGCATTTTACGCGATGGGTTGAGTGCGACAGGGTTAGCGATAAATGGCTCATCCATTACTTGCTCAACCACAGGGTGTCGACCGGCAAGGATATTAATTCCCGGTTCTTTCGTCAGTGTTGGTCGACAATAATCGAGGCTATCAGCACGCTCGGCTAAGTTTTGCAGCACATCTAATTGCGATACTGCCGATGCCAAATTTTGTAGCTGCTCTAAATGCGGCATGAGTAGATCGAATAACTCTTCCCACAGCTTTTTCTCAATCGACAGTGCTTTTGATTTTGAACTCAAGACTTTGTCTTCATGTTCTTTGAGTTCAGGAATAATGTAACGCTCAGCATTTTTCAGTGTTTGGCGACGCACGTAGTGTGCTGGCACTAGATGGCTCTGGCCACGACTCACCTGAATGAAAAAGCCATGCACGGCGTTATAACCCACTTTTAGGGTTTCAATGCCATGCTGCTCGCGCTCTTCACGCTCCAGTTTGTCGAGATACTCTGTTGCACCATCAGCTAAATCACGCCATTCATCGAGCTCCGCGCTATAGCCGGAAGCGATCACACCACCTTCGCGGATCACCACTGGTGGGTTCTCTTTTACCGCGCGTTCAAGCAAGTCACAAACGTCATCAATTGGCGCGGCATATTGTGCGAGCTTGGCAAGGTACGGTTGGTTGAGTTCGCTGACTACGGACGCTAACTCAGGAAGTTGTTGCATTGCGTGGCGTAGGCGAGCCAGGTCGCGTGGTCGAGCCGAACGCAACGCAAGTCGAGCGAGAATACGTTCAATATCGCCAATTTGCTTAAGCACAGGTAATAGATCACCAAATAGTGTCAGATCTTTGATTTCGCTGATTGCATCAAGGCGTTGGTTCAAAGTATCAGCACAGCGCATCGGTTGGTGCAACCAGCGTTTGAGCATTCGACTCCCCATAGGCGTTGCCGTTTTATCCAATACTTCCGCTAATGTATTGGTAAGGCCACCTGAGAGGTTATGGGTGATTTCTAGATTGCGGCGTGTCGCGGCATCTAAAATTACCGAATGATCTTGTCGATCAAAAGTCAGCGAGCGAATGTGGGGTAAAGCTGTGCGCTGGGTATCTTTTACATACTGGATCAAACAGCCAGCGGCGAACAGACCAAGTGTGGCATTCTCGACGCCAAAACCGACCAAATCGCGCGTACCGAATTGCTGATTCAATTGTTGTTTTGCCGTCTCTAATTCAAATTCCCATACCGGGCGACGTCGATTGCCGGTGCGTGAAGCCATCAAATGCACCGCATCAAAATCTTCTGGGAAAAGCAGCTCACGAGGTGAAGTACGCTGCAGTTCAGCTGCCATCGCTTCTTCAGTTTGAGGCTCCGTTAATTGGAAGCGGCCTGAGGTGATATCGAGTGTCGCGTAGCCAAATTTACCGTTATGTTGATAAATCGCCGCAATCAAGTTGTCAACACGTTCAGACAGTAGAGCCTCGTCGGTGACGGTGCCTGGGGTGACGATTCGAACCACTTTACGCTCTACTGGGCCTTTGCTCGTTGCGGGATCACCAATTTGCTCGCAAATAGCGACGGATTCACCCAGTTGCACCAATTTCGCAAGGTAACCTTCTACCGCATGATAAGGAACGCCAGCCATAGGAATGGGTTCACCAGCAGAAGCCCCGCGCTTTGTTAGTGAAATATCCAGTAATTGCGAAGCACGCTTGGCGTCATCATAAAAAAGCTCGTAGAAGTCACCCATGCGATAGAACAACATGATCTCAGGGTTTTCGGCTTTCAACTTAAGATATTGTTGCATCATCGGGGTGTGTTTTTGTTCGGCTTTCACGGCTAACTTCTTTCGTTTATGACAATTGCGGCTTAGGATACGTCAATCGATCTCAGGCGAAAAGTCACAATCAGGATTTTGAATATGGAATCACATCAAATATTGAGTTTGGAGCTGGGTAGGTTGCTGGCAGAGCATCAGCAAATACTGGCAACTGCAGAATCTTGCACTGGTGGCGGTATTGCGACAGCGGTGACCGATATAGCAGGAAGCTCTGCGTGGTTTGATCGCGCTTTCGTTACTTACAGTAACGAAGCGAAGATGGAGATGCTGGCAGTACGTGCGGAGTCATTACAACGTCATGGTGCGGTAAGCGAAACGGTGGTTCAAGAGATGGTTGCTGGCGCGCTTGAGCAATCAAATGCGTCTATCGCGATTTCGGTGAGTGGCATTGCCGGCCCAGGTGGTGGCAGTGAAAATAAGCCGGTTGGTACCGTCTGTTTTGCTTGGGCGGATGTAAACGGTTGGCTGCTGGTCAAAACAGTCCATTTCTCTGGTGATCGAGACTCAGTTCGATTCCAAGCAATTGAATATGCGCTAAAAACAGTTTGTGACTATTTAAAAGCTCATTAAACGAAAGTTGAGTGAACGATCATGGTTTCGTGTTTTTAAGTTTAAAATTGTCGCTAGATCAGTAGTCTATCGAGCGAAATCAAAAAAAATTCATACAGCTATAGACACTGTATGAATCAACAGTATAATGACACTCATTGATTGTTCAGTGCGACTGGACAGGACTCAACAAAATTTTTATTCATCAAGCCTGATGGATAGTTTGGAGAAAGTGATGGACGAGAACAAACAGAAAGCGCTCGCCGCTGCGCTAGGTCAGATTGAAAAGCAATTTGGTAAAGGCTCAATCATGCGCCTTGGTGACAACCGTACAATGGATGTTGAAACCATTTCTACCGGTTCACTTTCTCTAGATATCGCATTGGGTGCTGGTGGCCTACCAATGGGTCGTATCGTAGAAGTTTACGGTCCAGAATCATCAGGTAAAACGACATTAACTCTTGAACTGATTGCCGCTGCGCAACGTGTTGGTAAAACGTGTGCGTTTATCGATGCTGAGCACGCGCTTGATCCTATCTATGCTAAGAAGCTAGGCGTTGATATCGATGCTTTGTTAGTTTCTCAGCCTGATACTGGTGAGCAAGCTCTTGAAATTTGTGATGCATTGGCTCGTTCAGGTGCGATTGACGTGTTGGTTGTCGATTCTGTTGCGGCTCTAACGCCAAAAGCAGAAATTGAAGGTGAGATGGGCGATAGCCACATGGGTCTTCAAGCTCGTATGCTTTCCCAAGCAATGCGTAAGCTGACGGGTAATCTAAAACAGTCAAACTGTATGTGTATCTTCATCAACCAAATTCGTATGAAAATTGGTGTGATGTTTGGTAACCCTGAAACCACTACTGGTGGTAACGCACTAAAATTCTACGCATCAGTTCGTCTTGATATTCGCCGTACTGGCTCTATCAAAGAAGGCGATGAAGTGGTGGGTAACGAAACTCGTATCAAAGTGGTTAAGAACAAAATTGCTGCGCCATTTAAGCAAGCTGAAACTCAAATTCTTTACGGCCAAGGTTTTAACCGTGAAGGTGAACTGGTTGACCTAGGCGTAAAACACAAGCTGATTGAAAAAGCGGGTGCATGGTACAGCTACAATGGTGACAAGATCGGTCAAGGTAAAGCGAACGCGTGTAAATACCTGAAAGAAAACACCGAAGCAGCCAAGACAATTGATAGCAAACTGCGTGAAATGCTACTAACTCCGGCTCAACCAGAAGAGCCAGAAGTAGGCGAAATGCCTCAAGAAGAAGAGTTCTAATCCTTTAGAGTCATCGAAGCCCTGCTATCTTGCAGGGCTTTATTTTATCTAACGATCCTGTTACCAAACTTTTCTCGCGACTAAGTTTAAAATTGCCCATATTGCGGAGGCGATAACGCGCTATCGATTGATTGATTTCATCTGCGGTGAGTCAACGGTAATCAGACGCAAAATCGGTGCGTGCCTCGAACGAATAGATGGCGAGTAAAATCTGCGAGAGAAGAGCGATGGTAAGCATCGAAGCTAATAGATTGTTTTAGTAGCAATTGGCACGTATTTCCCCATCAGGTCAGAAAAACACCACAAAAACCCCACAAATAGAGCAATGGCGAAACTAGCATCTAGTGCTTGCTTATGTGTACAATACAGCAAAATTCTATCTCGACTATTTTCAGGAAGAGCTGCATGTACATGAGCACAGATGAGGTTCGTAACGCGTTCCTTAAGTTCTTTGAAACCAAAGGACACCAAATCGTAGAAAGTTCATCGTTAGTACCGCATAACGACCCAACCCTGCTTTTCACTAACGCAGGTATGAACCAATTTAAAGATTGTTTCTTAGGTTTAGAAAAACGCGCCTACACTCGAGCGACTACGGCTCAACGCTGTGTACGTGCTGGTGGTAAACACAACGACTTAGAAAACGTTGGCTTTACTGCTCGCCACCACACTTTCTTTGAAATGCTAGGTAACTTCAGCTTCGGTGACTACTTCAAAGAAGACGCGATTGCGTTTGCTTGGGAATTCTTAACGGAAACACTACAGCTACCAAAAGACCGTCTGCTGGTTACTATCTACGAAACCGATGATGAAGCGTTTGATATTTGGAACCAGAAAGTGGGCATTCCAGCAGATCGCATCATTCGTATCGGCGATAAGAAAGGTGGTAAACCATTTGAGTCAGATAACTTCTGGCAAATGGGTGATACCGGTCCTTGTGGTCCATGTACTGAAATCTTCTACGATCACGGTGATCACATCTGGGGTGGCCGTCCAGGTACTCCTGAAGAAGATGGTGACCGTTTTATCGAGATCTGGAACAACGTATTTATGCAGTTCAATCGTCAAGCTGACGGCACGATGGAACCGCTACCAAAACCATCGGTAGATACGGGTATGGGTATTGAGCGTATTTCTGCAATCATGCAGGGCGTTCACTCAAACTACGAAATCGATGTGTTCCAAGCGCTGATTAAAGCAACAGCTGAACTGATTGGTTGTGAAGACCTATCGAATCAGTCGCTACGCGTTATTGCTGACCATATCCGTTCATGTTCATTCTTGATCGTTGATGGCGTAATGCCTTCAAACGAAGGTCGTGGCTATGTACTACGTCGTATTATTCGTCGTGCAGTTCGTCATGGTAACAAGATTGGTGCACAAGGCGTATTCTTCCACAAATTGGTTGGTGTACTAGCGGGTATCATGGGTACCGCTGGCGAAGAGCTAAAACGTCAACAAGCGTTGGTAGAGAAAGTACTGCGAATCGAAGAAGAGAACTTCGGACGTACGCTTGAACGTGGCATGACAATTCTAAACGAAGCGTTAGATAACCTTGACGGTAAAGTATTAGACGGTGAAACCGTATTTAAACTTTACGATACTTACGGCTTCCCAGCTGACTTAACTAATGACGTTGCTCGTGAGCGTGAGTTTGCGATTGACGAAGAAGGTTTTGAAAAAGCGATGGAAGAGCAGCGTCAACGCGCTCGTGAAGCTGGCCAATTTGGTACTGATTACAACGCGGTGATCAAGACTGACGTAGAAACTGATTTCTCTGGCTATACCGGCACTGAAGGCGAAAGTGTTATCGCAGCATTGTTTGTTGAAGGCAATGAAGTGGAATCACTTTCTGCTGGCGACAAAGCGATCATCGTTCTTGAAGCAACGCCATTCTACGCTGAGTCGGGCGGTCAATCGGGTGATGCAGGTGTGCTAAAAACGGATTCGGGTCTGTTTACCGTTGAAGATACACAGAAACTGGGCAATGCCATTGCTCACCACGGTGTATTGGCGGAAGGCGTATTTGCTAAGGGCGATAAAGCACATGCAATCGTTGATGCAGCTCGTCGTACTGCAATTACGCTAAACCACTCGGCAACGCACCTATTACATGCTGCGCTACGTAAAGTGCTGGGTGAGCACGTAACGCAAAAAGGTTCACTAGTAAAAGCGGATAATCTACGTTTTGACTTCTCACACCTTGAAGGCGTAACGGCGGCTGAATTAAAAGAAGTTGAGCGTATTGTTAACGCACAAGTTCGTCGTAACCACGATATTGAAACCAATGTAATGGATATTGAGTCTGCAAAAGAAAAAGGCGCAATGGCATTGTTTGGTGAGAAGTACGATGACGAAGTTCGCGTGCTATCAATGGGCGAGTTCTCAACCGAGCTTTGTGGTGGTATCCACGCAGAAAATACTGGCGATATTGGTCTGTTTAAGATCACCTCTGAAGGTGGTATTGCTGCGGGCATTCGTCGTATTGAAGCTGTAACCGGTGAAGCGGCACTTGACGTAATCGAAGCGCAAACTGCGAAGTACGAAGAGAAATTGGCAGAAGCGGCTAACAAAGCGAAATCGCTAGAGAAAGAAATCCAACAGTTGAAAGACAAGTTGGCTTCTCAAGCAAGCGCAAGCCTAACGGACCAAGTGAAAGACATCGCGGGTGTGAAAGTGTTGATTGCACAGCTTGATGGCGCAGACAACAAAGCACTACGTGGTATGGTAGATGAGCTGAAAAACCAAATGGGTAGCGGCATCATCATGCTAGGCAACGTTGCTGACGATAAAGTTGGTCTGATTGCCGGTGTAACCAAAGACTTAATCGGTAAAGTAAAAGCGGGTGAGTTGGTTAATATGGTTGCACAACAAGTCGGCGGTAAAGGCGGCGGTCGTCCAGACATGGCGCAAGCCGGTGGTACTGATGCTTCAGCTCTTCCTGCCGCTCTGGCTTCAGTCGATGCTTGGATTGCAGAGCGACTATAAACCTTAAAATAGAAATGAACGCTCAACCATTTGGTTGGGCGTTCTTTTTTGTGGAGAGGAAAATTTGAGTAGAGGATACTCACTGATTGAATCGCCGTTTGTAATCTCTGACGAATGGCAAAGTGGACTTGGTTCTTAGGAAGGTGAAGGCTGGTGAAAAAGCCCCTGATTGTACAAAAGTTTGGTGGAACATCTGTCGGTTCAATTGAACGAATTCATGCGGTCGCAGAACATATAATCAATGCGAAGAAACAAGGCAATCATCTTGTCGTGGTTGTTTCAGCGATGTCTGGTGAAACCAATCGTTTGATGGACTTGGCAAAGCAGGTGGATGCGATTCCGACAGCGCGAGAGCTCGATGTATTGCTTTCTGCTGGTGAGCAGGTGTCGATGGCACTATTAGCGATGACACTCAACAAGCTTGGCTATGCAGCGTGTTCTTTGACCGGAAGCCAAGCGGGCATAACGACCGATACACGTCACAATGATGCAACGATAAGTCGTATCGATACCACGTTAATCACTAACTTGTTAGCGCAAGACAATATTGTGATTGTGGCCGGTTTTCAGGGAATGAATGAGTTGGGTGATATCACCACGCTAGGCCGTGGCGGGTCGGACACGACGGCGGTCACTTTAGCGGGTGCGTTAAATGCTCATGAGTGCCAGATATTTACCGATGTCGATGGCATATATAGTTGTGATCCTAGAGTGGTGACAGCGGCTCAACGGTTGGCCGAGATCGACTTTCCATCGATGGAGCGTATGGCCTATCATGGAGCAAAAGTACTTCATCTGCCTTCGGTTCAATATGCTTGGCGACATCAAGTGCCCCTGCGTGTATTGTCGAGCTTTGAGCTAAACAGCGGCACGTTAGTTAAAGGGGAGGCGTGTCAAAGTGCAATCACTGGCTTGGCAATCCAGCGTGATATGTGCCTGATTCACATAGAAAGTAGTAACTTTTTAAATGTGGAAAAACAGTGTCAATTGTTAGGGGTTATGATTAGTAGTGTGATCGAACATCCAGAATGGTTAGGTGTTGTGATAAAACAGGACGATTACACTAAGCTTGAGCTAGCCTTCCAGCAAAAAATTAGTAATAGTGAAGCTATCGGTTTGTTAACGGTTGTTGGATTGCAAGCTGAACAATCAGCCGAGCATTCTTGTCAATTGCTCGCTGCACAAAGTATCAAAACGATTCATGTAGCATCAGATGGGTTGTCGATTACTTTAGCTATATCGCTTGAGAGTATCGACAAAGCAGCTAACATATTGCACCATGCCCATATTGCTTCAAATGAAGCACACGTTTGCCTACAAAAACATGCCTCGTTAAACGAATAAAGTTTACGAAAATATAACTTTTGTTGGATAATAGCTTCGTAGCAAGATATTTAAGAGATTACTCAAGGAGCACAGAATGCTAATTTTAACTCGCCGTGTTGGTGAAACTCTAATGATTGGTGATGAAGTCACCGTAACAGTGCTTGGTGTTAAAGGTAACCAAGTGCGCATCGGTGTTAATGCTCCGAAAGAAGTGTCTGTACACCGTGAAGAAATTTACATGCGTATTCAGGCAGAAAAAGGTAATGGTGCCCCAACTTCAGGCAACTACTAATTACTTTGAAAAAGCTGGCCCGGTGTCAGCTTTTTTTGTGAAGAAAAGCAGTTGTTTGTTTGTTTAAGCTCGAATAAACACCGCTTTGATTAAATAGCCAACGGTTGAATGACTTTTTGCTATTTTTACCAAGAAAATGTTTGACATATTTTCGGTAAATCGTAATATGTGCCTCCGCAAGACGGTGAGGTGGCCGAGAGGCTGAAGGCGCTCCCCTGCTAAGGGAGTATACGGCTTGATACCGTATC
>NZ_AFWF01000195.1 GCF_000222605.1 Vibrio ichthyoenteri ATCC 700023 | reverse complement strand
TAAGGGCCACTTCGATATTTTTTAAATAACGTCATGCTATTTACTAGCGATTGGATTAAGTGACACTCCGATTGTTGAGATGGGCACTGTCATATGACCTAGAACTTTTTAGATCATATCAAGGCGCTGATTAGGTATAGGCAGACCATGAGCCAACTCAGCAAGAGTAAGTTCAAGATTAATGCCAAATAAAATATGTCTAAAAATCATAACCTTGACTTTGCTTTTACTTGAGCGTGAGCAATTTATTGCCCTGAGAAGCAAGATCTTGCCCAACAGGGTAAGAACTTGCTTGAAGATTCGCTTGAGAATGGCACCAATAAGACATGAAGTTAAAGTGATATTAACGATTTTAAAGGTGGTCTCTTCCGTGAGGTAAGCCCAAATCTAATTGCGGCCCTAGGGGAACAATTTGAGTGGGATTGATACTGGTATGGCTAAAATAGTAATGACGCTTGATGTGATAAAAATCGGTGGTCTGCGCGATTCCTTCCACTTGATAGAGTTCTTTAAGGTAACCATTGAGGTTGGGATAATCGGCTATGCGCTGCTTGTTGCATTTAAAATGACCAACATAGACCGCATCAAAACGAATCAATGTAGTGAACAAACGCCAATCCGCTTCGGTTATTTGGTTACCCGCTAGGTAGCGATGCGTTTCAAGATGGCGTTCAACGCGATCAAGTGCACTAAACAATTGCTCGTAGGCTTCTTCATAAGCCTCTTGGGTAGTCGCAAACCCACAACGATACACGCCATTATTAATGGCCGGATAAATATAGTCATTCCACTCATCAATTAAGCTACGTAGATGCTGCGGATAGTAATCATCCACATTACCAGTAAGCCGATCAAACTCGTGGTTAAACATGCGGATGATCTCTGACGATTCATTGCTGACGATGGTTTGTGTTTGCTTATCCCACAACACAGGCACCGTTACGCGGCCGGTATAGTCGGCTTTTGCTTGTGTGTAGATCTGATGCAAACGAGTATGGCCAAATAGTGGTTCAGGCAAACCCATTTGCCAACCTTCGGTGAGCATATCAGGACAAACTACCGTCACGTCGATGTGCGGCTCCAATCCTTTTAGTGTTCGTAAAATAAGCGTGCGGTGAGCCCAAGGGCAAGCAAGAGAAACATAAAGATGGTAGCGACCTGATTCAGGTTGAAACTTGGCTTGTGGATTGTCTTGTACCCAGTCACGAAAACCAGCGTCTTCTCGCACAAATTTACCACCATTTGATTTGGTGTCGTACCACGTATCATGCCAAATACCGTTTACCAACTGTCCCATTATCTTGCTCCTCAATCGTTTCAATAATGATCAGTATAATCATCAATGATTGATAGATAAGCGGAAGAAATTGCAGAAGATGTTCAATTTTTTCAAATGACAACAAACTAAGTAGATTAATTATTTAGCCGATAAAAAACGCCCACTAAAGTGGGCGTTTTTCATGTACGTAACATTTAACAGCGAACGTTATACTTGAGGGTTCATATAACCATCTAATACTGCGACAGTATTATGGCCAAGGTCATCCACCGCATAGCCACCTTCAAATACAAACAAGGTTGGCAATTGCAACTGGCCTAATTGACGACCAATTTCAGCATAGTTATCACGGTTTAGTTTGAAGTAGCTGATTGGATCGTGCTCGTAGGTATCCATACCCAAAGAGATAACCAAGGCATCCGCGCCAAACTGTTGGATTTTTTCCAACGCGGCTTGCAATGCTGGGCCATACAAAGTCCAGTCGGTTTTGCCTTGTGGCAACGGCAGATTGAGGTTAAATCCTTCACCAGCGCCCTCTCCCACTTCATCAGCAAAACCAATATAGTGCGGGTAATCGTAATCTGGATCGCCATGAATAGACACAAACAACACATCGTCACGTTGATAGAAGATGCTTTGCGTACCATTACCATGATGGTAATCAACGTCCAAAATCGCGACTTTCTCTTTACCTTGACGACGCAGTGATTCAGCAGCAATCGCAGCATTGTTGATATAGCAGTAACCGCCCATTAAATCTGGCGCTGCATGGTGACCCGGTGGACGGCACAGTGCGAATACCGATTGCTCTCCTTGCATGATCAAATCAGCCGCGGTTAACGCACAATCTGTGGCAGACTGAATCGCTTGCCAGCTGGTCTTGGTGATCGCTGCCGTCATGTCGAAACTGTAGTAGCCCAGCTTACCTTCGATATCTTTCGGGATACGATGGCGCAAATGGCGTGGACTAATAAAACAGTACGGCGAAGCATCGTGCTCGCTACCGAAACGCGCTTCCCACTCAGACCATGCTGATTGCAAGAACTCAACATAATCAGCGGTATGAACCCACTGCATTGGTTCGGTGCCATAACTGTTAGGCGCAATCACACTGAAACCGCCATGCTGGTCAATCGCGTTTAGCACCATGTCTGCACGTTCAGGTTTTTCAAAGCACGCAGTTGGTTCACCAGAAAGAAACTCGTATTTCACGCGGTGTAAACGCTGCTTTTCGCTGTAAATAACTTTCACTACTTCTTAAGCTCCATCCAGTAACGCTCATAAGATCCTACTGCGTCACCGACACTACCAAGAAATTGGCCTTTTTGTTTAACGTCTGCTGGCGGGAAAATGATTTCACTATCGCGAATTTCTGCCGGTAGATGTGTCAGTGCCTGTAGATTTGGCACAGCATAGCCGATCTCTTTCACGACCGTCGCCTGATTTTCTGGCTCAAGTAAGAAGTTAATGAAAGCATAAGCCGCTTCTTTATTCTGTGCTTTTTCTGGGATCACGATGTTATCCATCCAGAAAATCGCCCCTTCGCGTGGGTAAACAAAGCGAATCGCTGGGTTTTCTTGCTGGGCGCGGTAAGCCGTGCCGTTCCATTGCATTCCCACATTCACTTCACCAGTGATCAGTGGCACGTGTGGTGCATCTGAATTGAACACCATAACGTTAGGTTTTAAGCTAGTTAAGCGCTCATACGCTTGTTGCAATTCCTCGGCATCTTGAGAGTTCACGCTATGACCGCCTAAGATCAATGCCATACCCATTACATCACGCACGTCATCGGTCAGCAGCAGTTGGCCTGCGTACTCACTGCTCCACAAATCTGCCCAGCCAGTAAGCTTACTACCGTCGATCACTTCAGAATTATAACCGATGGCAGTACTGCCCCACATATAAGGCAAAGAGTAGCTGTTTTGTGGATCAAAGCTTTGATTCATGATGCTGGAATCTAGCTGTGCGAAAGTGTCGATTTTCGACTTATCAATACGATGCAATAGTCCATCATTCGCCAGTTTGGATACGTAGTAGGTCGACGGAACTACGATGTCGTAACCTTCCCCATCGATAAGCTTAAGCTTAGCGTACATGGTTTCATTACTTTCAAACGTCGCGTAATTAACTTTAATACCGGTTTCTTCAGTGAAATCTTCAATGATCGATTGAGGAAGATACTCAGACCAGTTGTAGATATTAAGAGTGGTAGCAGACCAAACAGGCGAAGAAGAGAGAAGGCCGACTAGGGCCGAAGCAACAAGAGTATTTTTCATTTACGTTAACATGCTATCAATGTGTCATAACGCGATATTGCGCGCGGCGGATTAAATAGCAGTCTCAAAGTGAGATCAAGCGCATGCCATATAGTTTATTGATATAGTTCACAATTATAATAAAACCACAATTTAATAGTGGCTTTTAGTGCCAATTTAACGTTTGCATTCTCACCAGATAAAAAAAGCGCGACCTACAAAGAAGCCGCGCTTATGCCTGTCACAGGCGAAATCGTAGTGACAACTTAATTCAAATCTCTAGACGCTGACGTTCAAACAAGCCACAGCATGCACATCTGAACCTTGTAATTGTGGCTTTTTCTGTGCACAAATCTCGGTAGCTTGCGGGCAACGAGTACGGAACACACAACCTGATGGTGGATTGATTGGCGAAGGCAAATCGCCTTCCAACATTTGGATGGTTTTCTCGCGTTCCAACTTTGGATCAGGAATTGGCACCGCTGACATCAAAGCGCGCGTGTAAGGGTGCTTAGGATCGGCAAATAGCGCGTCCGATTCACCCAACTCCACTTCGTTGCCTAAGTACATCACCAATACACGATCAGAGATGTGCTTCACCACAGATAAGTCATGAGCAATAAATACCAGCGACAAGCCAAGCTCTTTTTGCAATTCTTTCAACAGGTTAACTACCTGAGCTTGAATTGAAACATCCAAAGCGGATACCGGTTCGTCACAGATGATCATTTTTGGTTTTAAGATCAGTGCGCGTGCAATACCAATACGCTGACACTGACCACCAGAAAATTCATGCGGATAGCGGTTAATCACGTTCGGTAGTAACCCTACCTTAGTCATCATCTCTTTTACGCTGTCTTTAACCTGTTGCTTTGAAAGCTCTGGGTAGAAGGTTTCTAGTGGCTCTGCAATGATGTCGCCAACGGTCATACGCGGGTTGAGTGACGCCAGCGGATCTTGGAAGATCATCTGAATTTCTTTGCGCGTTTCACGGCGTTGCACACTGCGCATTTTAGTCAAATCTTGACCTAGCCACACCACTTCGCCTTCCGTCGCTTCAACCAAGCCAATAATGGCGCGAGCAAAGGTGGATTTACCACAGCCGGACTCACCCACAACGCCTAAGGTTTCACCCTCATACAAGCGAACATTGACGCCATCTACCGCTTTCAAGCTGGCAGGTTTGGCCCATGGCCATGCCGATTTAGAGGCAATGCTGAAGTGAACTTTAAGATCTCTAACGTCCAGTAGTAATTTTTTATCTGTGCTCATCGGTTCCAAGCCTCCCAATCAGAAAAACACGCGCGCTGACGATCATCGCCAAATGGCAACAAGATAGGCGCTTCTTGCGAACAACGCTCGGTAACGCGGTGACAACGTTCTTGATATGGACAACCGGTTGGCAAACGCAAAAGGTTTGGCGGGTTACCCGGAATCGTTGGCAGCACATCCCCTTCCGTATCAAGGCGTGGGATCGCTCTTAATAGACCTTCTGCATACGGGTGGCTTGGGTTATAGAAAATATCATCCACCGAACCATATTCCATGGTACGGCCGGCATACATCACCAGTACTTTGTCACATGAACCGGCAACCACACCCAAGTCGTGCGTGATCATGATAATCGCCGTGTTGAACTCTTGTTTCAGCTCGTTAAGCAAATCCATGATTTGCGCTTGAACCGTCACATCAAGTGCGGTGGTTGGTTCATCGGCAATCAACAATTTAGGGCGACACAACAACGCCATTGCTATCATCACACGTTGGCGCATACCGCCTGAAAACTCATGTGGATACATGGTGATACGTTTACGCGCTTCAGGGATTTTTACCGCTTCCAGCATGCGTACTGATTCTTCAAACGCTTCTGCTTTCCCCATACCTTTATGCAGCATCAGCACTTCCATCAGCTGGTCACTGACTTTCATGTATGGGTTAAGTGAGGTCATTGGATCTTGGAAAATCATCGCAATTTGCTCAGCACGAACTTTGTTTAGCTCTTTTTCTGGCAAATTAAGAATTTCACGACCTTCAAACTTAGCACTACCGGAAATAATGCCGTTCTTCGCTAACAGGCCCATAATGGCAAACACCGTTTGTGATTTACCAGAGCCTGACTCACCCACAATACCAAGGGTCTCACCTTGATTGAGTGAAAAATTCAAATCGTTAACTGCGGTTACAATACCATCTTGAGTGGTAAACTCGACGCGCAGATCTTTGACATCTAATAAGCTCATCTTCGCTTCCTTATCATCGTTATTATTGATTATCTGTCTTTAGGATCCAGCGCATCGCGCAAGCCATCACCAACGTAGTTGAAGCAGAATAGAGTCACAACCATGAACGAGGCTGGGAATGCCAGCTGCCAGATTGCAATTTCCATCGTTTGCGAGCCTTCTTGTAGCAGCGCGCCCCAACTTGTCATCGGCTCTTGAACACCAAGACCAAGGAATGAAAGGAAAGATTCCGTCAAAATCATGCTTGGGATAAGTAAGGTTGAGTAAACCGCTACAATACCCAAAACGTTCGGCACAATATGACGAGTGATGATTTTCCAGTTACTGACACCACACACATGCGCCGCTTCAATGAACTCTTTGCTGCGTAAACTCAGTGTTTGACCACGTACAATACGCGCCATGTCGAGCCATGCAATCGCACCGATCGCAACGAAAATCAGCACGATATTACGACCAAAGAAAGTGACCAAAACAATCACAAGGAACATGAATGGTACGGCGTACAAAATCTCTAGAATACGCATCATAATGCGATCCACTTTACCGCCGATAAAACCAGAAGCGGCGCCGTAAAGCGTACCAATCAATACTGCAACAAAGGCGCCCATCACACCCACCATCAAGGAGATGCGGCCACCAACCAAAGTACGGACGTATAAATCACGGCCTAAACTGTCAGTACCAAACCAGTGCTCAGCATTCGGTCCAACGTGCATGGCATACCAATCCGTATCATCAAAGGCATACGGGGAGAACATTGGCAAAAAGACCACCGCCAATGTCATCAACACTAAAATAAACAAGCTCACCATCGCCGCTTTATTACGCATAAAGCGGATACGAGCGTCTTGCCATAAACTGCGACCTTCAATTTCTAAGTTTTCTGAGAACTTCTCGATCGCTTCAAGGTTTTCTTTTTTCGTCAACATAACCATACATCCCTGCTAGTAGCGAATTTTCGGGTCGATCATTGCTAGTAAAATATCAACGATGGCGTTGAATAGAATAAAGAGGAAACCAATCAAGATGGTGACCCCCATTACTAGCGAATAGTCACGGTTGAAGGCAGCATTCACAAACAGCTTACCTATACCCGGTAGACCAAAAATGGTTTCTACCACAACCGAACCGGTGATGATGCCGACAAACGCAGGCCCCATGTATGACACTACAGGTAACAATGCAGGTTTTAGTGCGTGTTTCACCACGATATACGGGTAGCTCAAACCTTTCGCACGCGCAGTACGAATAAAGTTACTGTTTAAGGTTTCAATCATTGAACCACGCGTAATACGCGCGAAGGTGGCAACGTAAAGTAAAGACATCGCGATAACAGGCAGCACGAGATATTCGAAACCACCATCTTGCCACCCACCAGCGGGGAATATTTTCCAATGCAGTGAAAATAGATAGATCAATGCCGGCGCTAATACAAAGGAGGGCAATACCACCCCGAGCATCGCCGTCGACATAATGGCGTAGTCAACAATGCTATTTTGCCGCAGGGCAGCAAAAGTGCCGATCGAGACGCCAAGAATAACGGTGAAGATAAAGGCAATCACGCCCACTTTCGCCGAGACAGGCAATGCATCGGCCATCAACTCGTTAACTGAGTAATCAAGGTATTTAAAAGACGGGCCAAAATCACCTTGGATAACGTTGGTTAGATAGGTGAAATATTGCTCAGCGACCGGCTTATCGAGGCCGTATTTCGCTTCAATATTAGCCATGACTTCTGGTGGTAAAGGACGTTCGCTTGAAAATGGGTTACCCGGGGCGAAACGCATGAGAAAGAAAGATACTGTGATCAACACCAACATAGTTGGGATCGCTTCAAATATCCTTTTTGCGATGAATTTAAGCATAAACTCACTCTTTCAGTCTGTGACAGTAAAATATAGGAATGTGTACCTGGCGAGAGACGCAGCTATCCCGCTTAGTCTCTCGATAAACCAAGGTACAATTGGCCACTGCATACGCTCAACACGTTATACAGTGGCTCTATTTTTATAGTTCTATCGGGTGAATAATTACTCGATGATGTAAAGATCTTTCGAGTAGATTTTCTCTTCTGGGTTGTTTGCTGGGAAGCCGCCAACCTTAGGAGACAGTAGACGTGATTTCACGTACTGGTAGATAGGTGCGATAGGCATGTCTTTCGCCATCAACTTCTCAGCTTCGCTATAAAGGGCTTTACGCTCTTCTTCTGAAGTAGAAGTGATCGCGCGCTCCATCAAATCGTCGTACGCTTTGCTATCGTAGTGAATACCACCGGTCGTGTTGCCGCTCTTCATTAGAGTTAGGAACGAAGACGCTTCGTTGTAGTCACCACACCAGCCAGCACGCGCAATTTCAAAGTTGCCCGAATCTTTAGTTGATAGGTAGGTTTTCCACTCTTGGTTTTCTAGAGTGACATTAAGACCTAGTGATTTTTTCCACATAGAACCTAATGCGATAGCCACTTTTTTGTGGTTCTCAGAGGTGTTGTAAAGCAGAGTGAATTTCAGTGGGTTATCTTTTCCGTAACCCGCTTCTTCTAGTAGGCGTTTCGCTTCTGCGTTACGCTCTTGTTGACTCATCTGACCGTATGCAGGCATTTCTGGATCAAAGCCGGCAGTGATTTCAGGGGTTAGGAAATACGCAGGTTTTTGACCTTGGCCCATGATGGCATTAGCAACGATGTTACGGTCGATGGTGTAAGAAACAGCCTGACGAACACGAACATCATCAAACGGTGCTTTCTTAGTGTTGAATAGGTAGTAGTAAGTACAAAGGTTACCCACCACAGAAACAGACTCTGGGTGATCTTTGCTCAGACGCTTGAAGTGCTCTAAAGGCAATTCGTTAGTAAAGTCGATTTCGCCTGACAAGAAACGGTTCATTTCCGTTACTTGGTTTTCGATTGGCAAGAAAGTAACTTGGTTTAGTACCGTCTTGTCATTATCCCAATATTGTTCATTACGTTTTAGAACAAGACGCTCATTCACAACCCATTTATCAACGACAAATGCACCGTTGCCCACAAAGTTTTCAGGCTTAGTCCATTGGTCACCAAATTTCTCAACCGTTGCTTTATGAACTGGCTTAGTTGTGGTGTGGCCCATCATCATCACGAAGTATGGTACTGGCGAGTCTAACTCAACCACTAAGGTTTGATCATCCAGCGCTTTCACGCCCAACGTGCTCTTATCCGCTTTACCAGCAATGATATCTTTCGCATTCTTCATCTTGGTGTATTCCATGTACCAAGAGTAAGGAGATGCGGTCATAGGATCAACAGAACGCTGAAAACTGAAAACAAAATCGTGTGCGGTTACTGGATCGCCATTAGACCATTTCGCATCTTTGCGTAGGTGGAAGGTGTAAGTTTTGTTGTCTGCCGTTTCCCAAGTTTCAGCCACGCCTGGGATAATATTACCGTTTGCATCTTGGCCCACTAGGCCTTCTAGCAAATCAGCAATAACATGCGATTCAGGTACACCTTGAGATTTATGCGGGTCGATTGTCGCAACTTCAGTACCGTTACCACGAACCAGTTCTTGTACTTGCGCAAGTTTAGTGCCCGCAGGAACGTCTGCAGCGATTGAAACAGTAGAAGTGGCCGCTACGGCCAGACCAGCGCCTAGAAGAAGGGCTTGGGTAATTTTATTCTTATACATGTGTAAAAACTCCAAGTTTTTTTATTGCATCCATGACTCCTTTGCAAGTCCACTTGAACGATAGTGGTTTAGTTTTAAGTTGCTCAATAAATAAGCATAAATAACTAAAACCTTACAAAGATTGTGGCACATATTAGCAATCCCCAAAGTAATTTTCCATAAAAATGTATTAAAAAATTGAATAATTCCTCACAATTAGTTCATAACCACAATAAAACACTACAATAAAATCGAAAATCGATATTTTAAGTCAATTTGCAATAAGGTTGCAGAGTGAGACTCTAAAACCAATAGATTTGTTGATATTTTTCGCACTCAACACAACTGCCAACCCAAAGCCATTAACAACACGGTCACAGCGCATTCATTAACGCCACCCATTTAGTTAAACTAAATTTTCAATCGTGCTAAAAACCACCGATATGAGCAACTTCAATAAAAACCAAAAGTGCGTAATTATTTAGATTTTTTCACTAAAAAGTCAGATACAAAAAAGCCCCTCTTAAATAGAGGGGCTGATTCACATCAATTTAATTTATGGCTGTTGACGCGTTGGGGCAATAACCACTTCGCGTACGCACACGCCTTGCGGTTGCGCGTAAGCATACTCTACTGCACGAGCAATATCGTCAGCCGCTAATACGCCACCCATCTGTTCTTTCCAATCCCCGTACCCATCTTTAATGTCTTGATTGCTAGTGTGGGACAACAACTCTGTCTCAACCGCTCCTGGAGCAATCGTCGTGACACGAACATCAAAGTTGGCTACTTCTTCACGTACATTTTCAGAGATAGCATGTACTGCGAATTTAGTACCACAATACGCCGCATGATTTGGAAAGGTTTTGCGGCCAGCCACAGAGCTAATATTAATAATCGTACCACTGCGACGGGCTTTCATCGGAGCCAATACTGCCTGCATGCCGTTCATTAAGCCGATAACGTTCACGTCAAACATACGTTTCCATTCATTGGCATCTTGTACATCTAACTCGCTCAACAGCATCACACCGGCATTATTCACAATGCAATCTGCTGCGCCAAACTGCGCTTCTGCTTTCGTAATCGCCGCTTCAAATGCCGCTTTGTCCAGAACATCAACTTTTTCGCATAAAGTATTCGGCAAATTAAGTGACTCTAAGCGTTCCAAACGACGCGCAATCAACAACAGTGGGTGACCAGCATCGCTCATGCGACGTGCGATTGCTTCACCAATACCTGAACTTGCACCTGTTATAACAACGAGCTTTTTCATGTTGTTCTCCAAAGAGTTAAATCAATTTTAGTCAGAAGTCAGGGGCTCTCCCCTGTTGATGGCGCTATATTACGAAAGCCTCTATCGTTGATATATAGCATTTAAGTTCACTCACTGTTGCACCTGTGCAACAATGAGTGAATTGCTCCATAAAACGAAAGAGTTACAGAACCCTCACGTAATTTGTATGGTGAAGACGTATCGTGTTTCGTTAGCGAACATTAAATCTGCTACCACTAAATTTAGGCCAAGATTATGCTCAATCAAATCAACCTTGCCGATATCCGTTCGTTCGTGCTCATCGCGCAGCTTGGTAACTTCACCAAAGCAGCGGATGCCTTGGCGGTATCGCGTTCGCACGTTTCACGTCAAATTACTGCGCTTGAAAAACAGATGGGCGTCACGCTACTAACTCGCACCACACGAACTCTGCGTTTAACCCAAGCTGGTGAACGCTTTTATCGCCAATGTGAAACGGCTCTGCATCAAATTGATCAAGCCCTGATCGCCGCCATTGACGACACTGAACAAGTGCAAGGCTTGTTGCGCGTTAACTGTGTTGGTGGCTATTTAGGAGAAGAAGTGATCGCAGCAGCCATTGCTGATTTTCTCTCGCTCCATCCTCAAGTCACGATAGATTTGGACTTCTCTAGCCATCGTATTGACCTCATTGACGACCAATTTGATATCGCTTTTCGTATGGGTAATCTGGAAGATGCAGGGTTTGTCGCCAAGCATTTAATGGATATCGATATGGTCACGCTCGCAAGCCCTGACTATGTCGCTCACTACGGTGAACTCACACACCCTAAAGAGCTGCAACAACATCGGACTCTTACTGGTTCTGTCACCAAGTGGAGTTTTGTTGATCCTGAATCCACCAATAGACCGGTTGAAATTCACGTCAAAGGAAAGCTGACCTGTAAAAATGGACGGGCCTTAATCAAGGCGGCAAAAATGGGCAACGGCATTATCCGAGTCCCTAAGGTGTATTGTGAGAAAGAGATTGCAAGCGGCGAGTTAATCGAACTGATGCCAGAGTGGAAAATAGCCTCTGTGCCTTTTTCAGCGATTTTCCATAAAGATCGCTACCAACCCAAACGTTTGCGATCATTCCTCGATTTTATGCGCCACCGATTTCAGTAATGCCAACTTGATACAAATCCATCTAGTTGCGCAACAAAACAGCACGCTTATCACGTGTAGGACAATTCCTACACGAGGTAAATGACTGTTTTTAAAGGTTAAATTTAAGTTTCATTTTTACTTTGCCCTTCGAGTATTAGCTGATAAAATCGCCGCCCGAATTTATCCTGAGTACCCCCCTGAACGTGTTTCGATTTGCCTTAATCTTTTTCGCCTTTTTAAATGCCACTCTATTTACGACAACAAGTTATGCAGACGAATTTAATCACGACCGTTTGGTGGTTGGCATGCCTGAAGAAAAATGGGCTCCCTACTGGGGAGGAATAGATAATCCGTCAGGCCTATACCATGATTTTCTACTCACGCTAACCGAAGCGCTAGGGCTTGAATTAACTTATCGTGGCTACGATGATTTTGAAAAACTGTTTGCGGCCATCGAAAATCATGATGTTGATGTCACTCTTGGATTCGCAAGTAGCCAATCGCGTAATCAGCGATTTAACTTTTCCGCCCCTCTGATTTCGTTGAAAAAAATCATTTGGCTGGCTGACGAGACTCTACAATACAAAGATCCCGCGTCTTGGACTTGGGTGTGCGTGCGCGGTGGCGAAGATTGTGAAGCTTTGGAAAAGTTTGGAGTTTCAAAGTTTGTCACCTCAAATAAGCTCAATGTTGTGGCGCAAATGCTACGCCACAACATGGCTGATGCGACGATTACCACCCTGATGGAAGTTAATCAGTACATTCTTGATCCTCGTCATTCGAAAGGTCGAATCTTCCTTCAACATGATATGGGTAAAGCCGAAATTGGCCTAATGATGGCAAAAGATCGCCCCCAAATTAAACAGATTTTCAATTCCGTAATTGCAGAACACAAACTGCCACTAGCGAATATAAAACTGTCTAACTTATATGTGCTTAACGAAATGGCACATTGGCAGTTATTACAAAACCAACAAAAAAATGCGACCATTCGCTATACGATCACCGAACAGAGTTACCCTCTCTCCTATGTCGACGATAAAACGGGCGAAGTTAGAGGTTATGTTCATGATCTATTAAGGCTTCTAGAACGCAAAACACTATTTGAATTTGAATACGTGCCCGCTAACGGTCGTAATATCGAAGAGATGCTAGAGCAAGGACTGGTTGATGTACTACCTGGACGCAACGTCTATAGTATTGATCATGATAAGCAGTTGATTACAGAGAGCTACGCCGCAATTGAATATGGCTTAATCAAAGCCAAAAATTCAAATAGCAAAAGAGTGCTTGCTGTATTAGACCGCACCGATACGCTGCATCAACAAATAAGAGATATCCAACAACATGAACCTGTGGTTGTTTACTCAAATGCCGCCGACATGTTAGTCGATTTTAACAAAGGCAAGATCACGCATTTACTGTTAGATCGCGAAATCATAGAAGACTATTTATATAGTCCAACGACCAGTCAGTTTGACTCTCTGCCTAAGCCTGACTACATGGATTTCGAAATCCCTCTAGTGATGTCAGTTCGTCAAGATTCAGCGCTACTGCTAAATATGCTATCACGCATGCTCGCGATCACCGATCACGACGAAATTGCAGCCCTAAGGGAAAGCCATAGTAAATTATTTGTTAACTATGGCTACAGCAAAAACGTCGTTAATAGCTATGTCATCTGGGCGTTGTTATTGGTTACTGTGTTTGTCTTAGTTGGCATTACGATTTTGTGGATGTTATCAGGGCGATTAAAACGTACCCAAAAAATCAACCAGTTATCACAAAGTGAAATCAGTTGGCTTTCAACTCTACTTGATAGTATGCCAAGTATTATTTTTATCACTGATGAAGACGAAAAAATTGTCTTCACAAACTCGGCCTATCATGGACATGTTAAAAGCTGTGAAAAACACATTGACGCTAGTACGAAGAAGCGTTGTGACTTTATTACTGATGTTATGGCGACAGAAACGAATGAAGTATTGCATTACCCTCAATGTGACTGTTGGTTAAGCGGCCATTATTTTCATATCCGCCATCAAGCGATTATTCACCCGGAGCTTGGGTCAAACCATCGTATGACGATCATTGATGACATCACCACAGAAAAACAATTTGAAGCGGATTTGCAGCTATCTAACGAAAAAGCGATGCAAGCCATTGAAGCAAGAAGCCATTTTCTCGCTGTGGTAAGTCATGAATTGAGAACCCCGATTGCCGCGATGATGGGCTTAATGGAACTTCTGCAATTCAACTTGAAAAATCAGCAAGATGCCGAGCTACTTAAAAACGCGATTCACTCCGCGCAACGATTAAAGCGACAAGTAAATGAGATTTTGGATTTTTCCAAAATAGAAGCGCGACAGCTACAAATCGATATTCGTCGCCATAATGTTTATCAAGAGCTTTGCCCATCACTACGCAGTTTTGAAACGGCTGCAAAAGTGAAAGGGTTGGAGTTTATTTTGGATTGGCACCCATCAAAGATACATCAAGTTGATTTTGATGCGATGCGAGTCAATCAAGTTCTGGCTAATTTGCTCTCTAACGCACTGAAGTTTACTAAAACTGGGCAAATCACAGTCACAATTGTCCATTCTACGGAGTCAATGACGATCACGGTCGCCGATACCGGATGCGGCATGACACCTCAGCACCTAACCACGGTTTTTGAACCTTTTGTCCAGGCTGACAAGGGGATTTCTCGCCGTTTTGGTGGCACTGGATTGGGGATGAGCATTACCAAAAACTTAATTGAGTTAATGGATGGTAACATTGATATACATAGTGATTACGGTGTTGGAACAAGCGTAATCTGTACCATTCCTACCCAATATCATACCCAGCGTATCGTATTGGCGAATGATGCGCTCGCTAACAATACCCTGGAAGCTAAGTGGCTCTCGGTTTGGCAAGAAAAAGAGGCACTCCCTCTCAATGCGAAGCCACCCATTGAGAATGTCTATCCCGATAAACTTTTCGAACTTTGGGTGGCGAATTCTCATGACGAAGTAAAGGCGGCTAAAACCATCAATGATACTTACGGTGTTGTACTGGTTGCTGATGACGATGTAATTAACCAAATGTTACTGCATAAACAGTTAACCCGATTAGGGGTGAATGCCCATATTGTCAGTAATGGCCAAGAAGCTCTCGACTATTTACAACAGCACACCGAGTATGTGTCTTTGGTGCTCACTGATTGCCATATGCCAATTATGAATGGCTTTGAATTAACGGAGATAATCCGTTCTAAACCCGATTCCTTTGGGCAACTTTCCGTGATTGGTTGTACCGCAGAGGATTCTCGAATGGTGACAGAGAAAGCTCAGGCATGTGGTATGAATGAAGTACTATATAAACCCTATACCTTAGACGAGCTTCGTCGTACTCTTATTCAATATTTAAGCGTCGGTAACAGCAACGCCCAAAATCGCGATGTTGCGCACAATGAAAAAAGTAACATTAATTGGCTTTTGACGGGCAGTGAGCAAGAAAATATGGAGATGGCGTTAGTCGTTGTCGACTCATTTAAAAAAGAAATACTCGCCTTAAAAAGTGGTACTAAAGACGATAAGTCGATCATTCACCGCATTAAGGGATCGTCTGCATTACTGAACATGGAAGAGCTAACAGCATTGGCTAAAGCATTTGAAACAACGGAGGTTGAAAACGACAAAAGCGCGCTCAAACAACGCATTATTTTTGAGCTAAACGCAATAATAGATAACGTGACACAGTGGCTGGAAACAAGGCAATAGCATGAAAATACTAATCGTTGAAGATGACATAATACAGGCAACTAAGCTAAAACTGTCGCTTATGGCTTTGGGTTATCATCAAGTCGTTCTTGCTCGCGATGCTCAATCTGCCTTAGAAATCTGTCAAAGAGAAAACATCGATTTCATCATCTGTGACATTAATTTGCCGGATATGGATGGTGTGCAGTTCCTTGCCACTCTCTCAAATTACTCCATTGAGATTGGCGTCGCCATTCACAGTGCGATGCGAGAAGATGTTATTGAGCTAACCAGCAACATGTGTATCGCTGCCGGCTTCAAGTTTGTCGACACCATCACAAAGCCACATACCGTTGCGGCTTTAAATGTGGTGTTTGAACGCTACAATAATCGCAAGCTGCATTCAACTGAAGACGCCAATCACATTACACTCCGTGATCAAGAAGTCATTGATGCATTTGAACAAAACTGGTTTGCGAACTACTACCAACCGCAGTTTAGTGCCCATACTCAACGCATCGTCGGTGTTGAGTCATTAGTTCGTTGTTTGCACCCACGCTTTGGGGTTCTTACACCGATCAGCTTTCTTGATACGATCCAAAACTTAGGCATGATTGATCGCCTATTTTGGCATGTCGCCGAAAAAGCCATTGCGGCCATTGCACTGCTTCACAACGAGATCAGCCTATCAATTAATGTGACGCAGTCAAACTTTGAAAATGATATGTGTGACAAGCTATTAGCACTGTGTGAACAATACCAGTTTGATCCTAAACGCTTGGTTCTGGAGCTTACAGAACACGAGGTTTACCGTTATTCTCGTAACTCACTTGCCAACCTTGCTCGTTTACGTATGCATGGTATTTGCCTATCGATTGATGACTTTGGTACTGGTCACGCATCACTGAGCCAATTGGCCATTCTGCCCTTTACCGAACTCAAGATTGATCGTAGTTTCATTAAAGATGTCACCAGTAACTTCCGTAACCAACAACTCACCAGCATGTGTATTCAATTGGCTAACTCACTAGGCTTACACTGCATCGTTGAAGGTATTGAAGACGAAGCCACCTTGCAGTATCTCAATGGCCTGGGCATTGATAGCTACCAAGGGTTTTATGCCTGTAAGCCACTGCCTATTTCTGCGCTCTGGGAATATATCGCCCACTCGATCGAATTGGAGCAAAGCCAAGCGCAAGATGCGCCAATGCACAACGCAGTGATACTCAGTTCCAATACGGCTTCATCTCATGCGATTAGTAAGGCGATGGCAAAAGATGACTTGTTTGGCAATATTTTTACCTATAAGTCGATCACGCAGCAGCTTGAGAATAATGACATTCAAAAAGTCAGTTTGCTGGTGATTGATATCGACTTTATTGATGCCGATGTCAACGATCTGCTGCTGCATCTAAATAGCACCAATTTCATTGGTTCGGTTTGCTTGCTGGAAGGCAACAACCCGGTTAAAAGCACCATCACTAATCATAACTATCACTGTTTCAAAGCGAATAAGAACCCTCGTTACATTAAAACGATCGCTTCAACGTTGATTGACCGTGATAAGAGCAATATTCAAAAAATCTATCAGTTGCTCTCTACCCAAGAGATCAACGTCGCTAACTTGCTGTTAAAAGGCTTCAATAACAAGAAAGTTGCCAGCACATTAGATATTAGCGAGAAAACGGTAAGCACTTATAAAAACAGAATATTCAATAAGTTAGAAATTAAGTCCATCGTAGAATTGGCACAATTTAGATAATAGACAATGAATCAATTTTCTTCGCTTAGGGTGTTAATCGTTGATGACGCCTCAATTGTCGTCGTCACCATAAAAAGCATGCTGCTTAAATTGGGGTTCAATGACCGTAATATCACCTATTGTTCAAGCGCAAGAGCAGCCATGCAGCTTGCTCGCCAAGAGCAATACGACCTTATCTTGTGTGATTACAATCTAGGCCGAGGTATCACGGTAAACAAGTGTTTGAAGAGATGAAACACTACAATCTGTTGCACGAGAAAGCGGTATTCATCCTGATCACGGGAGAAAGCTCTGCCACAATCGTGCACTCGATCATTGAACTGAAACCCGATGATTACTTGCTCAAGCCATTCAACATTATGTCGCTACGTGAACGTATCAATTCTTCGGTCACGCGCAAGCATGCTTTGTATCAGCTATTTACAGCTCAACTTCGTCATCAATATCAGCAAGGTGTTGGATTGTGTGATGATTTGCTGCCTTTTTATCCTGAATACCAATTTACGATTGCACGCTTTAAAGGCGAGTTTTTAAGCCGTTTGCAATTACATGATCAATCAAAAAGTTTGTATGAAAACATTTTGTCTCGCAAGCAATGTGACTGGGCCACCATCGGTCTCGCCAATTCTTTAATGAATCTAGGTGAGAAAAAAACCGCACAAAAGATGATCAACAAGCTTTTAACGACCAAGCCCAATAACACCTTGGTTCGCACGGCGGCGGCTAATATAAGTTTGATGAACAGCGAAGTACCAACGGCGATTCGTCACTTTGAACTTGCTAGTAAGATCGTCAGAGGTAACTCAGAAAGAGAATTAGTGATCACCAATTTATGTATTTCGGTTGGTGACTATCAAAGTGCACTCGAGCGATACCGCACTTACATTGAAATCAACAAAGAGACTTATCGCAACACCATTTATACTAAAATAAACATGGTGCGAATCCTCTTGTATGCTTGTTTCCAGTCCACCCCAGAACTGAAAGTCGCTCGATTAAATGAAGCGAAAAGCCTCTATAGCCAAATCATTGGGATGCGCGAAGCAAGTAAGCTTCAGCCAGAGTTAGATCTATTGCTCGCCCATATCGCCTTAGAAGAGCAGCAATACAACCTAGCGATCAGCACACTAAATAGCATTCACCGCCAAAAGCAATTTCATCACTTCTATCCTTTGCATCAGTTTGCTTGGATTTTAAACCGTATGAATTTTGACAGTGAATTCGCTCGTCTGATCCCACGTTGCAGTGAAGTGATTCACACCGATCAGAATGAAAACATCTTCGCTAGCCAAATGACGATGCTCAATCAATTACAACAAGCGAACGTTGATAAATTGGAATGGTTAGAAGGGAAGCACAAGTATATTCAAGCCAACCGAATGACGCTGAGTGAATTGATTAAAATCTACATCGAAATCAATCAACGCTGCCCATTTTTACAATCCGTCTGTATGAGCATTATCAAGTTACTGGCGAGGCGCTGGCCCAAAGATGGTGACTACGCCCAGTTGATGCAAGTCGCTT
>NZ_AFWF01000196.1 GCF_000222605.1 Vibrio ichthyoenteri ATCC 700023 | reverse complement strand
TATAGGCATAGTAAGTATTTCTCATCAGGGACATTAGAG
The DNA here is from genome assembly GCF_000222605.1 of Vibrio ichthyoenteri ATCC 700023. Taxonomy (GTDB): domain Bacteria; phylum Pseudomonadota; class Gammaproteobacteria; order Enterobacterales; family Vibrionaceae; genus Vibrio; species Vibrio ichthyoenteri. Next base: position 16,808 of record NZ_AFWF01000196.1, on the reverse strand, counting down.
AGTGACAATGGTTCATTACTTGGTGTGGTTGCAGATTGCGCTAACAAGGCTTTGAATGCCTCTTCATCAAACCGCATTAAGGCGATTTCTAATGTGGGGTTGAGCATTTTCAACCAGCGCATTAACGTAATATTGATGGTATTGATCACTACTTTTAAATCACTGGCCGTAATACGCAATGTCGCCCGTTCAAAAACTTCACCTAATGCACGAGAGCCGTACTCCTGATTACCCGTTGAGAGAGTTTGGCCTGTGATGCGTTTACAGATCTTGTTGTCATAGAACTTGATCACATCGACAAGCTCCGTTGCCTTGCCCGATATTTTAAGCTCTTGTAGGCTACTTACCCCGCCCAGCGCAATGCCAGAGCCGCCATCGAGTGACGCAAGGCTAGCTGATATGTTATTCAAGTCATCTTGATTTGCGCCATCTTTGGCTAAGGCCACCACCGATGGCACTGCATATTTTTCCCCTAAGCGATCAAGGTTTGAAATATGCGTCCATTTTACTTGCCATGTTGGCCATACGGATTCCAGTAAGCTCTCCCCATAAGGCTTCTCTTTTGAGCCGTTACGAACAAACACCATGACTTTGCCTGGGGTAACATGAAGTGATTCAAAGTTACCATGAAGGTAGAGTAAATCACCTTGCTGACCAATTCGAAAAAGCTTCGGAGCGCGCGCACTAAAGCCAATGGGATAAACGTCATTACCTTGAGCAAACCAATCCAATTCAATCGGATTAAACCCGTATTCAAGATGCTTTAATGCCGCCATCAATAGCGCGTCAAAATCAATAAAGGAAAGTAAGCGTTTAGTATTGGCCACTGCATTCTCTGTTCCCTCCCAAAACCAGGGCATACTCAGTGCTACCGTCTTTCTGAGCTCTAAATCACCAGAGACTTCATCATCAAGCAACATGGCTTCAATCGCTCCCCAATAAGCGTCATAGGTATTTTGAGCATTGCCGCCTAATTGCGATGGCACAGGGTAATATTGCGTCAGGTAATTCGTTGTCGCGTTAGGTAAACTTGAAGAAAGGGTTGAGATTTTGAGATTTGGATTTTTCATCTTTAGTGACACTCGCACCAACGTAGTAAGAGGAAGATTGACCATCGATAGAAGGCACTCGCCCAAGAACGGCATCAATCAAATTTTGCGCATCTTTTTTATTAGAATGAAAACTCACATCAAACTGGCTAATACGGCCTAACTCATAAATCGCTCGATTAACCAAAGCCATCCCAATCACGGCGTGTTCATCTTCACTGTACGCTTTATGGATCGCATCGGCTTGAAGCAATGTTACGTATCCCCATGTCGCCGCATTTGTGCAAGCCGTCATGATGCTGGTTGGATAAGTACGGGGTTGCTCCTCAAGATCAAAGTCATCATCAAACTCATCGAAGGCAACCAAACTATGCTTGGGCACAGGTTGACTCAACTGAGCTAAATCGCCAGTTAGTGACAGATAGAGTTGGGGTTCGAGGGCGTTTTTCACGCCCTCCGGAGTCACTAACCGCTTGAAGTCATCAAGGGTCATGAGGTTTCCTTATGCAACAACCTGAGACCAACAGATAGCGTTGGTGATAGGTGCTGGTAACGGTTTAGATTTACCCAAGATTTCAAGTCCCGATGGATTTGAAATTACATCATGAGTTGCAAAGAATGGCATCGGCTTGTTGCCTGCTTTAATGTCATCCAGGGCCAGATAATACAGCTTGTGGTTTGCGTTAATGTCGATCATGCAAAATGACTTCGCATCGACTTTATCAGTCATCGCATTGTTCACGCCTTTATACTTACCTGATTGCTTAATAATGCTGTAGCCACCGACGTTGATTTCACCTTGTTCACCTAAAACCACTTTGATGGTGTTTTGGCTCTTTGCTGTGGCAATAGACAAGGCGGTGCCATACGCTTTGCTACCCGCCAGAACTTTAACGACGTCTCCATATTCTTTGAGCTGCAAAGATTCATGCATCGCTTCAAGCAGAAGATACAGCTCAGAAATAGAGGCGCTTGCCGTGAGCTTTGTCGTCAATGCGTGATTAAGGGGAGTGCCAAACTCGATTTGATACAAATCCATGCCTGCATCCGTTTTCATCGGATATGCGATAACACCCGTTAGCGATTGTGCAGACATGGCTTCAATGGTTTTTTGCACCACAATCAACATGTCATTGATGCGAGTTTCAAGGTACGCCTTAATCGCTTTTTCACCTTGTTGTTGGAAAACTATCGCCAAGTCATTAATGTCTGCCGCAGACACAAAATCAGAGACGTCGATACCATTAGGGTCGATTTTCACCATTGCACCCGTACCTTTATCCAGTGCATAGGCTTCTGTACCACGACGCACCACTGGCACGTTTGATAGTTCACGTTGTAAGTCAGCCAGCGAAATGCTTGCAAACGGGTGCTGTACACCTTTACCGTAAATCAGATCGCGGATTGGGTAGGTTTTCGTGTGGTTCTTTTTAAACTTTGCTAGCAGCTCTGAAATAAATTCAGGGGTCAACATGCCAGAAATTAGGGCTAATAAATCCATAGTTCTTCTCTTTGTGCTTTAAGCAGCTTTCTTGTTTTTAAAAAAGCCGGTATCTACATTACTGCTCAGTTGAGCCTTCGTTTTGTTCAGTGGCTTTAGGGGCCTTTGCTTTTTTTTCTTTGACCTTTTTGTCGGCCTGCTCGACGATACTTTCAGGCTCTTCAGGCTCTTCAGGCTCTTCAGGCTCTTCAGGCTCTTCAGGTTCACTCAAACCGTCTTCATTTGCCCCGTGACACTCTCGAGCGATGTGGTGCATTTGCTCAAGCGCTTTGGCCGCTTCTTCGATCACTTGAACGCAGTCATCATTGTTAAGCAGAGCGATTGGGTTTCCACCGAGCGTGTTTTGCATCAAGAGATAAGCTTGATTGAACTTTTGTTGGTTCGATTTCAGTAATTGCGACTTCTCCATGTTATTGGCCCTCAAATAAAATTGAGGCCATTAGCGTGAGTTTCTGCGCTTCATTAATCGGCGCATTACCAACAAAAACCTGTGTGGCAAGATAACCGCCAGTCACCAAGCACGGGACGGAAGAGTGACCGTCTTGCTGCGCTTGAGTCGTAATAGCAAGCTTACCCGTTGCAGTGCCATCCCAAGGCTCGATGCCTGTTGATTTGATAATGACCACTAAGCCGCGCTTAAGCCCGGTGACGCCGTTTTTAATGCCGATATTACGAGTTTGATTCAGCTTGTTTGTGGCAACCACAGAAGCAAGATTAAACTCCGTACGTTTGAAAAATTCACTCATGATTAGAATCCTGATTCAGACGCGATGCTCATCATATCGACGTCGGTGGTTTGGTTGTCTGCCGATAGATTGACAGGAGCGTTGGGTAAACCTGAAAACAGACTCTGTCCTGGTAGCGGCGATTTGGCGGGCTTGGCCTGAACAATGCGTTTCATATTCGCAAACATCCCTTTATCAGAGTTATCACATAGGTTCACAGCATCAGTCGCTTCAAGGGCATCAACGATAGGTTTAAGCTCATCGGCTGACATATCTTTGGTTTCAGCAAGCGCTTTAATCTCATTAATACGCGTTATTTTGGTAGTTTCTTGAACCTGTGCTAATTGATTTTTAAGCTGCTTAGTCTCATCAGATTCAACATGATCTGTTGGTAAATTTGCAGGAGCTGGCGTGTTCTCTGAATTCGAATTTAACGCTTCTTGAACCGCCACTTTTACCGCGTCTGTTGTCATGGTGGTGACCAGGGCTTTTAGGGCTTCTTCATCCATATCTAAAATACTCGCTTTAATTATCGTGGCTGAGAGTTGCACAGCCTGTTTTCCTTTCGGTAGAGCGCTTAGCTCAACCACTTCTAATGTTTTGGTGTCGCCCGCAGGAGGCAAACTGCCAAGAATGGCCAGATGATGGATATACCAACCCTCACGCCCTTCAAGCGGGTGAAGGCTAATGCTGAACCCTTCAAAGTCACCGCTGTCTTCCATCTCTTCTAAAAAGGCGCTGTAATGCACCTCGATGATGAGTTCAGATTCACCAGACTGCTCTTGGCTCTCAATCAGTTGAGGGTTATCCACTCGGCCATAAGCAGGAAAGCGGTCGCTACAATCATCAATATGCCCCGTTACGACAGGTGGCCTTGCATCCTGATTGAAGTTTGATATCGCACTTTCCAACATTGCTTTTGTGACCACTTTGCCGTTCTTTTGAACGCCCGTCGTAACGATGGACATTTTTCTCATTCGAGGCATGGGTTACGCTCCTAGCTGTGGGAACGAGAGTCCTTTGGCAAAATCGATCATAAATATCTGACCGCTGCTATCGGAAACTTCCAAAAATTGCACCGAGATATTCGCCGTGTAATCTTGTTGCTCATCGTCATAGTTGGGTACTGGTGGGTTTAATACATAACCGTGAAGACGAGTCGTCATAGCGCCGTTTTTGCGAATACCTGAATGGGTATCAAGCATGCGCACCACACCTGTAAAGCGAAGTTTCACATAACCGCCGTTCTCGTTGAGTGTGCGGATATCTTTTGGGGCTAAGCTACCAAAAGGGACAGAGGCTTTAATCGGCTCAAACTTACCTGTTGGAACATCAATACCTCCAACACCACCGAGCCCTCCAAGGGTTTTGGTTTTGCGCGTCACTTCAGCGCTCATGCTTTTAACACGCCCGATGTACTGTGATTCGTTAATGTAAACCGATTGATTGGTCATAATGACGCTAGCGTTTTGGCTCACGAGTTACCTCCTAATAGCTGTGACAGCGCGTTTTCTAAACCTTGAGAATAAATCTCAGCTTCAAATTCAATACTTTCCATCACCATGGCTGGCGTCGCTTTGTAATGAAACTTGATCATGCCTTGCATTAAATTACTCAAAGGGTTTTGCTCTTCTTTGATAAAGCACTCACCAAACACCAATGATTCACCAATTTTTTCACGTAGGTAGTCGTTGACACTTTCGGCCACTCGACCAATCAAGGTGTTGGCTAAATCATCAGGACTCGTGAACATCGGACGGTCGAGGTATTGCATCGCAAACTTCTCAATCGCTTCTTCGATGATGTCCATGGTCCGTCGCCAAGCGATAAAGGTCATCACATCCGATTTCGATGGATAAGCGGTACTGCGGTTGCCAAAGGCACGAAGCCCATTGAAATTAATGGTGGTGACAATGCCAGCCTTGTTGAGCTGCACGACGTCACAATCAGGATCGTTTGGTAAGTATTCCAAATCATGCTCAGAGGCGACCGCATCAACCAATTTGAGGTTAGAAGGACTGCACCAGTAACCCGTTTCCATTGGCTCACCTGTTAGGTTCTTATCCATTTGGATGATGAGACCAGCGTAAGACGGCGCAGCCCAATCAAGGCGTATTTCTCCTTCGTTATTGAGCACTTTAAGACGTGGGTAGTAACAGGTCGCACGATAGTCACTTATGCCGTTAGCAAACACGCGCGCTTGCTCTTGGGTTGAGCCCGCTGGCGGTTCGGTGATCCACATGCCTCGGGTTTTACGGATCGCCGCAACGGCTTGTGACGCAGCGCCAGGCTTGTCAATCAAACCAGGAGCTAAGAAAACCTTTGGCATAAAGCCATAGACTGCCTGTGTTTGACGAATAAGCGGTAAGCTTTCCAAAAAGAACCCAAGCTCAGGGTCGGCAGCTTTTGCTTGCTCAAGGCGAACTTGTGCCTGTGCTACCGCATTTTCTTCCGCACTAGAGGCATTGACGATAGCAAGATCGGATTGTTCTTGAGGAAGAACGACCGATTTTTTTACATTGCTTTTCGATGATCTAGGATTTGAGTCAATCGGTGGTGGTAGAACATAAGAAATAACCGTCGCACGTTCAGAGTATTTATAAATACGCTCAAGTGCATTCAACAATGTACCTTCACCTAATTTCTCTTTGGCTTCATCAAAAGAGAGCGTCTTAATGATGCTCCCTGGATTAGCTTTTTGAGAATTCCCAAATACTCCTGCAATCGCACTCGATACATCAAGGATTGGGGTTGGGCCTGAGACCACTTCTACGGTATCGACACCGTGTTTCATGAGGGGTACTCCCTATCAGTTAGTAGGGAGTAGCATAAGAAAAACCTCGTTAGTCGAGGTTCATATGCACGATCTTAGAGGTGTTGCTTAATGTCATCAGGTAAGGTCGCTTGCATGATGGCTTGGGTACAAGGGTTGTTCCATACAGCATCGATGGCGCTCGCAATACCCGAATTCATGATTTTTTTCTCAAACTCATCAATGATAGCTTTGCCTTCTGCCACCATGGCATCGAACTGAGCGGTACAGTCATCAATTAGTCCTGACACACCAGATAGGTATTCTTCAAGTTCAAGTGCGCTCATCGCGCCGGAGAGATAGTCATCAACCTTTTGACCAATAACCGATGCAACTTCTGATCCTGCGGTAAAAAGTTTGTCCGCACCGCCTGCTATCGGGCCAAAGACTTTGTCGGTATTAACACAAGACGACACAGGTAAACCTGCCATGGTATCGAGCGTGCTCACCATGTTGGATTTACTCGAAAGCCACAGCGCATTATCTGCCAAGCTTTGCATGTGGCCCATTGTGCGATCCATTGCGGAGGTCGCCGCACTGAGCTTACTTTCAATCTGAGTGATAAGAGCAATATCGACTTCTTGTAGTTCATCCAAACCGAGGGCATTGAGCTTTCTAATCGCTTCATTGGTGGTACTTTGCGCCGCTTTAGCTTCATTTATACCTGGGCAGGTCATGCTCATTGAGCCACTGCCTAACGCTTTGTAAACATCAATATTCATAATAAAGAGATCTCTCTAAATTGCTCACCCGTCTCTAATAAGGTAAAGGTAGCGCGTATCGAAAACTGCCCCAACGCCATCTCTGAGGCCACCACAAAAATCTGGCTCATCTCGATGCGAGGTTCATATTTTTTAACCTGCCTGGTGATATCGACCATCAGCTTAGACATCTCCCATTGAGGACGGTCAACATAACTCATTGCATCACACCCATATTCAGGATCGTAAATGCGAGTGCCTTTTGGGGTATGCAGCAATACTTTGAGTGATTGCAATACATCTTCTTTGAGGGTTTGACAGCGACCTTCACCATCTAATCGAATCGCATACTTCATGCGTTCAATCCTCCGGATTTTGAATGTAATAAACGATTGAACGACGCTCTCTTGAAAAATAGTTTCGTGATAGCGTTCAACCAGTCCTGTAGGTAATTCAACAGCCTTGAAAGCAAATTTTTCATACCATTACGCCACTTCAAGATAAAAACGCTTAGAATCGTTTCTAGCGCGCTTAACTCATTGGTTGGTTTGGGGTGGGTGAAGGGCCATGATTGTGACCGTTGTAGATCATTCGGATTTGAGTCATTGAACCACTCTTGTCCATTACCTCTTTTTTGACCTTCAAGTTGGATTCAAAGGTGACATCTTGCTGAACTTTGAATGTCTTGGTAATCGTGACATGACCATCAATATCAACATCAGAAACAAATCGAGTACCATTCTTATCCATAGTGAATGTCGGACCACCGCCACCAATTTCTGCCAGCAGAATCTGCTTCCCTTCGTCATAAGTGATCACCGTGCCATCATTGAACTTCATGCCAAACACTTTGACATCACTCTGAAAAGGCGTTTCTGATTGGTTGTACAGCGCGCCCAACACAAACCCTCTGGCCATATCGCCAATTGGGGGAAAGAGGCAAACCACTTGCTCGCCAATTTCAAGGTTATGCACCACTTGAACCCCTTTGGTGCGAAAGGCCAATACAGGCAACCAAACGGATGGCACACCATCGAGCCCTTTTAACGCCACTTTTACGCGGTGTGAAGTACCCTCAACCTCAATCACTTCACCAATGCTCACGATGCGTGTCATCCGAGCATAGAGCGTATCAAGTCGCGCTTTGAGCTCTTTGAAGATCTTCATTATCTCACCATTCGTCGAACGCCAGAGCCGAGACGCTTTGCCAATTGAGCCATCGCATTCTTTGGTCTTGGGTTACGAGGTTGCGCCGCTGAGCCACCAACAAACACGGTGATGAGTCTTTGAATACACATCTCGATGGCGTCTGGAATGTCATCTTTACCACGTGGATACATATCGAGTTGATCTTTAAGGCGCGTCATGGTTTCCAATATCAATAAAGTTTCGGTTTCAAACAACGCTTGTAGGCTCTTAATTCGAAGAAACTTATTTCCACCACGAAAACCTTCGCTCGGTAGAACGACACCAAGTCGCAGAGCTTCGCGCTGAATTTCACGACGGTATATTTTCTGAAATGCCACTTCTTCGATAATAACGAACGCGGGTTTAAATTGGAGATAGACTGAAACAATACGCCGAGCAAACGCTAAATCAGATTCAATCCAGCCATCAGCAAACAACACATAGAGCACGTTGGTATGCTTGTGCTTAGCAATCACGGCAATGGCAGAGTCGTCGCCTCCTTCCACTCCGGTAGCAGGGTCAACGGCCATCCCTATCTCACAATCACGCAAGTCCACTTCACTGGGGTGATAGGTCTTCACGGTATTCATGTTGAAGACTTTCTCATCATCCGACATCGGTTTATTTTCATATTCCGTTGCCCAAATGTGGGAGCCCAGTTTGCGCTTCTTGTCCATGAGTAGAGGCAATGGCCAACGAGCTGGCCAAAGCGGTTCACCTAATGGAGTTATCGCGCCAAATCGAAGACCAATCCAATCGGTCATTACTCCTTCGGCGATCTCTTTTAGCAGTCGGCTAGGTAAATCATCGGGATGCATGATGGTATTGGCAATGACGGTTAATGCACCTTTACCCAAGTTCAAAATAACCCGCTTAAACCAGTTATAAAGCGCACGTCGTCGCTTTACTGATTCCACTTCATCATCTTTTAATAGGTCATCACAAATAATGTGAGTCGGACGTTGGAATTCATTTTTCACCCCGCGAAGCGATTGCCCCGCACCGACCGCTTGAATGGCAGAGCCGTTAGCCAACTGAATTTTGCGCTTCGCCCAAGTGTTCCCTTTCACTTTTTGAAAGCCGTAATCCGCGATGATTTGGTCGTCTTCTTCTAGCATCGTTTTGATGCCATCAATCATATCTTGCGCGGAGTCTTTACTGGCCGCGCAAATAACAATGAATGAACCAGGGTAATTCAGTGCCAACCATAGAGGGAGCGCTTGCGTATTACGTGTGGTTTTACCGTGATCGCGAGGTTCAATATCTAAGATCCCCTCCAGCTCACCTTCTGGCATTTGAATAAAAACATGATCGTCGCTGGCCGTGACGGAGCGAAAAAGCTGCTCATCGGCAAAGTTTAATTGCCGAGTAGAGACAAGGCGTGTTAACGCTAATTGATAGTCAGCAAAAGGCACAGGAAATGCCTTGGGCATGTAAGTCTCACAAAAATAGGCAAAGTCCGTTTTCGCCGTTGCTAATCGAGACTCCTTGCCTTGAGCTTTGGCTTGAATGTGTAGACGCAATTGCGCCTGCTCTTTGAGTCGCTGAAGCTCATGTTTATCAAACACCACGACCTCGCTTATATTCGACATCGATAGATTCAATCGCTTCGACTAAGCGGATCAACAGTTCGGGATCGTCTTCGGACAATAAACGAGTGAGCTCTTTTTTCAGATCTTGTTTGGCCGCTTTTACCCCGCGTGTAAATTCCATCTTCAAACGGCCCACGCCAACAGTACCTCCAGTGACTGATTGAAGCGCTGAAAACATATCTTTGGGATCATCAAAATCGAGCTCATCTAAGTCTTTGATGTAATCCACAAGCTTGCGCGCCAGTAACTGGTTAGCCGCATCAACCAAATCCGTGCCAGCGGTATCTTTAATGCTGTCGAGTAATATTTTGCTCTCTTCTTGCGCTTTACGAAGGTTAATCGCGGCTTCTTCATTGGTTTTAATGGTGCGGCGAATGGCGCGCGCACTGAGCTTGATGCCTTCATCATTGAGCACCTTAGCGATTTTTTCAGAGTTCAGTTTATCGCGCGTGTACAAGTCAATGATGCGTTCAACAATGCCCATCGCCTCCGCTTTACTTCGTCTCCCCACAATATTTTTCCTTATCGTTATACCCGTTGGGACAGAGAAAAAGTAACGAAAAACACCGTTTTCTTGGTTCATATGAACCAGATTGAGCCCTTATAAAACCTAAGCTAGAGCATCGAAAACAGGAGTGTTGTGATGGTGGCGTCGACCTTTGTTAATGCACTGAAAAAGCGAGAGCAAGCTCTGACAACGCTGGGTCATAAGATTGGGCCTTTAGCGGTCTCTATGGTGCAACAGAATATGGATGGCCCTTTTAAGGCCAATGCGCCGTTGACCAAGCAGCTTAAAAATAATGGTGCCAAACCGTTAAAAGATACGGGAGATACAAGAGCATCCATAAATTACCAATCCCAAGGTGATAACACCGTCGTCGGCACCATAAAACCTCACGCCAAACTGATTAATGATGGCGGTACGCTAAAGCCTAAGCATTCACAAAAATTAGCGATCCCTGTTAATAAGCAAGTCAAGCAACGTGTGAATGCTTGGGGGGTAAAAAAAACGCTGCGCCAGCTTGAGTCAAAAGGATGGAAAATCTTCTTTCGTCCTAAAGCCATCATGGGGCGCGCGCCACCAGGAGCGAAACCGTTTGGTCTAAAAATTAAATCAAAACACAACAAGAGCGCCCGAAAACGAAAAGATGGTACATACAGCGAAAATGCAAAGGGGGTGTTTTATGTGCTTTTCTACCGAAGCTCTGGCATCAAGGTGCCTAAGCGAGAGTTTATGAAATTGTATGAAACCCAAGAGAAAACCTTAACTCGCATTATTGAACGCGTACTTGAGGATAAAACATGAAAGCTTTAGATAAGTTAAGAGCGCTATTAATGGGTCGATTGCGTATGACGACCATCATGGAGCCTTCAAACGCGACCGCAAGGCGTCACGTTCGGGTGATGGCCAGTAACATTAAACTCACGCCATTACCCATTGAAAATACAAACATGGCTTATATGCCTTATGAATGTTTGATGGATATTGTGATCTCTTATCGCATCAGTGGAGGCAATATGCGTGAAGCCTTAACTCATACCTCACTGGCTGAATCATTGCTCATTACGGAAATGCTTTCAGGCAAAGCGCTCGATATTAAAGATGTTGCTGAAGCCTTGAATGAGCGTGATGAGATCCGATTAGCTCACCCTGACTGGTCGCTCTCTGTGGTCGGCGATGCGCTGCTTTATGGGGCAACTCGCGTAGGCGATGGGTTTGCCAATCAATCTCAGTTTTCAGACCACGATGAGATCAGCGATGACATCATGGCGTATGAAGACCAATGGAAAGCCAGGTTATCACTCACACTGCATCGTCATTTTCCAAACCCTACATTGCGTACTATCACGATGGTTAACGATCACAATAACGAGGAAAATACCGTTGAATAATGCACAAAAAATTTTAAAAAGTGGTCATTGGGGAGCATGGGGGGATTGCGGTTTTAAAACCTTATTCACGCCTCATTCAATCAGTGACAATCGCACTTGGCGAGTGCCTGCTCAAAACGTGCTTAATGGGTACCCTCATCATCAATTTATGGGTGAAGGAGAGCGAACATTACCGATCACCATTGCGGTACACAACGAGTTTTGCGATTTAGCTAAGCATCATGACGTCATGCTAAAACAATCAAACAGTGACGATGCTCAACCCTTGGTGATTGGCCATAATGTATTGGGTTTTTTCAAGTGTAAAAGCATGAGTCAAACTTACGATGAAACCACCCCTGAAGGAATTCTCATCGCATCCACCTATCAACTGAGTTTGGTGGAAGTACGCGAATGAAGACCCTCTTTGCGATTGACGGTGAACGCTGGGACACGCTGTGCCTTCGCGCTTACGGAATGGCTACCCCTGAAATGGTGAAACAGCTTCGAACGCACAATCGTAAGTTGGTTCGTCTGCACAGTTTTGTGTTGCCTGGTGGTGCTCAGGTACTTGTTCCAGAGCAAAACATTAAGGCGCAAGCCCATACTGTTATCGAGCTTGCCCCATGGCAACGTTAATCAAACCGACCATCGTGCTTGATTGGGCTGGCCGTGATGTGACGCAGAGCTTAGGCGCTTATGTCAAACACATCAGCTTTAGCGACAGCCTACAAGTTGATGAAACCAGTGTCCCTGACACTCTCTCAATCACGCTTCGCAATCCTGACGGACGCTTCTTAGATGCTTGGTATCCAAGTAAAGGCGATATCTTAAAAGCAGGTGTGCGTTATCAAGACAGCACTTGGATGTGGGGCGTGTTCGAGATAGATGATATCAAGTTTCGTTTTGCTCCTGATGAGCTCATTATCGGTGCGAACGCGGCCAAGCTGGCCCGAGGCGATTTAGACAAAGCGCAATCACGTGCCTTTGATAACATTGCGCTCTCAGCGCTGCTCAACATTGTGGCCAATGAAGCTGGCATGAACGCGGTGCTGACGGGTGAGGATGTCACGCTAACACGTGTTGAGCAGCAAGCGGAATCCTCTATGTCGATGATAAAACGCTTAGCGTCACGCTATGGTCTGCCTGTGAATATTAAAAGCGGCACCTTGTATATGGGGGTTCCTAAAGGTATTGCACCATTAACGCTATCGGTCACCGATCGCAATCGTATTCAAAAGCTGGATTTACCCGAGGTCGTTCGAGGGCAATACACCGCCGTTAAAATTGATTATTACGATCAAGATAAGCGGCAATTAATTCAATACATCGCGGGGGATGATCAGGCTTCTAACGCGCAAATATTGCGCCTTTATGATGCACCTGTCACCTCACACGATGAAGCGGTGACTTACGCAAACGCCGCACTCAAAGAGCAAAACAACCAATCAAAAAGCACGGGAAGCATCACTTTGACCGCAACACCCATTACCTCTGGTCAAGAGATGAACTTTACTCATGTTGGTAAGCTTCATCCAAGCTGGATGGTACTCAATCAAACCACAACAGTGAGTGATGGCGGTTGGACGTGCAATGCGACAATAGGAAAACGAGAATGAAAACCCCATTAGGCCAATTACCTGAGCCGAAACTGATTGATTCGGATTACCAAACAACGCTCTCGAGAGTGCGTAATAACTACCAATCAGCAACAAAGCACTATCCAAGCACCAACGATCCAGAAACCTTCCAACTCGAGCAGTTAGCGTATGAGCGTGAAATGCTGGTTGATGAAATCAACTTTGAAGGTAAGCAAAACTTACTGGCGTTTGCGAAAGACGTTCGACTAGAACGCCTTGGTGACTTAGTAGACTGCGAACGTTTAAAGCCAACCTCTGCGAACGCCGAATTTTTATTCACCTTCTTAGCTGACCATCGCGGGTTCGATATTCACAAAGGTTTTGTGATGTTAGCGCAAGATGGTAAGACGATTTTTCAAACCAAAGAAATGCACACCATCGCGCGGGGTGTAAGCACTCAAACATTGGTGTTGTACGCGCAAGAAGTAGGCCCTGGTGCAAACGGTTTTGCTGCAGGGGAAATATCACAAATCTCTAAGCCGATGGCAGAGATTGTGAGTGCGGTGAATACCACTATCTCCGTGGGTGGCAGCGATAAAGAGTCTGATGAAAGTTATGCTGAACGCATCTATCTTGCGCCATCCGGCTTTTCAAGCGCAGGCCCTTATGATGCCTACGAATATTTTGCCAGAAGTGCCCACCCAGGGATTGCAAGAGTTAAGGTGTTAAGTCCTGAGCCGAACCATATTGATATCTATGTGCGGATGAAGGATGACTCACTGCCAAGTCAAGCCATCTTGAATGACGTGGAGGCTTATTGCAGCGCGCAAAAGCGTCGTCCTATTGGCGATCGAGTTAAAGCCAAAGCCGCTCAGCCTTATCATATGGACACCACTTTGCATATTTCGATTTACGCTAACATGCAGTCAATGGCGACCAGTACCGTGACGGCGGTGCGCACGAAAGTGAACGCATTAACCGCTCGATGGACAATGCAGTTAGGCCGTGATGTTGTGCCGCAAGACTTAACAAGCGAAGCACAAGTCATGCAAGCGGTGTATTTAGCGACGACACCGCTTGAGTTTAAAGCAATTGCACCACACCAATATCCGGTCATTACCGTCTCAGACATTACGTATGACATTGTGGATGAGCAAGTGGAGTAAGGCATGAAACTAACGGACTGGCTGGTTGAGCTGGATATGATGTTGGGGTTATCAGCGATGGCGTTATTAGGGGCGCTCTCTCAGGCAGCCAGTACCGAAAGCATGAATGTGCGCACCATTATTGCGGGTGTTGTCATGTCAACGTTTGTGCTGGCTTTGGTCTATATCGGCCTTGAGAGCATAGAGATGGATGAGACACTTCGATTAGTGTTAGCTGGTGTTGCTGGGTATTCCGCAAGGTATATCCTTCAGGCTTGGAACCTTATCATGGAGCGTCTTGCCCATAACCCTATAAAAATGCTGAGCGAAATAGCCAAAATATGGAGAGGCAAAGGATGACAATGATATTGACCTTTATTGCAGCCACGTTGATGGCGGTAATGGTTCGCAGTGATAAGGCGCGGATGTGTCTTATTGCGGCGATGGGGTTGTATGCAGTGGCTGACCTTTCGCCCACCATGCAACTGATGTTCTTAGGCGTACTGGTCGCTACTTGGCAATCTCTTTTTACCTCTGGAGAACGTCATGAAAAAACTCAAACTCATCACTAAAGGATTGCCAACAGGTACCTTTGGTGAGATCTTTATGAATGGTAGTGCGCTTTGCTATACCGTCGAACGAGAGTGGAACAATAATTTGCCAAGTCTTAGCTGTGTTCCGGCTGGTACGTATCGGCTAAAACGTCATAAATCACCTAAATACGGTTTCTGTTTTGCATTAGAATGCCCAAGTGTTGGTGTCACTATTTATGGGCCAAGTCAGCGCACTCACTGCCTTATTCATGCGGCTAACTTCCCTCATCAACTAGAAGGCTGTATCGCGCCAGGGATAGAGATGCATAGTGATAAGTGGGGCGTAGCAAATAGTCGTACAGCAATGAATAAGCTCCTTGAAATACTCGTTGATGACGAATACGAATTGGAGATTGTAAGACTATGAGCCTAATTAGTGCCGCGCTTGGGATTGCCAATGCGCTGGGTGTTACCGATACCGTATCGAATTGGTTTGGTGGTAACAATGGCAATGAGATCGCTGATAAAGTATTAAAGGTTACTCAAGCGGTCACCGGAACCACATCGCTCTCGAGTACGATTGAGGCCATTCAAGATCCCGTAATGGCGGCCAAAGTCGAAGAAGCGTTAATGCAGCATGAACTTGAGTTTAATAAGTTGGCTTTCGGGGATAAAAAAGACGCTAGAGATCTGCAGGAAAAGTCTCTTGAAAGTGGCGATAAATTTGCCAACCGGTTCTTATATTATTTCTCATTTTATTGGGCGATAGTGGCGTCGGGATACCTCTTTGCGATCACCTTTATTAGTATACCAGATCAAGCGGTTCGCTTTGCCGATACCATTTTAGGTTTTCTGCTTGGCACCATCATCGCGGGTATCATCAGTTTCTTCTATGGCGCGTCGTTTAAAGAGCCAAAAGCCAAACCTAACCCAAAACCGATATAGTCCCTTGAACAAAAGCCGCCCAATCAAAGGGCGGCTTTCTTGTATTTAAAATAGGGACATCTGTCCACTGCTTGGCTCATCAGGCTCCGTTTGATGCACGAACGTAAGCCAAGACTGCAAACGAAACGCAAACACATACTCACGCTTTACACGGCGTCTTGCGACTGCACTGCATCCCGTGAATACCTGAGAGCAGCGTTTAATTTTTACTGAATCCTGGCTCGGAGTTTTCATAGTTGCTTCTTGTCCAAATAATTTCTGCGATTTCATTGATAGAATAGTAAGTCCGACCACAGCCTGTATAGGCTTTCAAAATACTGATGTCATTCGGGGTTAACATCTCATGAAACTCATGAGCTGGAATGCGGTTTTCAGGCCACATCTGCAGCAGCACTTTTTCTACGTCTTCTTTGTCGTGAATGATGACTGGCTCTAAACCTGGTTTCATCATTGATGCTGAGCTCATACTGCGTTCCATTTTTCTAAGCCAGTGATGACCTCACTGATGGTCACTTTTGTTAAAAACCGTACATTACTCACGCTTGCAGTACGATGCACAAATGCGGTGAGTGCAGGATCTTTTAAACCACCTTGCCAACCTTTTGCATAGCAAAGCGCGGCGAGTTTTCGCCATTGGGCATCTGTTGGGCGGTTTGGGTTGTTGGTTTTTACTGGTTGGTAGCGAGGTTTTGGGCCATCGAGGTATTGATGCTCTTTTAAATGAGCAATGACACTCTCAAGTTCAACGTGATTCATGGTTTTACAACTAGATTTACCCGTCAAATCGACAAGACAACGGCGATAGGCTTCATCAGTAAATTCGCCAAGTTCAACCGTCAATTTAGTTTTCATGCCTTTATGGATAAGGCCATATTGCTGATATCTATTCATAAAAAATGCCCTCGCAAACCGTACTTGCAAGGGCATTGTATTGTGTAGTTCAAAAACTCGCCAGTGATTAGCCGTCAAGATATTTATAATGCTTTGTTCTGACAACGTTAAGGATTCAAGTTAAAACAGTTTTTTGTTCAGTTGTGGTGGGCAACGAAAACTTACTAAATTTTGTTAGCTCATCTTTGACTAAATTTATCAAATAGTCTTAGTATGCAATCAAGAGTCTATTGATTCTATTTGGTTCAAAACATCACTAATGCGTCAGATAATC
>NZ_AFWF01000197.1 GCF_000222605.1 Vibrio ichthyoenteri ATCC 700023 | reverse complement strand
CCTTTTGTAAAGCCCCTAAAAACCATCCTGTTACCGCATAATATGCATTGGTACGGATCGTTTCTTGTTAGCCCTTTGTATAGCTTCGCATAAGAGAGGGTTTCTGCTTTGTTCGCGGTCTCTTTGTCGAGGGCAAGATAAACGAGTGGAAGTAAACGGCCGCGTTTCCTATTCGACAGAAAACCGTAATACCGAACCATTTTAAAGTTGTGTTGGGGGATATGGCTTACGTAGCGAAGGATCATCTCTTTTTGCGTTAACACCTTCGTTTTATGTTCTCC
>NZ_AFWF01000198.1 GCF_000222605.1 Vibrio ichthyoenteri ATCC 700023 | reverse complement strand
ACTGCTTCGGCTACACCCACTTTCTCGGCTAGCTTCAGAGTTTCAGCTTTAAATTCAGGCGTGTGTTTGATTCTGTTTTTTTGATTTGTCATGTTTCACCTCGTTAGTGATTTTACTCACTTAACTCAGTGTCCAAAACCACTGGTGCGGATCACTCTGTAATTGGCGTCATTGCTAATCAAAAGATCCGTCTATGACCGATATGATTAGTGTCATATATCATATTAATTTATTTGCCAAATGATCATCTAACTCATTAACATGCAGGGTAAGATAGAGAACATACCTTAATCAACATTATATCGATTTGACGAACACATTTTGCTGTGGCTATATACTCCCTTTTTAGGAAGAGCACCATGCAGATTGACCACTTCAAAGAACATTTTCAAATGATTATCGACCAACGGCAAAGAGCAAAAGTCACATATTGTCTGTTTGACGTCCTTTGGAACACACTATGCTCGGTGATTGCAGGTGCGAAAGGATAGTTTGATATTCTGAATACATTCTCGGTCATCATGATTGGTTTAAGCGTAATAAGTTGCTTTATAA
>NZ_AFWF01000199.1 GCF_000222605.1 Vibrio ichthyoenteri ATCC 700023 | reverse complement strand
GTCGTCAAACAGTGCGATACGGTGATCCGTCAATTAATGGATCAAGAAGAGCTTGAAAAAGCCAATTACGAGCAGCTTTATCAAGACATCATGGCTACAAATTAACCCTCTCAGCCCTGCCCTTCGCAGGGCTGAATTTTCACCTCATATATCCTGTTACAACTTCCAGTCCAAAATTGACAAATAAAACACCATGCCCTGCTCTTTTTGTCAGTATCCCCTTACAAAACACCCTCACAACAAACAATTTAAATTGTCGAAACGGCAATGGGTATTAATTGGTTAAGAGTGTGCTACAGCTATAAAATTTCATTTAATTTAATTTAATACGTTACACTAAATTTCACTACCGATTAGCTGTGTCATTTTCAGCCACGCCGCGCAGTAAATTAGTCATATAAAACGTCAATGAACAGCCATGCCATTTGAATTTTCCTACCGCCATAGGAAGTCAATCGCATTGGCGAAAAACGCTTCCAACAATAGAAATACCCACGTTCATTTTGAATAGGTATTCGCAGTCTTTAAATAGAGAAACTAAAAGCAATGAGAAACAAGCTATTTTTAGCGACCATGGTGTCGTTAGCGCTCGCTGGGTGTAACGATGAAGACATCGTATTCACCAAACCTGACGAAGGTATTGAACCACCAACGGACGTCACTCCACCGACAGAAGTGGAACCACCAACCCTTTTTATCAGTACGCTTAAAGCATCGAGTAAAGTCATCACCGGTGACGTCGATTGTAATGGTAGCCGCATCGAAAACGGTCGCTTTGAAGTTCTGGAAGGGACATCTTTTGATTGTCGTTTTGACGGTATTATTTTAGGGGAATTCACAGCCCCAATCCCCAAGACGACCAGAAATATAGTCGCCAACGACAAAGTAGAGATGTCGTTTGATTTAGTATCGCTACAAGATGGCGGCAACGCGACGCAAGTTCTTCAATCGATCAACACGTGTAAATCTAGCAATAACATCTGCCTTAACGAGATCGACGCGATAGACATAAACGAAATCTATCAAAATCTTGACGATCAAGAGGCGGTGGATGTTTTCTTGAAATCGAAAGAGGAAGAGGCAACAGATGAAGTTGGCAAAGCGCCTAGCTCGCACGTAGATGACAAAGTCATACCTGCCGTTGACCCAGAAGCAGACAGCAACCTTAATGCTGACTTCGTCTCCGCTGATGCAGAATCTAGCTACGCTTACAAACCGAGCTCTGAAGGTAAAGTACTGACTCGCAGTAAGCTTATGGACGCCACTGGTAAAGTCATATCTGGTATCAGCTTCTTTTCTGCTAATGCCACAGGGATGACCGATGAAAACGGTGAATTTGAATACCTATGGGGCGACACCCTGACGTTTGGTATTGATACCTTTGAATTTGGTAAAATTACGGGCAATAAAATTGACTATAAGCTTACTGATGTATCTGACAACGCCGTAACTAAAGCAAATATTCAGGCACTCATTGAACGCTATGCGGACGCGAGTACTAATTCATATGTGATTACCAGCAAAATTCAAGATACCTTTGCTTTGTATCCAAATGTAATCAATGAATTAATCAATCTTTCGCTTCCAAACGGAGGCAAACTTGAAGGTTCAAATTTTGAACTGCCAAATGAGTTTGAAGCGCAATTTAACCATGGCCTCACGGCGGTAATTGACCAGACATTACACACCCCTGTCACTTTTAGAGATCGCTCTGCTCCACCGATGCTGCTATCAATGGACAGTGGTAAATATGTTACTGAATCTCTTAAGAAAATCTTCAAAAATGTTGAAAAATTCCACGTATTCAACGACAACGGCAGTTTTTATGGAGCAACGGGCTACACTCGTGGTATGCGTGCGCTAAACATTTCAAACCAAGCGTTCCCTATCATGATGCCTCGCGCAGATAAAAACCGTGAAATTCCATTCAATCAACCACAAGCATGGAATCGCGAAGGTCGTCCGTATATCGCTGAATGGCCTGGCATCAAAATGCCAGCGATCCCAACCGTAAGCGAAGACAACGCCACCTTTGGCTTCCCCTTTGTTACCGCTGGCACAATCGGCACAGGTAAAGTGGTATTCATGGGTAACGGCATGTATCCAAGCATTTTGTCATGCCCTGAAAACTATTGGAATAACCGCTCAGTCACTATCGATAGTCAAAACCTGTCATGTACATCCACACAGATTGAAAACCCTGTGCACGATGACAACGGCAGCATGCAACTCTTTTTCTCCAATCTGTTCAACTGGTTCAACGATAATAAGTCGACCGCAGGCATCAGAGTTGCGACCAATATCGACAAAGCCTATTTTGCTCATCACAATTCAGCTATGGGTATGGAGTACGATTTTTTCATCAGTCCTAGTTATAGTTTTGGTGAAGTGATTGAGCTAACAAAAGGTAGTTTCGATGGTATTTCAGCCACCGATACCCCTATCCTGATCCTACAAGCATACCTACCAAAATTAATCCAAGATGGTATGACAAACCAATTTGTTGCCGATTTAGATAATTCAAATCTAAGTCAAGACGACATCTCGGCTTTGATTAAGTACCTTAATGCTGGCGGCAACATTCTCTTTATGGATGCCATCCAAACAGCCAATCCGGAGCCTATTGGTCGCCTTGCCGATGCAGCCGGCGTCTCCATTGGCGGTGAGAACGTCACTCCAACTAACCAAGCTTTCTGTGGTAGCTCATACTACTGCCAAACTGTGCGCCCTAATTTACATGTTCGCGGCAGCAGTGAAATGGTTGTACTTGAACGCTTTCAGGATAATCAAGGCGAGCAGCCATTTACGGTAAAACAAGATGGCTCAGTAGAATGGATTAAAGATGAAACAAAAATCAAGTTCGAGATCCCAAGCTACCAAGTAGCCAAGCTAGACAGTGCCGGTAAACCCGTTATTAATAGTGATGGCTCCGCTGAAATGATCACTAAACAAGCTCGTATCTTCGTTAATTCTGCCGAAGAACGCCAAGCGGCAATCGTCGAGCTTCAAGCGGCCTTTAAAGGTACCCCATTATGTAAAAATGAGTACGAATGGGAATTTAACTGTATTGAAACCCGTACTGGTCACGGAAAAACCGTTCGCGGCAACTACCATAGAGCCTTCTTTGACCGCTACGAAGTTAGCCCTGAAGTCGTTGGTAGTATGGTGAAAGCAGCCAACCTAGGGACTAACTTTACCGCACTTTATAACCATGAAATTTATTACCGATCTAAAGGGACTCAAGGTACACGTCTTTCAACAGCGGAACTAAACCAAACCTATGACAACCTCTCTATTTGGATGTGGAACGATAACCCATACCGTTACACAACAGATGCTCAAGATGAGCTCGGATTCAAACAAGCGGTACAATTCTTAAACTGTTACACCAATGATCAACATCAAAATGATATCGATGCAGCAAAATGCCCTGCTGATTTAAAAGATTCACTCATCAGCAATAGCATGATTCATGGTGAAGGGGAGCTGCACGGCCAAATGAACCCAAGTTACCCGCTTAACTATATGGAAAAGCCATTGACGCGTATCATGCTGGGTCGTTCATTCTGGGATCAAGAAATCACTGTTGACACCACAATGTACCCAGGTCGCACACAAGGTAATGGTGAAGCAAGATCAGCAACAATCCAAACGACTGGTAAAGCCGTCTCTTATTCTGCTGGGAACAACCAGTCTACCGGTCTTTGGGCTCCGCAGCTACAAACGGTTGAGGTATCCGGCGGTGTTGCAGCGACGATTACCGTGATGTTTGCTGATGACCTGACAGGTAAACCAAACCACGAAAAGAGCTTAAAGCGCCCGCCACGTATGCAAAAAAGCTATATCTATGATGGTATTAGTCTGACTTTTAAGGCCCCTTATGGTGGTTTAATTTACATCCAGCCAAAAGAAACTGATTTAGAGACAGCAACCTTTCAATTAGATGGTGTTGAAATTGCGGCTTGGTGGAAAAATGGTAATTGGGTTGAAGGCCACCGACCTGAGGATTCAAGCGCACCAATTGCAGAAGTGGATACAGGGTCATTCATCTACACGACTCCAGTCAACAATATTAAATCGATTGATCTGGTTAAATTTGCAGCAGAAATGAACCGCTTTGCTGATGCGGCGAGTGATTTTTATGGCCGTGATGAAGTCACTGAGGATGGAACACATCGTCGCTTTACATACACAAAACTAAAAGAGTTCCGCCATCGCTTTGTAAACGACGTCCAGATCTCGATTGGCTCTGCTCACTCTGGTTACCCCGTAATGAACTCAAGCTTCAACGCTGATCGCACCAACGTTCCAACAAACGCGATCAACGACTGGCTGCTCTGGCATGAAGTTGGCCACAACCTTGCTTCTGCTCCCTTCTCTGCTGAAGGTAGTACAGAAGTAACGAATAACTTATTAGCGCTATACATGCAGGAGCTGGAAGGACGCAATGACAATCCAGAAATGGATCGTATAAAAATTGATATTCAAAAAGCGCCTGTTTGGTTAAGTAGTAATGATAAGCATGCTTGGTCTAATGGTGATGCTGGCATGCGCCTTGTTATGTTCGGCCAGTTAAAGATTTGGGCTAAGGCGAACTTTAACATTGACGATTGGAATCAACGAGCTGAAGTAGCTAAATCATCAATCTACGGCACTGATGAAGGGTGGAACATGTTCAAATTGATGCATCGCTTAGCTCGTAATAACCAAGATGCTATTGGCGAGAAGAACTACTGTAGCGCCTCTGAAACGGGCTTATCTGGTGGTGATTTAATGATGGTGTGTAGCTCTTACGTTGCAGGCCAAGATCTCAGTGATTTCTTTAAGGCTTGGAACGTCGGTGAAACATCAATGACGAACCCAGACGGCACTAAAGTCTACACTGGTGGTATCAGTGATGCTGGACTTAACAAGATCACAGAACTCAATCTGAAAAAGCCACTGAACAACCCGCTCAGCGTCGATTCTATTTACTATAGTAACCACTAATTTGTAGTGAATACAGTGGTCGTCACTGTGAAATAGCGAAGTGATTTAAGTAAAAACAAAAGGCCGATAGATAATTCTATCGGCCTTTTTTATATCAATGCAATTAACGGAGATTCAGCGGTTCTATTTAGATTCCACCGCAGCACCGACAGACTTGCCACGACACAATAATAAGTAACCTAAAGAGGCGACTAAAATCGAATCCAGTGATGGAATGCCTGTTAAGGTAAACATACCGTTAACGGTCGCAAAGCCAACCAAAGAACCCATACCCCAAGCGACAAACGTCATTGGTTTTACCGCCGCTTCAGTTTCCAGAAGAGACTCATCATAGCCTTGACGGCGATTCATAAAGAAATCGGCAATGTAGATGCCCGCGATAGGGGGTGTTGCAATACCCAAGAACAGTAAGAATGGAATAAACCACGCCATAATATCCATACTGCCAAGAATGGTCGCTAACACACCCAACGCGATGGTGATCTTCCATTTAGGGATTTTGCTTAGAAGCGTCGAAACCACGAGTGTCCCTTGGAACATGTTGCCAGCATTGCCAGTTACACAAGCAAACACCAATAACACCGCCGCTGGTAATGTTGTACCAATAATCGCCATTGCACCAAGCAGTGAGCCTTCTGACGTCAAAGAGCTAGGAACAGCACCAACAAAAAAGAGGACTGGGTAAGCCAAACCAAAGGTGAGAACACCAGCAATCAACGCATGCTTACGGTTATGGACAAAGCTACCAAAATCTGGCGACGTCGCAACCAAGACAATAATCGTCCCCACGACTGAAGATACCGCAGCACCAAATGGCAGTTGCTCAAGTTTCTCGGTTGCAACAACATCACTGCCAGTGGCAACAAACAACACCACAAACATAAGCACCACAATCACAGGTACGGCAACTTTCGACACTTTACCCAGCATTTCAAAACCGAATGCAGTGGAAGCAACGAAAATGACACAGCCAATCGCAACCAGTACCGGCACAGGGACTGACAGGCCAAAGCCTGACAAGACATCATGAACACTGTGACCAAACATGTTTGCCGTCTTGGATTCAAGTACGAAGTGCGACACCACTGAACAATAAAACAGTGAGATGCGATAATCATGAATTTGCTCCCGCCAAGAAGTGAAAAACCATGAGATATACGCACCTCACTGAGATAGAAAGGTATATGATTTCTGCTCTGAGAAAGCAAGGAATTAGTGTCGATAAAATCGCCACACAACTAGGTCGTCACAGATGTACTATTTATCGTGAATTCCAACGGAACTCGCGATACAACGCATACCGACCAAACCCGTCTTACCGGTGTTTTTCAAGAC
>NZ_AFWF01000200.1 GCF_000222605.1 Vibrio ichthyoenteri ATCC 700023 | reverse complement strand
CTACAAAAAGTAATCTTAAAGCTATTATCGTTCCAACAGAACGATAATGAATTGACTGTGCCAAATAACTACAAGTAGCTATTTGTATTGGTCACTCAGTTCATTGAACCCAATGTTGCTTCCGAAGAAACAGTCTTTGCCTAAGCAAGGACTTATTGGATTATCATCAACGAGTGCCCACACAGATTGATAGGTTTATATTGTTAAAGAGCTTTGCTGCGAGAGTTTCTCTCGAAGTGGAGGTGAATTCTAACGAGATAACTGAAAGAGTCAAACACTTTTTCAATTTCTTTTCTCAGTTGCCTTTACCTCTCTGACTAACGCTGAAGCCTTGCGGCGTCTGCCCTGTCAGTGGATGCGCATTATAGGGAACTGGTTTTTATTGGCAAGCCTTTTTGCAAATTAATTCATGAAAAGTGACTATTCGGTGAAATTATCAGCAAGATGGTGAAAAAGAGGGCATTTAGCCCTCTTTGTTGATGAACAATTTGATTAGCAGTTAGATAAAAGCATAGGCATCT
Organism: Vibrio ichthyoenteri ATCC 700023; assembly: GCF_000222605.1. Classification (GTDB taxonomy): domain Bacteria; phylum Pseudomonadota; class Gammaproteobacteria; order Enterobacterales; family Vibrionaceae; genus Vibrio; species Vibrio ichthyoenteri. Next base: position 43,060 of record NZ_AFWF01000200.1, on the reverse strand, counting down.
GCGAACATTCGATCGCTTCGTGCCTGCTTGTTTTGAGTAAATTGCTCACGAGCAGCGCCTGCCATTTCGAAACGGCCTGCTATATAGATATCAAACGCTTCTAGAGAATCAAAGTCTTCACTCACCGCCTCTAATACGTTACCCACTTTACCTTGCCATTCACTTGGTGCTTGTTCTACAACCGGAATAAAGTGCACATTTTCATACTGCTCGGCCAAAGTAACGAGTTCATCTTTTGCATATAGCTGGCAGTTGTCGCGAGCGCCCCAGTATAGATAAATTGAATTCTCTTTCTTTTGTGCAACGCAATGGTCCAAGATTGAACGTACATAACTAAAGCCTGTACCGCCCGCAATCAGAAGCAATGGTCGTTCACTTTCTTCTTTTACCCATGCATCCCCATGCGGAGCATCAATAGTGATAGATGTGCCATCACTTAGAGCCGTTTTCATCGCTTCAACAACTTCATGCGCATAAGCATTTTGCTCTGCCGCACCAATATGTAACTCAAGCTCACCTTCATGACGGCAAGGGCTACTGGCGATAGAAAATGGGCGCTTGTCTTTTTCACCCATAACAACCATTAGATATTGGCCCGCTTTAAAAGCAACAGGCTGTTCAGGATGAAGCAGAATACGATAGGTATTAGCTGCGAGTGACTCTATCGACTTAACTTTGCATTGAATACTCATGGGGTTCCTCTTACTTACTCTTCAAAGGTAAGTACTAAATTACTTTCTGTATAGGCAAGGCATGAGAATATCCACCCTTGCTGTTGTTCTTGTTCTGTGAGCATCGGTTCCAGTTCATAGCGGACTTCACCCGATACTTTTTTACACATGCACATAGCACATGCCCCCACCTGACAACGATGTGGAAAGCTTATATTATTGTTGAGCGCTGCTTCCAACACCGTCTGTCCTGATGGGACTTCAAATGTTACCTGACTCGGTAATAGCGTAACGGAATTTGCCATTACAGACCTAATTGATGCCATATTGCATCAATTTTGTCGACCAACTGTGGATCTTTCTTAATAGGTACCCCCCACTCCCGAGAGGCTTCATCGCCGAGCTTATTGGTTGCATCCAAAGCAATGCGCCCAACATCAGCACTACGCTCAAGCAAACTATCACGTGCGGGGTCCATACGAGTCGTCACGGCCCATATGACATCATTCCAATCGCGAATGTTCACATCATCATCGCATACTACAATAAACTTAGGATCGACTAGCGGAGATAAATGCGACCATATCGCAGCTATCACTTGTTGTCCTTCACCCGGATTTTGCTTATCAATCGAAACTAAGACCATCTGTCCACATAGTGCACCTTTAGGCAGATAGATGTCACAAATGATCGGGTTCGCCAATTTTATCTGTTCAAGAATCGCATCCGGCTCTAATAACTCGCCTTTCACCTCTGCGGAACTCGTAGCCAATTCGGCTTGCCACTTAATCGTCGCATCCCAACCAATTTTTGATCCAAGCCCTACCACTGGCGAAGCAAAATCCAATGAATCTATTGGCGTATGTTCAATCAGCAAGGTATCACGCACTGGGTCCATATTTTGCGTCATCGCTTGCACCACTTCATCCCAATTACGTGCGTCAAGCGACTCATCACACACAATGACAAACTTGGTATACATGAACTGACGCAAGAAAGACCAAACCCCCATCATCACGCGCTTAGCATGACCTGGGTATTGTTTCTTCAGCGTGACAATCGCCATTCGATATGAGCAGCCCTCTGGCGGCAGATAGAAATCCTCGATCTCAGGAAATTGTTTTTGCAAGATAGGCACAAAAACTTCGTTTAATGCCACGCCAAGCACAGCTGGTTCATCTGGCGGACGCCCAGTGTATGTGCTGTGATAAATTGGCTTGTTCCGCATCGTAATGTGGGTGATAGTGAAAACGTGATGCTTTTCTTTTTCGTTGTAGTAACCCGTATGATCGCCATAGGGTCCTTCATCAGCAAACTCTTGCGGATCAATATAACCCTCTAGTACGATTTCAGCACTGGCTGGAACATCAAGATCGTTACTGAGAGATTTAACGACCTCGGTGCGACTGCCTCGCAACAATCCAGCGAAAGCATACTCTGATAAGCTATCAGGAACTGGGGTTACTGCGCCTAAAATGGTGGCAGGATCAGCGCCGAATGCAACTGAAACAGGGAATCGCTCACCCGGATGAGTAGTCATCCAATCTCGTAAATCTAACGCACCACCTCGGTGAGCAAGCCAGCGCATAATGATTTTATTTTTGCTTATTTTTTGCTGACGATAGATCCCAAGGTTCTGACGTTTTTTATTTGGACCTTTGGTGATGGTTAATCCCCATGTAAGCAAAGGCGCCACGTCATCTTGCCAGCAACTCATGACTGGAATCTTGTCGAGATCGACCTCGTCACCTTGCCACACAATTTCCTGACAAGGGGCTTTGCGTAAGCGCTTAGCGGGCATATTGAGAACTTGTTTAAAGACCGGAAGTTTATCAAGCGCATCTTTAAAACCACGCGGTGACTCTGGCTCTTTCAAGTACGCCAGTAGTTTGCCAACTTCACGTAGCTCTTTCACCTCAGACCGTCCCATCCCAATCGCAACGCGTTCTGGTGTGCCAAATAAGTTGGTGAGTACCGGGTAATCGTAACCTATCGGATTTTCAAACAATAAAGCCGGACCGCCAGCACGCAACACGCGATCGCTGATTTCAGTCATCTCATAGTGGGGATCGATAGGGTGAGTAATGCGTTTTAGTTTCCCTAGCTGCTCAAGCTGATCAACAAATTCGCGCAAGTCCTTAAAACTCATAGTTCTTCTAATGGCTGGTTAAACTGCATGCAGTATATCAAACAAAGCAGGATCTCCGATCCCTCTTTTGTATGTGGGTATTACGCGACTCTACTGGCTAAGTGCACTAATAATCGCATTACGCTTAACTTTTTTATCACTCAAAATGAGCTCCGACAACCAGGCTGAATATCCTTGCTGAGCCAATTGATCAGCAACAAATGATGCCTCGTCACTGTCTCTCATTCGCGCGACTAAAAACGTTTTAACTTCTTCGCTCATCGGTTTAATGCGCGTTAATTCTTGCAACGCTAACTGACGTAAATTGGGGTTATTAGACGCTTGCATGATTTGCTGCTGAGAAAAAGCATCGCCAACCTGGGCCAATCGACTCAGCTCGTTTTGGCTGTGGTGATCGGCTTTCATTAGCCAAACCAATTTGTAGGTTTTTGGGTCTTCACTGACTTGAGCGAGCCGCACCATTACTTCCGAAGAGGGTAACCAACTCACTACCACTTCATCAGTTAATTGACGAGTAAGCGCATTGACCGCCTCTAAAGAAAGGCTGTCTAACTCACGGATTAATAATTTTTCACGGGTTTGTCGCTGATAGTCAGAGCCTTCAGATAGCCAATGATGTAAGTCGAGCTCTTGTCGCTCTGCCTGCATCACAAAATCGAGTATTGATTGATCTTGCTGCCAACGTTTGAGTAAACGGCTCGCGATAGCAGGAAAATTAAACGCAGGAATACTAAATTCATAGCCGTCACCTTGTTCCAATATTTGGTAGGTCGGCACCATCGATTTTTGTTGTTCAACAAAAATGGCCATTTTCGGCGTGAGAATCATCTCTTGCTGCTCAAGCTTTTGTAGCAATAAGTAGCGAGCCACCTCTTGTTGTGGAAAGGCCAATCTTTGAAGGGAAAAATTTAGACTATCGAGATCGTCTTCAACCACATGCTGTAAAAGCTCTGACACTTTATTGTGCATATGATCGCTTTGCAGCCACAGTTCGACGCGCTCGGGTGGCATTTCTGTCGCGACAGCATTAGGTGTAACCAATGCCAAAAATATGGACAGGAGAAGCGACGACAACATTCCTTGTTGCATGTTAACCTCCTTGTAACATTTGCATTCATTGTGCTCTTCGTCTGACGAGAATGCAAACAAAAACGCCACCGTAATCACGGTGGCGTTTTTTAAATAATGAAATTATTGACGGCGCATTGCGTCGAAGAACTCATCGTTGGTCTTCGTCATTGCAAGCTTATCAATTAGGAATTCCATCGCATCGGTTTCGCCCATTGGGTGAACGATTTTACGTAGAATCCACATTTTCTGCAGTTCGTCGGTTTTCGTCAGCAACTCTTCACGACGAGTACCTGAACGGTTGAAGTCAATCGCAGGGAAAACACGCTTTTCCGCAATCTTACGGTTTAGGTGCAGTTCCATGTTACCTGTACCTTTAAATTCTTCGTAGATTACTTCGTCCATCTTAGAACCCGTGTCCACTAGCGCAGTAGCGATGATAGTTAAGCTACCACCCTCTTCTACGTTACGTGCAGCACCGAAGAAACGTTTTGGACGATGTAGTGCGTTTGCATCCACACCACCAGTCAGTACTTTACCTGATGAAGGTACTACGGTGTTGTATGCACGCGCTAGACGAGTAATCGAGTCAAGCAGGATCACTACGTCTTTTTTGTGTTCAACAAGACGTTTTGCTTTTTCGATAACCATTTCTGCCACTTGTACGTGACGAGATGCTGGCTCATCAAATGTCGATGCAATTACTTCGCCTTTCACAAGACGTTGCATCTCAGTTACTTCTTCCGGACGTTCGTCGATAAGAAGTACCATTAATTCACATTCAGGGTGATTGTAAGCAATGCTTTGTGCAATATTTTGCAGCAGCATTGTTTTACCCGCTTTTGGCGGAGCAACAATCAGACCACGTTGACCTTTACCAATTGGTGAAGCCAAATCCAAGATACGAGCCGTAATATCTTCCGTTGCACCATTACCACGCTCCATAACCATGCGTTCATTAGCATGTAGAGGTGTCAGGTTTTCAAATAGGATTTTATTACGAGCGTTGTCTGGTTTGTCGTGGTTTACCGTGTTTACTTTCAATAATGCAAAGTAACGTTCGCCATCTTTTGGTGGGCGAATTTTTCCGGCAATCGAATCACCTGTACGCAGGTTGAAACGACGAATTTGACTTGGCGAAACGTAAATATCGTCAGGACCAGCAAGGTAAGAGCTGTCTGCGCTACGTAGGAAACCAAAACCGTCTTGTAAAATTTCCAGAACCCCATCGCCAAAAATATCTTCACCGCTTTTCGCATGCGCTTTTAGGATGGCAAAGATGATGTCTTGTTTTCTTAGACGAGCCAGGTTTTCAAGGCCTAAGCTTTCGCCAAGTTTGACAAGATCAGAAACAGGTCTGTTCTTCAGTTCTGTTAGATTCATGGTGGTAGATGCTTGTTTAGTCAAAATAGGATCTGTTTTGTAGTTAAGATGGATTCGGTCTCTGGATCGACCAAGAAGAGAATACTTGTTTAATTTACGTGCGATAAATTAGCACTAAATACTAGCCTAGTCTATCTTTTGTTGCCGTTCAAAAACAAAACCGCACATTAGTAAAATGTACGGTTCTATTTAACAGCGAGTATTACAGGTTAGCGTCCAAGAACTCTTTTAATTGAGTTTTAGACAATGCGCCAACTTTCGTTGCTGCTACGCTACCGTCTTTAAATAGTAGTAGCGTTGGAATACCGCGAATACCAAATTTAGGTGGTGTACCAGCATTTTGATCGATATTCAGTTTACCGATAGTGAGCTTGCCTGCGTATTCTTCTGAAATTTCGTCAAGAATAGGCGCAATCATCTTACAAGGACCACACCACTCTGCCCAAAAATCAACAAGAACTGGGCCTGCAGCATTGATTACGTCGTTTTCAAAACCATCATCAGTCAGCTGCAAAATATTATCACTCATCGTCCACTCCACTGTATTTTTCGGAACTGGTTGGATGATAACCAGTATTGAGATGCCCTATTGGAATGTATTTACTTTCGTATTGCAAGCTTAAGCTGATATTCTATAGCGATGAAAAAGACGCACATCACAGAGCAAAAGTTCGCCGATTTGGGGCTCAACCCCCAAGTTACAAAGGGTTTGGAGCAAAAAGGGTTCGAATTTTGTACCCCTATCCAAGCACAGGCGTTGCCGGTCCTGCTCTCCGGCCGTGATATTGCAGGCCAGGCCCAAACGGGTACTGGTAAGACGTTAGCGTTCCTTACTGCTACTTTTAACCACCTACTGACGACACCTGAGCATGAAGGCCGCAAGCCAAATCAGCCACGTGCCATCATCATGGCTCCAACGCGTGAGTTGGCGATTCAGATCTTTAATGATGCTGAACCGTTAATTGCAAGCACTGGAATCAAAGCCGCATTAGCTTACGGCGGCGAAAGCTATGAAAAGCAGGTAACCAAACTTGAGCAAGGCGTAGATATCTTAATTGGTACTACCGGTCGTATCATCGACTTCTACAAACAACGTGTGTTCAATCTAGATCACATCCAAGTTGTCGTGTTAGACGAAGCCGACCGCATGTTTGACCTTGGCTTTATCAAGGACATCCGTTTCTTATTCCGTCGTATGCCGGAACCAAAAGAACGTTTGAACATGATGTTCTCAGCAACGCTTTCATACCGTGTACAAGAGCTTGCTTTTGAACATATGAATGAGCCGGTGCCAGTGGTTGTAGAACCTGAACAAAAAACAGGTCACCGAATTCAAGAAGAGCTTTTCTACCCTTCTAATGAAGATAAAATGGCGCTACTTCAAACAATTATTGAAGAAGAATGGCCAGATCGCGCAATCGTGTTTGCCAATACCAAACATATGTGTGATTCAGTTTGGGGTCACCTTGCGGCAGACAAACACCGTGTTGGCCTACTAACGGGCGATGTTCCACAGAAAAAACGTGAGCGTATCCTTGAGCAATTTACTCGTGGTGAAGTCGATATTCTAGTCGCAACGGATGTTGCCGCTCGTGGTCTACACATTCCACAAGTGACTCACGTATTTAACTACGATCTACCTGACGATTGTGAAGATTACGTACACCGCATTGGTCGTACTGGTCGTGCTGGCGCAAGTGGCCACTCAATCACATTTGCTTGTGAACAATACGCGATCAACTTGCCAGCAATCGAAGAGTACATCGAGCACACGATTTCTGTATCGGAATACGATTCGTCTGCTTTGATCCAAGATCTACCGGCGCCGATCCGTCTGCGCACGCGTAACCAGCAACAACGCCGCACTAACACTGGTGGCTCTCGTTCTGGCAATCGCAAACCAAATCGCTCACGCCCACCGCGTCAACAAAAGGATTCTTAAGTCGCTATGAGCCAAGTTGTTCCATCGCCGCTGTACGCCGCTATCGACCTCGGGTCGAACAGTTTTCATATGCTCGTTGTGCGTCATATTGATGGCAGCGTTCAGACCATGGCCAAAATTAAACGTAAGGTTCGCCTTGCTGCAGGACTTAACGAAAAGAATGCGTTGAGCCAAGAAGCCATGCAAAGAGGTTGGGACTGCTTGAGTTTATTTGCAGAGCGACTGCAAGATATCCCAAAAGAAAACATTCGTATTGTTGGCACAGCGACATTACGTACCGCGACCAATGTGGATGTTTTCTTGACGAGAGCAAACCAAATTCTCGGTTATAAAATAGACGTCATTTGTGGCGAAGAAGAAGCTGCTACCATTTACAAGGGTGTTGCACACACCTCTGGTGGCAGTGGTCGCCGCTTAGTCGTGGATATTGGCGGAGCCAGTACTGAACTGATTATTGGAGAGGGATTTGAAGCCAAAGCATTAACCAGCCTGAAAATGGGGTGTGTGACTTGGTTAGAACGCCACTTCAAAGATCGCCAACTTAATATTCGTAACTTCAATCAAGCGATTGATGCGGCGAAGGCGACATTAGACCCTATTTTACAACAATATACCGAGCTAGGTTGGGACGTTTGTGTTGGTGCATCAGGCACTGTGCAAGCGTTACAAGAGATCATGCTGGCGCAAGGAATGGATGAGGTAATCACCCACGCCAAACTCATGCGCCTGCAAAAACAAGCCATGCTGGCTGATCATCTAGAAGAGTTGGATATTGAAGGGTTAACCCTTGAGCGAGCTTTAGTTTTCCCAAGCGGCCTTTCTATTCTCATCGCTATTTTTGAGCTACTCGACATCGATTCCATGACGCTTGCCGGCGGCGCTCTACGTGAAGGCCTCGTCTATGAAATGGTCGATGAGTTAAAACAAAATGACATTCGAGTTCGCACCATCGCTAGTGTTCAAAATCGCTACCAGATTGATCAAGAATACGGCCAACAAGTTGCCGATTTAGCTCAATGCCTACTTAACCAGTGCCAAGAGAATTGGTTAACAGAGCCACAAGCCAGTGCCATGTTAGACACCGCAGCAAAACTGCATGAAATCGGTTTAGCGATCGATTTTAAGAAAGGTGGCGAGCATGCGGCATACTTACTAAAAAACTTAGATTTACCTGGCTACACTCGCGCACAAAAACACCTGCTAGCAGAAGTCGTTCGCCGCTATCGTGAACAGCTCACTTCACTTCCAGAGCAACATGCAATCTCAAGTGCCAGCGCTAAACGTATTCTGCGTTTATTACGTTTATCGGTGCTGCTGACCCATCGCCGTCATCAAGCATTGGAGCCGCAAGTAGAGCTTCAATCAGAAGGAGATAAGCTCTCTTTGTTTATTGATGCGCAATGGTTAGTAAATAATCCACTCACCGCCAGTGAACTAGAGATTGAAGCAAATCGACAAAGTGATATTGGCTGGCCACTGAATATTATCAGTCGCTAATCTCTTTCACCAAGTCGGTCGACAAATGCAAAAAGCCCGCAAATCAATGCGGGCTTTTCTATTTTCATTGGTATCGCATTACCTAAGAAACTTTATCAGCGGTACTCATTCCCATCAGTCGAAATTCTGGATTAACTGACGTTAGTTTTTTCACCAGATAGTTCAATAGGACACCATACATAGGAACAAACAGACCTAAGCTGATGATCAATTTGAAACCATAGTCGACGGCTGCGATTTCCATCCAATGCTCAGCCATAAATGGATCTGGGCTTTGATAAAATGCCACAGCGAAAAATGCCATCGTGTCGATTGCGTTACCAAATAGGGTTGAACAGGTTGGTGCGATCCACCACTGTTTCATTTGGCGTAAGCGGTTAAATACTTGTACATCCAATACTTGGCCAAGCAAATAAGCCATAAAACTTGCCGCGGCAATACGCGCAACAAATACATTGAATTCGCCTAGATGACTGAAGCCTTGATATTGACCTTCAAAGAAAACGACCGAAAGTAAATAAGAGACAACCAATGCCGGCAACATCACCAAGAAGATGATTTTACGCGCCATTTGTGCACCAAAAATACGTACCGTTAAATCCGTTGCTAAGAAGATAAATGGAAAAGTGAAAGCGCCCCACGTGGTGTGGAATCCAAAAATGGTAAACGGCAACTGAACCAGATAATTGCTCGATGCAATAATGATCAGGTGGAACAAAGCTAAATATAGAAGGGCGTTGCGCTGTTGCGCAGACGTGAAGTTACTCATGCGATACCTTTTTAGTTTGGTTTGGGGGTGAGGGAACCCAAATCGTGCCCACCGCGTTATCTAAAATAGAAAACGAAGCGAATACTTACCAACAATGTTTAAAAATAAAAGTTTATTTGTTCTGACTGCCTGGTATTTGATACCGAACAGCGAGAGGCGGGCGATTATACATTAACCAGTTTTGTCTGCAAGATGGATTTTCACCTCACAGACTGCCTATTCATCAGACAATGTAAAACCTTGTTGGAACAGGCTCGCAAGGTAAGCAAACTCGGGTTGGCAATCAACTCCAGAGAGGCTTTCAAACCAAACACTTTCGCTGTAGTGCTCAGCTTTGAGAAACATTTGGCACTCTTCAAAATCAATCAACCATGAATGAATATCCGCATCACACTGTTTTTCGATCACCGCCGCTGGTAGTGCAGCGAGCAAGCGTTCGGCCATTTTGGGGAACGAATCAAAATCAAAATCGGGCGCTTTAATGACGACTCTTCCCTGATCGGCTTGATATTCAATCAAGCCAAATTCCATTTTATTAGCCATGCTGAGTAATGTGTTCCTGAATTAAATCTAAGAATGGATCGGCGTATTTTTCGAGTTTACGGTGGCCTACTCCATTCACCGCCAACATCTCACCATAAGATGTAGGTAAGATCTCCGCCATATCAATTAAGGTGGCGTCACTAAAAACCACGTAAGGAGGTAAACCATCCTCATCGGCAATGGATTTACGTAATTTGCGTAGCTTAGCAAACAGCTTCTTATCGTAGTTTTTACTCGATAGTTTGTCTGATTTTGCTGCGCGGGCGGCCGTATCTAAGCGAGGTACAGCGAGCTCAAGCGTCATTTCACCACGTAATAGTGGGCGCGCTTCTTCGGTTAGCTGCAACGTAGAGTTGCGAGTGATATTTTGGAACAGTAAGCCTTTATGGATCAGTTGGCGGAAAATACTCACCCAGTAATCATGGCTGTGATCACGCCCCAAACCATAGGTTGATAGCTTATCGTGGCCTTGCTCGCGGATACGAATGTTTTGCATACCACGCAGCACTTCCACGACATAACCAATACCGAAACTTTGATTTACGCGATAAACACAAGACAACGCTTTTTGCGCTTCTTGGGTGGCATCGAAATGTTTAGGCGGATCTAAACAAATATCGCAGTTACCACAAGGCTTATCACGATATTCGCCAAAATAATTCAATAACACTTGGCGACGACAGGTTTGCGCCTCAGCAAAAGCGCTCATCGCATTGAGTTTGTGTGCTTCTACCTGCTTTTGCGGCCCGTCATCTTTTTCATCCAGCATACGACGTAACCAGCTAATATCCGCTGGGTCATATAACATCACCGCTTCTGCCGGCAAACCATCACGACCGGCACGACCGGTTTCTTGGTAGTACGATTCAATATTACGTGGAATATCAAAGTGAGCGACAAAGCGTACGTTAGGCTTATTGATCCCCATACCAAAGGCAACGGTTGCCACCACGATTTGAATATCATCACGTTGAAAAGCTTCTTGCACGTAAGCACGCTCGTCCGCATCCATGCCCGCGTGATAACTGGCGGCACGAATATGGTTGTTGCACAGTTTCTCTGTCACCATCTCAACTTTTTTACGGCTACCACAATAAATAATGCCGCAATGCCCTTTTTGGGTATCAAGATAACGAATAATTTGTGAAACCGGCTTATGTTTTTCCAACAAGGTGTAACGGATATTAGGTCGGTCGAAACTGCCTAGGTAATTAAGCGGGTCAACCAACTGTAAGCGACTGACTATATCATTGCGCGTAGCGTCATCAGCGGTTGCCGTGAGCGCCATAAACGGCACATGAGGAAAATAGTGCTTCAGCTGACCGAGGGAAGCGTATTCTGGACGGAAATCATGTCCCCACTGAGAAATACAGTGTGCTTCATCGACTGCGATCATACTCAGGGATAAACCTTGCAAACGCTCGATGAAATCACGCATTAGCACCCTTTCTGGTGACACATAAACCAGCTTAAGCGCGCCCGAATTCATTCGGTTATAGACAGAGATAAGATCTTCACGCGACATAGTGGAGTTAACACATTCAGCCGCCACCCCATCAGCCTTTAACTGATCGACTTGGTCTTTCATCAATGAAATCAGTGGCGATATCACCAAGGTCAACCCTTCGCGCACCAGAGCTGGCACTTGATAACAAAGCGACTTACCGCCACCTGTTGGCATGATCACAAGACTGTCTTGGCCTTGAATTGCCGCCTCAATCACTTGCTCTTGTCCTGAACGGAATTGTTGATAACCAAACACCTGTTCAAGCACGCTTTGTGCAGTGACAGTTATCTCATCGTCAGGTTGGGCTAAAAGTGTCGAGGTCATCTATTTCTCAGTTACTCAGTGCGAGGTAAGTGGCACATTGTAGTGGGGAACGCTGGTGAATAAAACTGCAAATTGTTAGGCGTTTTATCAGGCCGCTTTTATACTGACCAATTCCCCTCTTTTTAAAACAGTTAGTGATCTTGTATGACCCCAGAAGAACAACAACAACGATCGCGCCAAGGTGTCCTGTTTGCTCTCGGTGCTTACACCATGTGGGGTATCGCTCCGATTTACTTTAAATCGTTAAGCGCTGTTGCCCCATTAGAGATCTTAAGTCACCGCGTGGTTTGGTCTTTCTTCCTTCTTGCTGCCCTGCTCCATTTTGGGCGCCACTGGCACAGCGTACGTGATGTGATGGTTGATAAACGCAAGATGCTTTATCTACTCACCTCTTCAATCTTGATTGGTTCGAACTGGCTAATTTTTATCTGGGCCGTCAACAGTAATCATATGCTCGACGCCAGTTTGGGGTATTTCATTAACCCATTGATAAATGTTTTGCTCGGGATGCTGTTTTTGGGCGAACGCTTAAGGAAAATGCAGTGGCTCGCCGTCGCTCTCGCAACCGGTGGCGTCTTAGTTCAACTGATCGCCTTTGGCTCCGTGCCGATCGTCGCGATAGGTTTAGCATGCTCATTTGGTTTTTATGGTTTATTGCGTAAAAAAGTCAGTGTTGGTGCGCAAACTGGATTGTTTGTCGAAACTTTAGTGTTATTACCAGCGGCTGCAGTCTATTTGTTGTGGATAGCAGATTCGGCCACATCCAATTTTGAATTAAACCCGATGAGCTTAAATATTTTATTGGTCTCTGCAGGGGTGATCACCACCTTACCACTATTATGTTTTACTGGGGCAGCGACTCGATTAAAGCTCTCTACACTCGGATTCTTCCAGTATATAGGCCCAAGCTTAATGTTCTTGCTGGCCGTGTTAGTTTACGGGGAAGCCTTTAACCTCGACAAAGCACTTACTTTTGTCTTTATTTGGGGAGCATTGGTCGTCTTTAGCCTTGACGGTTTGCGTAATAACCGTCGTAACAAAAAAGCGCTCAACCACTAATTTTATACAAGACAATTTGGGATTGACTCGATAAGCTTGGTGAAACTTTCACCAAGCTTATTTTGTATGGATCGGGTTAAATACAGTAACACTATCAGTGAATCGATTAATTTAATTGATGCGCGCTATCAACAATTCGCTTTTCAACGTCACTACCATCTCGATTTTCATATTGGTCTCATTACCCAAGGCGAACAGCGTTTTCACCATCAAGGCCAACAGCATCATATCGGGCAAGGTCAGGTGGTGATCATGGCTCCAGATGAATTGCACGATGGGAATTCTGTATTAGAACGCGGCTACCAAACTAAAGTTTTTGCCATCGACCCTAACTGGCTAACGCAACTGGCTCAATACACTCAACCCGATCAAATTTTGAGTTTCCGTCAGACGATTATTTCCAACACCGCCATTTTTAATCAGCTTTATCAACTGCATTTATTGTTAGGTGATGACTCACAAAGTCAACTGGCCAAAGATTGCTTACCACTTGAGGGGTTTGACCAGCTATTCGCTCAGTTTGGCTATGGCCAACAAGAAAAAGTGACGCCACTTGGTCACCAATCCATTGCCACTTTAAAATCCTTTATTTTAGACAATCTTGGTCAAGCGATTCGCCTCGAACAGCTGGCCAACTTATGTCATCTAACCCCAACGCAATTTCAACGCCACTTTAAAATGCAAATGGGTATTACTCCTTACGCTTGGCTAAGTAGATTACGTTTAGAACATGCCATGAGGTTATTGCAACAAGGTCACAACGCCACCTATGTGGCTCATCAAGTTGGCTTCTATGATCAGGCCCATTTCAGTAAAGCATTCAAAAGTAATTTTGGTGTCCCACCCACTCAAATCAATGAGTGATCAAAATTTACAAGCCGACACCAACGTAAATAGTGATAATTAGCACCATTGTTGTTATCTAGAATCTTGTTATGAATGAACTAACTATCCTTGCCACCCTTGCTGCTGTGCATTGGGTTGCGCTAATGAGCCCTGGGCCAGATTTTGCTTTAGTAGTACAAAATGCTTCACGTTACGGCCGTCAAACCGGGTTATTTATTGCCTTGGGGCTATCTTGCGGAATTTTACTCCATTCGATTTTAAGTCTTACCGGCGTAAGTTATTTGGTACAGCAACACCCTACTTTGTTTGCCACCTTGCAGTTGCTCGGCGGTAGTTACTTACTTTATCTAGGCGTAGGAGCTTTACGTGGCGCATTTCAATCAAGTGACGCCTCAGGTGTAAAAAATAAGTCGCAATATTTACTCAGTAATAAACGTCAGGCCTTTTCACGTGGCTTCATGACAAACATCCTCAACCCTAAAGCATTAGTGTTTTTCGTTAGCTTAATGTCGAGCCTTGTGCCCGCAACCATGTCGCTTGGTGGCAAAGGGGCTGCGCTGTTCATCCTTTGGAGTTTATCTTTGCTATGGTTCTCTTTGTTAGCGTGGCTATTGTCGAGCCAACGTCTGCAAAAAAAGCTACATCAACTCAGCAAATACATTGATGGCGTCTGCGGCATCATGTTCAGTTTGATAGGCGCAACCATAATATGGGGCACCATTTCATCACTATTGATTGTGTAGATTGATGGCCAGATCATCGATCGCCCTTTAGCCTTGTAAGAGATCTCTTACAAGATGCTTGGGACATTGCATATAGCGAACATGATAAAAAGCCCAAAACAAAACTCAAGTGATTGATTTTAAATAATATGCTCTATTTTTACTCCGTTTACTACGATGAAGAAATCGATTACATCAATTGTTCTAAATCGAGAAAGCCGTAATATAAACCCTGTCGGAAGGATTCTGACACGGAACAGGAAAAGACCAAGGATTAGGTCATCTTCAGGAAGAAGATACGGTTATTTAGGATGAATAATCGGCACGGATAGCAAATAGGACATTGAACGGACGCAATAGTGACTAGGATGGTTGCTACTAAGGATGGGAAATGGACACCTCTGGACGAGGCAAGGACTGAACATCAGGAAGATGTCATGGACACCGCTCAGGGATCAAGTGATGAGAGCTAATCAGGAAGATTAGTAGACCAGGATAAGGTCAAGGACACCGCTAGGATGGCGACGAAAGGATTACGCTGAAGGACTACAGCACACTATCATGGATTTGATGCATGGAGCACTTTTAGTAGCCGGATTGCTGCGAGTAAGACCATAACCCCGAAGGGCCTAGCCCCTCGGGGTTTTTCTTTTTTCTGCCTATTTATTGCCGCTGCGTTGTTGCCCATTTTCACTCATCCCATCACATAGCTCACTATGCTCAGGGCTTTCGTTTAATTGCCGCCTAGCATCAACTGCAAATAGTTTGGTAAACCATCTCATTATTTAAAGTGCCATTTTTTATTCGCTATGTGCAAAAGCTCTTCTCATTTTTCCGTCTTGCTACCAAATACAGAGTCCATAATACAAAGTAAATTTGAAAACCAATTAAGTTTGTACTGCTTAGAGAGCTTTAGGACACCCATAGGCCAAATACTAAAAAGGCGTACCGAAGTACGCCTTTGAATTCAATTTGATTTGCTGATTAGAGCTTTTCTAATCGTGCATAAGCAGTCACTAACCATTTAATACCTTCACCATTAAAGGCAACTTGTACGCGACTTTGTGGGCCGCTACCTTCAAAGTTAATGATGGTACCTTCACCAAATTTCGGGTGGAGAACACGAGAACCAAGCGTAAAGCCTGTTTCATTGAAGCTCTCTTTCACTACCGTTTGGCTAAAGCGACCACTGCTTGAAGGACGACTCACTTGCGCCTTCATGCGCACTTCATCTAAGCACGTTTCTGGCAATTCACGAATAAAGCGGGATGGCTTATGGTACTTGTCTTGGCCATACAGACGGCGCATTTCTGCGTAAGTGATATAGAGCTTTTCCATCGCACGGGTCATACCAACGTAGCAAAGGCGGCGCTCTTCTTCCAAACGCCCTGCTTCTTCCGCTGACATCTGGCTTGGGAACATCCCCTCTTCGACACCAACCATGAATACCACCGGGAATTCCAAGCCTTTTGCACTGTGTAATGTCATCAACTGTACTGCGTCTTCAAACTCATCCGCTTGGCCTTCACCTGCTTCCAATGCGGCATGCGTTAAGAAAGCAGTCAGTTCACTCATTTCATCCGCTTCTTCTGGCTTTTCAAATTGGCGAGTTGCCGTGACCAATTCTTCCAAGTTCTCAATACGAGCTTTGGATTTCTCACCCTTTTCTTGCTCATACATAGCGAACAAGCCGGAGTATTTCACCACATGGTCAGTTTGCTCGTGCAATGACATTTCACGCGTGTCATCTTCCATGGCATTTATCAGTTCAATAAAGCGACTCAATGCGCCCGCTGCACGGCCAGTCAGCACTTGCTCATCAATCAACGCAACACATGATTCCCACAAGGTGCAGCCACGATCGCGCGCCGCAAAGCGCACCGTTTCTAGGGTTTTATCACCAAGGCCACGTGTTGGCGTGTTTACGATACGTTCAAATGCCGCGTCGTTATCGCGATTGTTTATCAGGCGCAAATAGCCTAATGCATCACGAATTTCCTGACGTTCGAAAAATCGCATACCGCCATAAATACGATAAGGTAAACCCGCTTGCAGCAAGGCTTCCTCAAGCACACGAGACTGGGCGTTATTACGATAAAGCATCGCGGTGTCATTCAACACGCCGCCTTTTTCTTGCCACTCTTTAATTTTGCTCACAGCAAAGCGCGCTTCATCAAGCTCGTTGTAAGCAGAGTAGACAGAGATTGGCTCACCGACCTTTCCATCAGTCCACAACTCTTTACCCATACGCTCAGTGTTATTAGCAATTAGGGTGTTCGATGCTTCAAGAATGGTCTTGGTTGAACGATAGTTTTGCTCAAGACGAATGGTATTCACACTCGGAAATTCCAGAGTGAATTTTTCAATATTTTCAATCTGAGCACCGCGCCAACCATAGATAGACTGGTCATCATCACCCACGATCATCACGTGAGTATCTCGGCCAGCCATCATACGCAGCCAAGCGTATTGGATGTTGTTGGTATCTTGAAATTCGTCTACCAAGATGTGCTTAAAGCGCGCTTGGTAATGTTCACGGATCGCAGTTTTATCACGCAACAACTCATGTGCTCTTAGCAAGATTTCAGCAAAATCGACTAAGCCGGCGCGATCACACGCTTCTTGATAGGCACTGTACAATTGCAGGTAGGTTTTAGTAATTGGATCATGGTAGGCATCAATGTGATTTGGGCGCAAACCTTCATCTTTTTTGCCATTAATCCACCAGCAAACCTGACGTGGAGGCCACTGCTTTTCATCCAAATTTTGCGCTTTAATCAAACGTTTTAATAAGCGCTGCTGATCATCTGAATCAATGATCTGAAAGTCTTCCGGTAGCTTAGCGTCAAGATAATGTGCTCGCAGAATACGGTGACAAATGCCATGGAAAGTACCATTCCACATACCCGACGAACTGCCCATCATCAACTCTTCAATACGGCCTCGCATCTCTGCCGCGGCTTTATTGGTAAAGGTCACGGACATTATCGAAAACGGTGACGCCTGTTCAACCGACATCAACCAAGCAATGCGATGGACAAGCACACGGGTTTTACCACTGCCTGCACCAGCAAGAACAAGTAGGTTTTCGATTGGAGCGGCTACAGCCTCACGCTGTTTATCGTTCAGACCGTCGATAAGTAAAGAAGGATCTATCATGGCTAAGCTACTGGTTATTTATACATAAAAGTTGATTATAACCTAAACAGCTATGCGATATGAGCACAAAACGGAGAAATTTTTTCCACTTTTTTATTGCTTACGCATCAACCAATTAGGTAGCAATTTGCAAACATATTTGTACATTTTATAAATTTAATGAAAGTTTTCTCACGCCTTTTCTATCCTTTTATGTAAGCAAGTTGATGATTAGCTTGTGTATTTAAACAAAGGAATTCAGTCAGAGGAAATTACTATGAAAAAGTCTAATCTAGCCGTTACAGCTGCAATTACAGGTCTTATTGCGTTAGGTGGCACCATGTTAACCGCCGCCCCTGCTGTCGCGGCTGATAAGGAAAAATGCTACGGCGTGGCTAAAGCAGGTAAGAATGACTGCGCAACGAAAACCAGCTCTTGTGCAGGGACTGCCAAAGAAGATAACCAAAAAGATGCTTTCGTCGTTGTTCCGAAAGGTTTATGTGACAAGTTATCCGGTGGCAGCAACGAGTCAGCTTAAGCGACCCG
Organism: Vibrio ichthyoenteri ATCC 700023; assembly: GCF_000222605.1. GTDB lineage: Bacteria > Pseudomonadota > Gammaproteobacteria > Enterobacterales > Vibrionaceae > Vibrio > Vibrio ichthyoenteri. The sequence continues at coordinate 24,896 of NZ_AFWF01000200.1, read as the reverse complement.
CTACTGCGACTTATCATTCGGTGCGCTGACGCTCAACCAGCGCACCTTACTTATTCCACACATCAACTCAACAACAATCGTTACACCAAACTTTTAGGGACATTGTCGTGACACTATCAGCTCAACATCCATTGGTTGGTGTTGGTTTACGCGAGCCACACATGGATTTCTTTTTGTCCGAGCCTGCGCATTTATCTTGGTTAGAAATTCACAGCGAAAACTATTTTCAACCCAATTCTATCGCCAGAAAGCAGCTTCTCACTTTACGTGAACGCTATCAAATCAGCTGCCATGGGATTGGTTTGTCACTCGGCAGCGTGGCACGAATTAGCCAGCATCACTTAGCTAACTTACAAGCGCTGGTTAACCAAGTTGATCCTATTTTGGTCTCCGATCATTTAAGTTGGAGTGAAAACGGAGGTCATCACTTTAATGACCTATTGCCACTGCCGTATACCGAAGAGGCCTTGAATGTTTTTTGCCGTAATGTATTGGAAGTGCAAGAGGCACTGCAAAGACCCCTTTTGATCGAAAATCCGTCCAGTTATGTCAAATTTAACCACTCGACCATCGCTGAGTGGGACTTTCTCGCCGAAGTGCATCGTCGCACCGAATGTCGCTTACTGCTCGACTTTAATAACATCCACGTCTCAGCATTTAATCATGGTTTCTCTCATCAAACCTATTTGGAAGGTATTCCCTCACAGGCTGTCGATGAAATTCATTTGGCAGGTTTTAGCGTAAAGAAATTGGATAAAGGTGAAATCTGGATCGATACCCACAGTCGCCCTGTGAGTGATGAGGTATGGCAATTATTCGCGGCATGGAGCACACAACATGGCGCACGACACTCATTAATTGAATGGGATCTAGACATACCTAGCCCCGATATTTTGCTGCAACAGGCAGGCAAAGCCAGTTCAATACTGACATCCATTTCAAGCAACACCTCCTCTTCGTATACACACTTACCACGTGAGTCGAGGAGCGCATTATGAAACTCGCGACACTACAGCAGCAATTTGCAAAGGCCTTGCATTATCAAGCCCTGGGGGAGGAATGTGATATTGTGAGCGATGCCTTTAGCGCTGATGAACGCATGCAGATCTATCGCAACAACTTCATTGTGAGTCTCAGTGAAGTGTTGCTGGCGACCTACCCTATGGTGACATCGCTACTGGGAGAAGAGTGTTTTTTACAAATCGCTCGACAACATGTACTCAGCACTCCGTTAACTCAAGGGGATGTCAGTGCCTATGGTGAGCAATTTGATGCCACACTAAAACAGTTTGATACCGTGATGCAGGCCGCGCCTTATATTGCAGCCGTAGCACAATTTGAGTGGGCTCTCGATTGCAGCCAGCAACGGTTTTCACGCCTTCACGCCACAGAATATTCCTTAGCGGATTTAAGCCAACTTTCCGCATCTCAGCATGCAGATATTCAATTTCAACTCCATCCTGATGTGGTGCTGTTCGATAGCCCTTTTGCCATTTATGCACTACAAAAAATCATTCACAACCATAGTAAAGACTTTTCTCAGCTAGACATTCAGCAAGCACAACAAGGCATATGTGCCTGTAACGATAATGGTGAGATCTGGAGCCAAGCGCTCAGCGAACAAAGTTATCAATTATTACTTCATTTGAAGCAAAACCTAACCCTCGGTGATATCGCCCCTGAGTATTTGAGTGCACTAAATCAAATCATTGAGCTCAACATTATTGCGGGGTTTTCGCTATCCCCCCAATTGACGAGTGAATTGGATAAAGGAGAGATCCATGACAACAAATAATATGATTGAAAGCTACGATAGCCTTATCGGTAAACTGCAATGTGTGTTTGTCCCATTATTGTTGCTATTTTGTCGTTTATGGGTCGCTTGGGTATTTTTTAATTCGGGCCTAATCAAGTTTAATTCTTGGGATAGCACACTCTATCTTTTTGAGTTGGAATACCAAGTACCACTTATCCCATGGGAGTTAGCCGCTTATATGGGCACCGCGGCAGAGCTTATACTGCCTGTATTTCTCGCTTTTGGCTTATTCACTCGCCCCATGGCAGCCATCCTATTTGTGTTTAATATTATCGCCGTCGTTTCCTATCCATTGCTGTGGGAGAAAGGCTTCTATGACCACCAACTATGGGGGTTAATGATCCTAATTGTGGTGGTTTGGGGACCAGGCCCTCTCTCTCTCGATAAATGGCTTAAATCCAAACTGCAAAGCTAGACTTTCACCAATGCCAAATAGTAAAAAGCCTTCCAAATGGAAGGCTTTATCGATCTCGCTTGATACGACTCTAAGTCAAATTAGCTGGCGTTAAGCTGTGATACCAGCATGACGTAGTAAAGCATCAATCTCAGGCTCACGACCACGGAAGCGTTTGAATAACTCCATTGGTTCTTCACTGCCACCCATCTCTAAGATGTTATTTAGAAAGCTCTTACCGGTTTCTGGGTTAAAGATGCCTTCTTCCTCAAAGCGAGAAAAGGCATCCGAAGAAAGAACTTCTGCCCATAGGTAGCTGTAGTAGCCCGCGCTGTAACCGCCAGCAAAAATATGGCTAAAGCTGTGCGAGAAACGGTTCCATTCCAAACTTGGTAATACCGCGACTTTTGCTTTCACTTCCGCAAGAGTTTCCAATACGCGAGGGCCGACTTCCGGTTCATATTCAGCGTGCAGAGTAAAATCGAACAAGCCAAATTCTAGCTGACGCAAAATAAACATCGCCGATTGGAAATTTTTCGCCGCCAACATTTTATCTAGCATCTCTTTAGGCAGAGGTTCACCGGTTTGATAATGACCAGAAATAAACGCTAAAGCTTCTTCTTCCCAACACCAGTTCTCTAAAAATTGGCTTGGCAATTCAACCGCGTCCCAAGGCACACCATTGATACCCGATACTGCACCGGTACTTACTTGCGTTAGCATATGGTGAATACCATGACCAAATTCGTGGAATAACGTCACCACCTCATCATGAGTAAACAGCGCTGGTTTATCACCAACAGGGCGGTTGAAGTTACACGTTAAGTACGCCACCGGTGTTTGCAAATCACCCGATAGCGTCACACGACGACCACGACAATCATCCATCCATGCGCCGCCACGCTTATGTTCACGAGCGTACAAATCGAGATAGAAACTACCGCGTAGCGTGCCGTCACTATCAAAGATATCGAAGAAACGTACCGACTCATGCCAGGTATCAACACCTTGGCGTTCTGTCACTTGCATACCAAACACGCGGTGCAGCACTTCAAATAAGCCGCTAACCGCTTTTTGCTCAGGGAAGTATGGGCGCAATTCTTCATCTGAGATTTGGAACAGGTTCTGTTTTTGTTTCTCGCTGTAGTAGGCAATATCCCAAAGATTGAGTTCTTCTACGCCGCACTCGCTTTTAGCAAATTGACGTAGCTCTTCTACTTCGCGCTCACCTTGAGGTTTTACTTTGGTCGCAAGATCGTTCAAAAAGCCCAGCACTTGCTGTGGATTTTCCGCCATCTTGGTCGCAAGTGATTTTTCACTGTAAGTAGCAAAACCCAGCATACGGGCCACTTCGTGACGTAGTTTCAATTTCTCAGCGATGATTTCACTGTTGTCCCACTTACCAGCATTAGGACCACGATCAGACGCGCGAGTCACATACGCCTCATACAATTCTTGGCGCAATGCTTGGTTGTCACAGTAAGTCATCACCGGTAAGTATGACGGAATGTCTAATGTGAGTAGGTAACCCTCTAGATCTTTGGCTTGAGCGGCAGCTTGTGCCGCAGCTAATGCGGACTCTGGCATTCCTGCCAATTCTTTCTCGTCAGTGACATGTTTAGTCCAACCCATGGTGGCATCCAACACGTTGTTTGAGAATTGCGAACCGAGCTCAGAATTGCGCTTGCTTATCTCGCCATAGCGACGCTGCTCTTCAACGGGTAAGCCAATACCAGACAATTCAAAATCACGCAGGGCATCAGTAATGGTTTTTTGTTCTGCTTGGTTTAATTCAGCAAATGCTGCACTCGCTTTGATCGCTTTGTAAGCTTCAAATAGACCTTTGTGCTGACCAACCCAAGTACCGTACTCTGACAGTAGCGGCAAACAGCTTTCGTACGCTTCACGTAACGCTTCGCTGTTCATCACGGAATTCATATGGCTCACTGGAGACCAAATGCGGCTAAGACGATCGTCAACTTCTTCGATTGGTGCAACGAGATTATCCCATGTAGGCTCAGTATTACCGGCCAACACTTGTTCAATTTTTTCGCGGCAATCACTAATGGCTTGCTCGACAGCTGGCTTAATATGTTCAGGCTTAATTTGCGAGAACGGCGGTAAATCGGTAAAAGTTAGCAGCGGATTGGACATAAAGCATTCCTTTTGTTGCACAAAGCGAACTGACGAGCTCGTCTTTTATGTAATAGTTACGTCTTAACTAGATATAGGTACATTAAGCGATTTTCAATAGTCACCTTAATGATTATGGTTACAAGATAGTACAAACGTGTCACGGATCTCTTGTTGCTTTGTTACTGCTTGATACAAGCATCTCTACCTGTTTTGGGTATATAATAAGCCATAATCTTAATTGCAATGACCATGGTCTAGATGACCATTTCGAGAGTATCCCTTGCTGAGTTACCGCCACAGTTTCCACGCTGGCAACCATGCTGATGTTGTCAAACATATCGTTCAAAGCCTTATCCTTGATGCGCTAAAACAAAAGGACAAGCCGTTTGTGTACCACGATACACATTCAGGTGTAGGTCGCTACGACTTAACTCACGAATGGTCTGAGAAAACCGGCGAATATAAGCAAGGTATCGCGCGCATTTGGGATCAGGTTAATATACCTGAAGAGATTCGTAGCTATATTGAATCAATTAGCGTCCTCAATAACGGGGAAGCTCTGCGTTACTACCCGGGTTCACCGCGTGTTGCTCGTGCGCAAATTCGCTCACAAGATCGTATGGTTCTCACTGAGCTACACCCAAGCGATTACCCATTATTAGAGCAAGAATTCCATCGCGATCGCCAAGTCAGCATCTATAAAGAAGATGGTTTCAAGCGTCTTATTGCGAGCCTTCCACCAAAAGAGCGTCGCGGTTTAGTGCTGATTGACCCGCCTTATGAGCTAGCGAAAGAGTACCGTGACGTCGTTCAAGCGATTGCACAAAGCCATAAGCGCTGGGCAACCGGTATTTACGCTATTTGGTACCCAGTGGTTAATCGCTGCGATATTGAAGATATGCTTGAAGGCTTGGAAGGTCTTGGTATTCGTAAAATTCTGAATATTGAACTGGGTGTCTCGCCTGATACCAACGAGCGTGGCATGACGGCATCTGGCATGATTGTGATTAACCCACCATGGATGCTAGAAAACCAGATGAAACAAATCCTACCTTTCCTACAAGAAGCTATCGCACCGGCGACAGGCCACTGGAAAGTTGATTGGATCGTTCCTGAGTAGATCGTTCCTGAGTAACAAGCACTCTGTTTTGAGCCAGCCTGACACAGAACACTAAATACGGAACAACACGACGATTGTTTAATAAAAGCTAAGCGGCTCACAACAAATTAACTGAGAATGGATTGAGTTCAACCAATCCATCCTCAATATAAGTTTATAGGTAACAAATTTAAGCAGGGAGCACGGGGCAAATCATTCTGAATAAGTCAGCATTCAGAAACAAATTGATGATTTAGACCTCGCCCTAACAATGATTGGAGAAAGTAATGGCGACTCATTTTGACTATATCTGTATTGGCGGCGGCAGTGGCGGTATTGCATCAGCAAACCGTGCTTCTATGTACGGCGCTAAAGTAGCACTGATTGAAGCTCAAGATCTTGGTGGTACTTGTGTCAACGTTGGTTGTGTCCCTAAAAAAGTGATGTGGCACGGTGCGCAAATCGCTGAAGCAATGAAGCTTTACGCGCCAGATTACGGCTTCGATGTTGAATACAAAGGCCTTAACTGGGGCAAACTGATTGAAAGCCGCCAAGCGTACATTGGTCGTATTCATGAATCTTACGATCGCGTACTAGGCAACAACAAAGTGAACGTTATTAAAGGTTTCGCTAAGTTTGTTGACGAAAAAACAGTAGAAGTAAACGGTGAGCTTTACACCGCTGATCACATCCTGATTGCGGTGGGTGGTCGTCCAAGCATTCCAAATATCCCTGGCGCTGAATTCGGTATCGACTCTAATGGTTTCTTTGAACTGACCGAGCAACCAAAACGCGTTGCAGTTGTGGGTGCAGGTTACATTGCCGTTGAGATCGCGGGTGTTTTGAGTGCGCTTGGCACCGAAACGCACCTATTCTGCCGCAAAGAGTCACCACTGCGTACCTTTGACCCGATGATCATTGATACTCTGGTTGAAGTAATGAACGCCGAAGGCCCTACGCTTCATACGCACTCAGTGCCAAAAGAAGTCATCAAAGAAACGGATGGCAGCTTAACACTGCACCTTGAAAATGGTGAAAGCCAAAACGTAGATAGCCTAATTTGGGCGATTGGTCGCCACCCAGCCACTGACGCAATCAACCTGGCATCAACGGGAGTTGAAACCAACGACCGTGGCTACATCAAAGTAGATGAATACCAACAGACTAACGTCAAAGGCATCTACTGTGTCGGCGATATCATGGAAGGTGGCATTGAACTGACACCAGTGGCAGTTAAAGCTGGTCGCCAACTTTCTGAGCGCCTATTTAACGGTAAAACAAATGCGAAGATGGACTATAAACTGGTCCCAACCGTTGTGTTTAGCCACCCGCCTATCGGCACCATCGGCCTAACCACACAAGAAGCGGAAGATCTTTACGGCAAAGAAAACGTCAAGGTTTACACTTCTGGCTTTACCGCAATGTACACCGCCGTCACTCAGCACCGTCAACCATGCAAAATGAAATTGGTGTGTGCCGGTGATGATGAGAAAGTCGTCGGTCTACACGGTATCGGTTTTGCTGTCGATGAAATGATCCAAGGTTTTGGTGTGGCAATGAAAATGGGCGCAACCAAAGCTGATTTCGACTCTGTAGTTGCTATCCACCCAACAGGCAGCGAAGAGTTTGTTACCATGCGCTAATGCGCTTTGATTAACATCAATGCATAAACAAAAAGGGTCATCAACCGTGTTGATGACCCTTTTTGTTCTTTCTTGCATATTCGACGAAGTTGTCTCACATATCGCAGATTTTAGCTCTTGTTATTATACAAATCACTTTAACTGCTGCAGATATTTGTAAACGGTTGGCTCTGAGATATTGAGGCTATGAGCCACTTTGCCCACCGTCCCTTTAAGTAAGAAAATACCTTCGTTATTAAGATCTGTCACAATGGTAATCTTGTCCTCTTTCGACAGATCTTCCAAAGCGACTGGGTAGGCTTCGAGTACTTTCTCGATACGAATATCAACCATCTCTGGAATACTCACTCCCAAGTGTTCATCAACATGGTTCTCTTCAGCCATGTCAGGGAAACCCGAAAGCAAAGAATCTATAAAACGCTTCGCATTAACAAATTGCTCAACCATCATGTTAATGCACAGCGCTCCAACAATTTTTTTCTCCGCATTGCGAATATAAAAAGTCGCACACTTCAGTTTTTTATTGTCTTTCGATAGACCGACATAGTTGCACTCATAGTCTACTGACTTATCCGTCGCAATCGACTTTGCCACCAAGTTGGTAATCGGATCACCCACCACTCTTCCGCTGATATGGCCATTTCGGATCTTATAAATGGAAGCTTCTAAATCTCGCAAATCATGCAAAACCACCTCGACATCTTGTCCTAAAAAATCCGCCAACATATCAACGATTGGTTCATACAGTGACAAATAGTTCATGCCACATCTCCTTAGTATTTTTTATTTATAATAATTTATCACACGCAAAAGCCAAGGCGACACAAAATATAATAAATTCTATTAATTATTCACTTAATCGATCGCAATCACGTTTTTTTGTATAATTTATTAGCCATAATCTGCCGCATAATAAATGTGAAGATAATTTTTTATCAAAATTTAACAACCAATAAGAGTGAAACATTATGTGGAAAAAGCTTGAGCCATACCGCTCATCAATAGTCTTGCTATTGGCACTCATCATAGGCGCGATCTTTGGTATCGCCGCACCTGAAATGGCACTAAAAGTAAAACCAATCGGTCAAATTTTTCTTAACCTTCTTTTCATGGTGATCGTTCCTCTGGTTTCACTCAGCGTTATGTCTTCAATTGCGAGCATGACTGATCTGAAAAAACTGGGCAAAATCCTTGGCCTTGTATTGGTTATCTCTATTGCAATGGCCTTCTTCCCAGCACTGGGTATCGTCGGCATCGCACAGATGTTTGATATCTCTCAAGGTGTCACTATCGACCTAAGCCAAGAGTTTACTGGCGGTAACGGCGGTATGGATTTCGTTAGCATGTTCACGACCAATGACTTTGTTGGCCTGCTATCTAAATCAAACATCCTTGCACTGATCATCATGTCAGTACTTGCTGGTATCGCAACCAGTCAAGCAGGTGAGAAAGGTAAGAAAATCGCTGAACTTATCGATGCTGCAAATGCAATCGTAATGAACATCGTTGGCCTAATCATGAAGCTTGCTCCAGTGGGTCTAGGCGCATTCTTCGCGGCGACTATGGCTTCACAAGACAGCTCAATCCTTGCACCTCTTGCAACCGTTATTGGTCTACTTTGTGGCTATATGGCGGTTTACTACATCGTTGGTGCATGCGTTTACTCATACATCGGTGGTGGCGTAAATGGCGTGAAACAGTTCTGGAAATACGCGGCTGCACCTTCAATTACTGCACTAGGTACTTGTTCATCGCTAGGCACGCTGCCAGTAACGATCAAAACCGCTGAAAACATGGGCATCCGCAAAGATATCTACGATATCTGTATCCCACTGTTCGTAAACCTAAACAAATCTGGCGTAGCAATCACTGCAGCAATCAAAGTGGTCTTCATCTACGCAGTATTAGGCCTACCATTCACTTTTGATGTATTTGCTATGACCATGGTTATCGCAGTGCTATCTGCCATTATCATCGGCGGTGTACCGGGTGGCGCTTTCCTAGGTGAAATCTTCATCGTAACCACATTGGGTCTGCCACTTGAAGCCATCCCAGTATTGGTTGTAATCGGTACGGTATGTGACGCTCCAGCAACGGTTCTAAACGTCGTTCATGACTTAAACGCAACACAAATCGTAGAACGCTTCATGGGTAAAGAAACACAACCACAAGAACAATCTCAACCTGTTGAACAACTGGCATAGGACACAGAAAAATGACAAGCAAAAATATCGAAACAAAATTAGTTAACGCTGGCCGTAAATCACGTTTCCTACAAGGCTCTGTGAACCCAGTGATCCAACGTGCATCTTCATTAGTATTTGAAAGTGTTCAACAGAAAAAACACGCTACTGCTAACCGCGCAAAAGGCGAATTGTTCTACGGTCGTCGTGGCACTCTGACTCACTTTGCTCTACAAGATGCAATGTGTGAATTGGAAGGAGGTGCTGGCTGTTACCTATACCCTTGTGGTGCTGCAGCCGTTTCAAACGCTATTTTGGCATTCGTTGAGTCTGGCGACCACGTTATCATGACTGGTGCGGCTTACGAGCCAACTCAAGATTTCTGTAACATAGTACTGAAAGGCATGGGTGTAGAAACCACTTACTACGATCCAACTATCGGTGCTGAAATCGCTGAGCTAGTAAAACCAAATACAAAAGTATTGTTCCTCGAGTCACCAAGCTCTGTCACCATGGAAGTACAAGATATCCCGGGTATCGTAAAAGCCGTTCGTGCGATTTCAGAAGATATCATCATCATGATCGACAACACATGGGCTGCGGGTATCCTATTCCCTGCACTTGAGTACGGTATCGACATCTCTATTCAAGCAGGCACCAAGTACATCGTGGGTCACTCCGATGCGATGTTGGGCACCGCTGTGAGTAACGAACGTTGCTGGGATCGCCTACGTGAGCGTTCATACCTAATGGGTCAAATGGTTGATGCTGATACCGCTTATGTGGCACTACGCGGCTTACGCACCATGGGTATTCGCCTAGCACAACATGAAAAAGCCAGCATCGAAGTCGCGCAATGGCTAGCAGAACGTCCAGAAGTTGCCGTGGTTAACCACCCTGCACTGCCAAGCTGTAAAGGCCATGAATTCTACGTTCGTGACTTCAAAGGTTGTAACGGCCTATTCAGCTTCGTACTGAATAAAAAATTAAACCAAGAAGAGCTAGAAGCGTATCTAGATAACTTTGAGCACTTCTCGATGGCGTACTCATGGGGTGGTTACGAGTCTTTGATTCTAGCGAACCAACCTGAAGAGCTAAACGCAATTCGCCCAGCTAACCCTGTCGATTTCGAAGGCACATTAGTGCGTATTCACATTGGTCTAGAAAACGTATCAGACCTAATCGAAGACCTAGAAAACGGCTTTAAGCGCGTTTACTAATTATCACTTTGGCACCATCTCACGATGGTGCTTTTTCGGAGTTTCCATGCAAGTAGTATTTTCAGACCAAGCCCCAGCGGCAGTTGGCCCATTCTCTCAAGCGATCAAATCGAACGGTATGCTTTACCTTTCAGGTCAACTACCTCTCGATCCTGCAACGATGAAGTTCGCTGCAGATGACGTAACAGGCCAAGCTCAACAGATCTTCCGCAACATTAGTGCTGTGCTAGCAGAAGCGGGTAGTGAAAAAAATCATGTTGTGAAAACAACAGTGTTCCTTTCTGACATGAATAACTTTGCCGAGTTTAATGCTGCTTATGCCGAGTTCTTTGGTGAGCACAAACCTGCACGTTCATGTGTAGAAGTCGCTCGTCTGCCATTAGATGCTCTGGTTGAAATCGAACTGATTGCTGAACTGTCATAATTATTAGTAACAGCTTAATCATCTTAAAGAATTAGAACATATCTATATCAAGCCACTACCCCCTAGTGGCTTTTTTTGTACCAATTGAATGCCACACTACCTTGCTAAATAAAAACAAATACTTACCAAACCGACATTCTGTATATGAAACAAGATCCACCAATAGCACTTTAGTGCGAGATGATTCAATTATCCCTACTAAAGTTTTCACTTGTCATATTCCCTTTACCATTTCGTTCTTAAACTATTGCATGCATCTGTTTACATATGCCTTTAATAAACAATGACGTAATGGATTTTGAGGAAAAACTATATGCGCAACTGGAGCCACCTATCAATACGGACACGTATCTTCGTCAGCTTTTCACTCTTAACACTTTTAAGCGTTTCCAGTGTCGCCACTTATTTAGCAAATCATGACTATAACCAACAAAAACAAATCTTGCTCGAGCAAGTGATTCCGCAACAGCTAGATAGCTTGGGAGACAAAATCACTAACTCATTTTTACCTTCCATTAACTACGCTCGCGTACTAACAGAATCACTCGAAGTCTCCCAATGGTTATATTCGCCTTATCTGGTCGCTGATGACTCAGTGATCACCAATAGCTTCAATCACATCAAAGCCGTTTCCGATGCCGATATACTATTTTTAAGTGCTCAAAGTGAATACGGCCAAGAGTACTTCAGTGAGGCGGGCGGCCAATTCAAGCGCCAATTATTAAAAGATTATGCTAACGGTAATTTCTACGATGCCTTCGTGGCCACCAATAAAGAATACGATCTCAACCTCGATGTGGTGAACGGCAATAAGTTTTTATTTATTAACTATCGTAGCCAGCAGAACAAACCCAACTCGAATGAACCATTGGTGGTTGCGGGCCTTGGTGTCAATGTCAACAGCATGGTAGAAATCATTGAAAGTCAATCCATAGGGCAACATGGACACGCACTATTGGTTGATGAATTTGGCAACATCAATGTTGCTCCAACGAACAGCGTGATTAACAACGACAACAGCCAAATGGCTTTTACCGGCTTACTTGATAAGAGCCGAGAATTTCAGTTAGAGACTCGCCAATTAAATGGCAAAGAATATTTCATTGCAACGCAATGGGTTCCGACGATTCAGCGCTTTATGGTACTCGAACTACCAACATCTGAGCTAATGGCACCCATGATAGCTATGGCATGGAAAACGCTAGCGATCTCTGTCAGTGTTGCCGCTATCGCGCTGATTGTGATGTTCTGGCTAGTTCGCGCACTCATTCAACCACTGCATCAATTAACCGATGGAATCAAAAACACAGCCTCGCAGCTTGATTTAGCCCGCCATATTAAGGTCAATGACAATGCAGAAATTGGCGAGGTAGCCCAACAATTTAACCAGTTTATAGACAGCTTAAAATGCGCAATGCAGCAGGTTAGGCAAACCACCGAAAGCTCTGTTAATGCAGCGCAAATCCTGAAATCCAATTCTGATCAAGTCAACCTTGCTTCAGAAGAACAGCAAGGGTCACTGGATAATATTGCCGCGACTACCCAACAAATTAACGTCGCACTCGACGGTTTGGCACATTTCTGTGATGAGATAAAAACCGTTTCTCAAAATGGCCAAACATCGCTTGGTCGCACCGAAGACACGATGAACAGTAGCGTCAACAGCACTCTACAACTGCAAACGGACATGGAAAGAAGTCAGCAAGACCTCAACGACCTCAATACTCATACCGATCGAATTCTAAAAGTATTGGAAGTGATTAGTGGCATTTCAGAGCAAACCAATTTACTCGCCTTAAATGCCGCAATTGAAGCGGCTCGCGCAGGAGAGCATGGCCGTGGTTTTGCAGTCGTCGCTGATGAGGTGCGTAGCTTGTCTCAACGAACCCATGACTCAACCAATGAGATCCAAGAAATCATCAACAGCTTAATGTCTGCGGCCACCAATGTGACCCAGCAAATGGAAGCAATTCAACAAAGCAGTGAAAGTAGTCTGACGGAGCAACAGCAAGCAGCCGAATCATTAACTGAGCTTCGCTCTGATCTGAGTAAGCTATTTGATATGAACGCCAAGATAGCGCAGGAAACACGAGAGAGTAGCAATAGCCTCAATGACATTAGTAGCAACATTGAAAACATTGTCGCGCAAGGCCACCAGCGTGAAACCTTACTCAATGAAAGCCGCCAAGCGAGTACTATGATTGTTGACTCAATGCAAGGCTTAACCGCCGATGTAGAAAGGTTTAAGGGGATCGGTTAGCACTCGCTAAAAATCACCAAAAATCCTTTCACTTCAGCAAATAAAAAGCCAGTAGCATCACGCTACTGGCTTTTTATATTTTTCTTTAATTAAGAAGCACGACTTCTATATTAAATTAGATTTTTTGCATCGTTACGGTTGCTGTTTTCGCTCCAGCATCATTTAGCGTATAGCGAGTAAGAACCCCGCGATCCCAGTTTTGACCTGCTGGAATATAACTAAAGCGGTTAATCTTGAATGAATCAGGTTCAATCTCTGAATCGCGATCATTCCAACGAATCGTAGTGTTTAGCTGATCTAATGTCGCTTTTGATGCACCTGCCGCATTAGTTGCAAACCACCAGTAATCTTTTTCAGCCAATTGTTGATAAGTATATGCCGTTGACTCTAAGGCTTCCAAACGACAGCTGCCATCAAAACCATTAAGTTCCTCCCCACTCATACTCAAACTTGTATCAGTAAAGACATATGTCGCTTTCGCAATTAAGTCACAATCAGGGCGAGTTTCAATAACTTTCCATGTGCCTTTGAAGTCAACATAACGATCATCACCCGCTTTCTCCACCGGATACATAAAGCTAATATCTTCCGCTACACGTCCAGGATGATTATTAAGGTATTGCTTACTACGAACCTGAACATATACATCCGTGATTGGATCATAAGAGCCAGAGATAATTTCTTTTAGATCAGTGTCGCCATCTTCACGGTTAATCACTGCATACTTTGTTAGTTGCTGTTCGGTACAGCTCTTTTCTGCCATACATTCGTATGCACCACCCATCGAAGCTACACTATCGTCGCCCTCACCTTCCCAGCTGTATTTTTCATCCACTTGAGAGACTGCCGTTGGGTCAGTCAAGGAATATTCATACACTGGACTATCACTCATATGCTCAACTGATAAATCAACATCAATATGCGTACTTCCATCACACGTTGGATTTTTATTATCTGCTTCTGGATCATCCCATCCAAACTCACCACCAGATTTCACACAACTTAAATATTGTGCAGCATAACCACTACTGATACTGCCATCATTTGAGCCTTTCAAAGCGACAAAAGAATCTTGCTCAAGCTTGAATGTTGAAGAAGAAAGCCCAGCTGTTTTATTAAATACGTCATCACCTAGCGTGCGATCGGCATGAATGACCAATTCATAATTTCCGCCTTCGCTTTGTCTAATGCGCTGAACAGCAGAACGCTCAACAAACGTCCAGTTGGAACCTCTTGCCCAGTGAGTCAGATTAACATCAGAACCACGATTAGTTAGCGTTGCTAGAGAGCCTGCGCTATCAAAGTGAGTAAGAGCAACCTCAGCAGTCACCAATGTTTTATCGCTAGGTAATGCAGCCAAGAAAGCATCGACTGCAGCTTTACCTTTTTCGCTATCTAAATCATCTAATTGGATTTTTTCGAGTAATACGCCAAGAGTTCCATCATCAATCTGAATTTCACTAGGGATAATAATCGCAGAATCATCAGAATTAGTATTAATCGTTAACAGTAAACGAGCCAAGTTAACTGCGCGGTCTTGTGTACCTACCGCTTCATAGGGAGTAATAACTTCGCGGCCAGAAGAACTACCTAGAACTAAGCCACCATTACCATTACCTAAAATAAAAGTAACATTAGGATTATTTTGATCAATCGAAAAGGAACCGTCTGTATTAGTAAATTCACCAACGTTCTCTAGTGCACCTTTTACAAAGTACAAGCCCTCAACTTTAGCATCGATAAATTTTCCTTCTGTCGGCACTGCAATGACGGCCTTTTTCGCCAACTCAGTGCTACCGCCGTTATTTCCATTGTTATCACTGCTGCTATCGCTACCACAACCAACTAGAGCCAATGCAACTGACGTTGCTAAAAGTGTTGCTTTCAATTTCATTATTATTTTCTAACTATATATGCTCACAAAAGTGTGACACTTGTTCCAAAATGCCAACACGCTCGCACGCGAGTTTATTTGCGTCAGAAAAATCCTACAAGCAAAAAGAATACGTAATAGATTGAAAATAAACCAATTTTACCAAAAAAATGCAAGATATGTGAGCGAGCTCATAAGCTGATTTTTTCTATAAAAAAATCTTTGAATCGTATTAATCAAACTTATTGATATAATTGAAATTAACTGTGTGTAAATATCGTATGAAGATGGAGGGGGAACACTTGTCATACCACACGAAGATAGCTATCGCATGGTATGACTACCTATATTTAATCACTTCACACACATCACGTTCAGTAGTGATGAGCCTTTTATATGGTTGGTTTTACCGTTGGTAAACAAGCCAGTGCGCTCTGTGCCCCAGTAAGGCAAGTGGATTGGCCATTGCTCACCCACCATCAATTTCGCCTCTAGCAAGGTTTGCCATTGCTCGGCATTAGGTAATTGCATTCCGATCTGCTGGCACAATTTTGCCGCACCTTCAAAGTTCAAACGGTTCCATGGCATTTCATACTCCATGTAAAACTGCTCATCACTAAAAATCATATATGGCACTTTATATTGGGTACCATTGATCACCGCTTCACGGCGAATAGTGACTTTGGTCTCAGTCGGCTTTGGCATAATAACGGCGGCAGCAGGTTTTGGCTTAGCGATAGGTTTTGCTGCAGGGATCACTGTGGTCGATTGCTTTTTCTCTGCGACTTTCTTCTCTGTATTAGGCTGAATTACCGTGGATTGAGTAACGATAGGCTTTACACCTTTCGGGGTCGCGGCGGCGCCCTTCACCACTTCACGAATAAAGGCCTGTTGATAAGGTTTGAGTGTTTTTACCGCTTTTAGCTCTTTGCTGGCTTGAGCAAAATCATTGTACGGGCCAATTAAACAACGCGCATTACGGCCTTCGATTTTTCCCCAAACATCGGTGCTGATCTTTTGATAAATCACCTTCGCTTCATCCACACTCAGTGGTTTGGACAACACACCACACTGAATCCAAAAAGTTGACTCACTGCCTTTAGGTTGTTGTTTACCCCACAATCCATTGCCGATAGGGCAAGCTTGATCGAGCAATGGCAGCTCTTTCGCGGAGCTTTGCGTTGCATCGCATAAAAATTGCTGACTATAACTGGTTGAACTAAAGAACGTCATCCCTAGTGCAGCAGAACAAAGCAGGATTGAAAGCGGCTTCACTGATAAAGGCAGCAATTTTATATCCATAAGAGTAAACAGACCTTAGTTGTTATTGATTTGACGGCGGGTTACACGTGACGCATGGTTCCGATACAGCAAAATAAAACACCAAAAATTTGCTGATATCCGATCGCACTCCCCAAACTAACAAACATTGCCATTATTGACGATTTACTGTTGAGAAAATGTGAATGCAAAAAAAGAGCCGTAATTTAATACGGCTCTTAGTGTAGAGAGTTTGTTATAGGTAAATCTTAGGCTTAGATCACCTTTTGGACTTTCATTGCCCGCTAGGTTGACGACATTGGGCAAATAAATCCAAGTCGGACTGATATACCTCAGTTTCAACATCCATAATGCCAAGCAAGGAATGAAACAGATTATCATGAGAATAGTGGCCAGATTTTTCCGCCTGCTGTTTCAAACAATCATAATGAATCGTTTTCAATTGCTTAAAGCCCGGTGACATCCAAACGATTAAGGGCACCGTGGTCTGATAATCAGGTGCAAGTGCATACGGCGCACCATGTAAATAGAGACCATCTTCCCCTAAAGACTCGCCATGATCCGAAAGGTAAATCAGCGCGGTGTTGTACTTGTCCTCTAACCCCGTTAAACGTTGAATTATTTGGCTCAGTACATAATCGGTGTAGCGAATACTATTATCGTAGCTGTTAACGATCTGCTCATTAGTACAGTTTTCAATATCGGCTCGCGGGCAGTCTGGCTGAAACACGGCCATCTCTTTTGGATAGCGCTTATAATACGTGGGACCATGGCTACCAATTAAGTGCATGGCCAGTAACCGATTACCCGATTGCTTATCAATATTTTTTGCAAAATCCTCTAGCAGTACCATATCGTAGCAAGTATTACCGTCACATTGCTGATCAACACGCGTTCGGTTCATCATTTGCTTTTCAATATGTTTCGCAACCCCTTTATCACCACCATCATCGTCCTCCCATACCATACCAATCCCAGCACGCTTAAGAATATCAATCACGTTATCTTGATTGTTGGCAATGTCATGATCGTAATTATCATGAGTCAGGTTTGAGAACATGCACGGTAAAGAAACCGCGGTAGCCGTACCACATGAACGCACACCTTGATAAGAAATTACATCCAATTTAGCCGTAAATGGATTGGTTTGGCGCGGATAGCCATTCAATTGATAATTTTGCGAACGCGCGGTTTCTCCAACCACCAGTACCACTAACGTTGGTTTTGTCTTCGCCATCGCCAACGCTTGCGGTGACTGATGAGCATCAAGACCCAACTCTTTATAAGGCATTGGCGTGGTGAAATAGGTATGTTTGAAGTATTTAAACGTACTGTAGACAAACTGGGTGGGAACAATCTCTCTCTTTAAATAGCTATTGTTGCGACCTACCGAGGCGTAGTCTTGATAGTACACAGCGGCGATGGCAATGATAACGACTGCTGCCATCAGCATCGACAACAACTTTTTACCTATAAGTGTTAATAAAGAATCTGATTGAAAAGAAACACTCATGACAAAAATAGCTGGGATGATACCTAACACAACCACCCACGCCGTGGAATAGAAACTCAAATAAGAGCCCGCCTCACTGCTGTCGGTTTGCATGATATTGGTGATCATATCGGCATCAAACATCGTCCCATAATTAAAACTGGCATAGCTCACCAGCGCCGAGCAAATCAACAGAATGATAAAGAAAGGTTTGCTGATATAAGGCCAGCTAAACAGACTAAAAATCAGCGTCAATGCCGCCCAGAAAAATAGAGGAACGGTAACAATAAAGCCCAGCTTTACACTCTCCATCTGAGCAAAAATATGATGCAGTTCTTTATAGATAGGTAGGTTGAGCACAACCGCGAAATAAAACGCGAGTATCACGGTAAAGCTCGCGTAACTCATCTTAGTTCGGAACAGGTTCGCAAAACGATTGAGTAAGCTTTTCAAAGTATACCTCCCACAATCGATACCCAAGTAAACGCAGCCAATAGCAAAGCAATCAATACCGCAGCTGAACCAATATCTTTTGCTCGACCACTCAGCTCATGCCATTCAGAGCCCACTCTATCCACCACCGCTTCAATGGCAGAATTAAGTAACTCAACAATCACCACTAAGGATACGCTCCCTACCAACAATATTTTTTCGACCGTACTGACCGGTAAAAAAGTCGCGATAAGCACGGCAATAATCAATAAAACACACTCTTGGCGGAATGCCGCCTCATTGCGCCAAGCCGCTTTTAACCCCTGAATGGAATATCCAGTGGCATGCACAATACGACTAAACCCTGTTTTACCTGGCTTCACTCTCATTCCTTATTATTGTGGTTATTCTTCAACAACAAATACAAAGGCAACGATATACCTTTACGAAGTGACATATCAGACACTAATTTCAACTAAAGTTCGAAGTTAGTTAACACAAACAAAGTTTTCAAAATTAAGCATAGGCGAAAAAAAAGCCGCGACAGAGCGCGGCTTAGTAACACGAAGCTAAGTTAAAGTGACTTAGCCTTTATAGATTTTCGGGTTAAACACATCTCGTAGCCAGTCACCCAGCAAGTTAATCACCAACACCAAGGTAACCAAAACAATGCCCGGGAAGGCAGTAATCCACCAAGCACCAGAGAAGATGTAGTTAAAACCAATGCTAATCAACGCCCCCAAGGATGGTTGGTCAACCGGTAAGCCCAACCCTAGGAAGGAAAGTGCCGCTTCCGACATAATGGCGTTTGCCACCTGTACTGTCGAAATAACCAAAATCGGTGACAAACAGTTCGGCAGAATATGACGGAACATGATACGAGGGGCTTTAAAGCCCATCACGCGCGCCGCTTCGACATACTCTTTCTTCTTCTCTGCCAATACTGAAGCGCGAATGGTACGAGCATACTGCGGCCATTCGGCCACACCAATAATCACCACCAGCATGATCACCGCGTATTGGTTGTAGAAATCACTACCAAAACTGGCTTTGAAAATTGCAGAGACAATAATCGCCACCATCATGGTTGAAAACGAGAGCTGTACATCGGCAAAACGCATCAAGAAGCTATCAACACGGCCACCAAAGTAACTCGCTGACAAACCAATAATAATACCCAAGAAAAGCTGTAGGCCGACGGCTAAAAAACCAATCGTTAGTGATAAGCGAGAACCGTACAAAATAGTCGATAAGATATCGCGGCCTTGCTCATCGGTACCTAAAACAAAACGCTCTTCACCATCCTTCATCCATGACGGTGGCAGTTCCGAATCCATGATATCAATCGAGGTCAAATTATAGGGATCGGTTGGCGCTAAAATCGGCGCTGCTAATGCCAACACCAAAAACATCATAAAGACGGTAAAACTTGCCATCGCAACTTTGTCACGCTTGAAGTAGTACAAGAAATCCGAATTTTTAAAACGTTGCCATACCGACGGTGCTGCAACAGGAGCATTGGAAATATTCGTTTGGCTCATGACTATGCTCCTTTTCCGGTCAAGTTAACCGTTGGGTTAATAATGCCGTAAAGCAAATCAACGATGGTATTGGTGACCACAAAGATCAAACCGACAAAGATGACATAAGCGGTAATTAGAGGCGTATCAACACGGTTAATCGCTTCGAGGAAAAGAAAACCGGTACCCGGCCATTGGAAAACCGTTTCTGTCAAAATGGTATAAGCCACCATGGTGCCAATCTGTACCCCACCGACGGTAAGAACCGGTAGCATGGTATTTTTCAACGCGTGTTGGTAATAGATTTTGTTTAGGTTTAGACCTTTCGCTTTGGCAAATTTAATATATTCCGAACTCAACACTTCCAGCATTTCTGAGCGCACAAGACGGATAAACAACGGCAACATAATGGAAGCCAATGCGATACACGGCAAAATAAGGTGTCTCAAACCATCAATGGTGAAAAAGCCTGATTCCCAGCCTAGGACATTGGCAGTTTCTCCCCGTCCATAGGAGGGCAGCCAGCCAAGCTCAATAGAGAAGACATACATCAGCATGATTGCGGTTAAGAACACCGGAATCGATATGCCGACGCTACTCATCGCCATAACAAATTTGGTAAAAATACTCTTAGGATGAATGGCAGAGTAAACCCCGAGCGGGATTGATAACGAAATGATGATCAGTGTCGCGCCAAACACCAATTCCAACGTTGCTACCAGCTTATCTAAAATAACATCAACCGCTGGTCGCTTGAAAAAGTAAGATGTACCTAAATCCCCTTGTAGCGCGTTGCTAACAAAGCGAGTGTATTTTGTGATAAAGGGATCGTTTAGGCCTAATTCATCACGCAGCGCTTGGCGCTCCGCTTCTGAAACTGACTGACCTACAAGCTCACGCAGCGGGTCACCCAGATTGTCCTGAATGGCAAACGCCACCAAACTGATCACAAACATCACTATCAGTGCCTGATACAGGCGCTTGACCAGAAACGAAAACATTCCTTGCCCCTTAACTGTCCATAGTTCTCTAATTGAAGTACTCATCGACCAACAAATCAGAGTAAACATTCAGTCTGCAAAACAACTCAATCCGACTGAAACAAAATTGAGTGAGTGTCGAGTAAGGAGGGCGTCATGCCCTCCTAATGACTACAGTGTGTGATTATTCAACCACTAAGTCGCCAAAGTAAGGCATAACCATTGGGTTGACGATATCTGCCGCTTTCACGTTAGATTTCGAGCCCCACGCTTCACTTTGCCAATGCAGTGGAACAAACGCCGCATCGTTATACAGCGTCGCCTCTACACCTTTTAGCATCGCTGCACGCTTCGCCGGATCGGTTTCTACGTTTGCCGCTTCTACAACCGCATCCATTTCAGGATTTGAGTAGTAGCCACAGTTGTATTGGCCTTTGCCAGTTTCCGCATTACGCGTCATAGTCAGGAATTCGCTAAGGTTCGCCGAATCTTCTGTATCTGAGTGCCAACCGATCATCAACATGTCTGCTGCACACAGATCAAACTCAGGCCAGTATTGCGCTTTAGGCATGGTTTTCAGGTCAACCTTAATACCAATTTTCGACAACATTGCCGCAGCCGCTTGCGCGACTTTCGCATCGTTCACGTAACGGTTATTCGGTGCAATCATGCTCAACGCAAAGCCGTCTTCGTAACCCGCTTCCTTCATCAGCTGTTTCGCTTTTTTCAGATCGTAACGTGGAACCAACGATTCATCATGGCCCACATAACCCGCAGGGCTTTGTTGACCCGCGGCAGTTGCGAAGCCTTTCATGATTTTTTTCACGATGCCTTCGTTGTTGATCGCGTGCACGATTGCTTGACGCACACGTACGTCTTTTAGCGCTTCATTACTGTTTTGGTTCATTTGGAACGAGATAATGCGCGTACCAGGAAGAGTGACGAGATCAATACCTTCCGCTTCTTGTACTCGCTTATGGTCGTTTGGCGCCACTGGGTGAATCATATCCACCCCACCAGAAAGTAAGGCTGCCACGCGTGTCGCGTCTTCTTTGATTGGTACCAAAGTCAGTTTATCGACGTTACCTTTTGATGCCGTATCCCAGTAATCATTAAAGCGTTCAAATTCAACTTTTACGCCTTGCTCGCGTTCTGTCACGATGAACGGACCAGTACCAGAAACATTGGTCGACGCAAATGAGTTACCGTGCTTCACCACTTCAGACTTGTCTTTACCATCGGCGGTGTCACCTGAGTAAAACTTGCTATCCATTGGGAAAATGTAAGTCGCGGTTTGCAGTACCAATGGGTATGGACCTTTGGTGACGAGGTCAAAAGTGTAATCGTCCACTTTCACAATCTTCTCATACGGGTCGAAGATCGCTTTAAAATCTGGCGAGCTTTGTAGGCGGTCAAACGTCCAAACCACATCATCTGCAGTCAAAGCATTACCTGAATGGAACTTCACCCCTTCACGCAATTTGAAACGCATGGTTTTATCATCAATACGCTCCCAGCTTTGCGCAAGGCGCGGTTCAAAATCCATCTCTTGAGTAAAGCGAACAAGTGGATCAAATACCATGTGTGACATTTGCAGCGTACCGCCAGATAGCTGCTCATGCGGGTCTAACGATACAGGGTCAGCTGCGTAGCCAACTTTGATATCTGCCGCCATTGCATTAAAGCTTAGACCTGCAGCCATTAGCGCCACTGCTAATTTGCTTTTCATGGTTTTCATTGCATAACTCCTTATGCGGGATCCAATCCCTAGTTGTTGTGTTTGCATCTATTTGATTTGATAGCTAAGCGGTGACTTTGCTATCGGCGGCTTGTGCCGTTTCTACTTCTTCTCTTAAACCAGTAAATTCTGGCATTAATGAAATCAATTGTTTGCTGTAAGCATGCTGAGGCTGAGTGAATAACTGCTCAGTTGGAGCCACCTCTAATAGAGTCCCCATTTGCATCACACCTACGCGATCGCACATTTGGCGAATAACTGGTAGGTCGTGGCTGATAAACAGCATGGTGAGGTTGAGCTCACTTTGTAAATCTTTCAGTAAGTTAAGAATTTGCGCCTGTACCGATACATCCAATGCCGAGGTCGGTTCATCACAAATAAGTAAGCGTGGACGCGTTGCCAATGCACGAGCGATAGAAATACGCTGGCGCTGACCACCAGAAAACTCATGTGGGTACTTCACCCCAGCCATAACGCCCAAACCAACGTGATCCAAAAGATCGTTAACGATCTGTCGCGTTTCTGTTTCATTGCGCGTGAGTTTATGAAAACGGATCGGCTCGGCGATAATATCGAACACTTTCATGCGCGGATTCATCGAGGTATATGGATTTTGGAACACCATCTGCATTTGACGACGGATCGGACGACGCTCTTTTTCTGAACGCAGTGATGTTAGATCAATACCCTCAAACGTGACGCGTCCTGAATTGGGCGTATAGAGACCGGCGATAACACGAGCAATCGTCGACTTACCAGAACCGGATTCACCCACTAAGCCAAATGTCTCACCTTCTTTTACTTCAAAACTAACGTTATTCGAGGCTTGTACATATTCTCGACGGCTTTCAAATAAAGAGTCTTTGGTGATGAAGCGCAGATTGACGTTTTCCACTTCCAGCAAAGCGCCACGATAATCTCGTTGATCTTGGCTTTGGCCTAACCAGTGATTTTTAATATCCAGGGGTTGGAGCTCTGACGCTTCTTCGATGTAACTCACTAGCGGGAAGCGATCCAATTTCATGTCCGAGCGTGGTACAGCAGAGATTAAGCTGCGCGTATAAGAATGATCAGGATCACCCAACACTTTAGCCGTTGGGCCAAACTCAACTAAATCACCTCGGTACATAACAGCAACACGATCGGTTACGTTAGAGACCACGCCCATGTCGTGGGTAACCAACATACAGCCAACATTGTTCTTAATGCATAAGTCACGGATCAGCGTCAGGATTTGGTCTTGGATCGAAACATCCAAAGCAGTCGTCGGCTCATCAGCAATGATAAGATCGGGCTCACCAGCAAGGGCAATCGCAATCACCACACGCTGGCGCATACCACCAGAAAATTGGTGGGGATACTGCTTAAGACGGTTTTCCGTCTGTGGTATGCCGACTTGATTCATTAAATTGAGAGCGCGCTGATACGCCTCCTCATCGGAAACCTTCATATTAGCGTGAATGGTTTCTTTAATTTGCTGTTCAACGGTAAACAAGGGGTTTAACGAGGTCATCGGGTCTTGAAAGATAAAACCGATTTTTGAACCACGAACTCGACGCATTTGCTGCGGAGTTAATCCGGAGATTTTTTCGCCCTCTAAAAACACCTCACCATCAGCGATAGTTCCAGGAGGACTAAGTAGATCGATAACGGCATTGCCTACTGTCGATTTACCAGCACCCGATTCACCTACAACGCCGACGATCTCACCACGTTCAATATTAAACGACAGCGACTTAACCGCAGCATGAACACCGTGACGCGATGGGTACTCAATACGCAGGTTTTTTACTTCTAAAAGTGACATTACCAGACCTCTACTGCTTTGACAGCTTTCTGCCCTGTCTGAAAAACTGAATCCATTCATTTACCAGAATATCGTTCTGATATTTATTAGCTGTTCAATTTGGCAAATAATTCACACGAAAGCAACATTTACAGTGGAAAAATTTAGTTTTGCGCATATTTTAAGCAACTAATAATGGCAATAATGCATAAAAATACAATTATTGATAAGAAAAACCCATAAGGAATTACCAGTATTTACTGCTATTACTAGCAATCTACTGATTATTATCTAAATGACCTTAAAATCTCTGCGCATAATCAATCATTTTAGTGAATTAGGCTTTGTTAACAAAAAAAACACATAGCACTGCAATGCGGGTTAATAAGTAAAATTTAGAACCAAATTAAGGGCAAATAAGCAGTGATTAACTTCACACAAACAATGCCATCCAACCTTTAATTCCATTCGTAAAAACTAACTAGCTCAGACGAAAAGCGTCAGTTTTACTGCATGGCTTAACAACATTAAGGAAAATAATAACGACGAGTGAAATAGCGTTAAGGGTGAGATCAGTCGATAAACCACCGTGATAACACCCAGTAAAGAGCATTATATA
>NZ_AFWF01000201.1 GCF_000222605.1 Vibrio ichthyoenteri ATCC 700023 | reverse complement strand
GAAGGAGGTGATGCTCTCGCCCACAATAAAGTGGTCAAGGACACGCACATCAACAAGCGCAAGCGCATCGACTAATTGACGAGTAATGCGTCGGTCGGCTTGACTCGGGGTACTGACTCCACTTGGGTGGTTATGTGCCAATATGACAGCACTCGCGTTCCAGGTTAATGCTCGTTTGACCACTTCACGTGGATAAACGGCAGCGCTATCGATTGAGCCATAAAACAGCACTTCGAATTTGAGCAATTGACTTTGCGTGTCTAAAAACAGCACCGCAAAGACTTCTCGCTCTAAGTCGCGCATGAGTGTAGTCAGCGAACGCCGACACGCCTCTGGTGAGGTGAGGATCTCGCCACGCTTGAGTCGGTCATTGGCCATCTCAAGAGCGATATCCATCAGTTCATCCGCGGTGACGGGATGACTGAGTTGGTAATACTCGCCAGGCGCTTCTTGTAATTCGACCAGTTTTCCTTGGCCGTAAGAGGGTTGATAACAAGTAGAATAAGACATAGTGGATGCCCTCAAGAAAAAAGGGCACCCAATGAGGGATGCCCCTCATGGGTGAAATAACCTAACGATTAACAGGAGCGAAACTCATTACAGAGGATCACACCTTGTTGTCGAAGGTGACTAATTTCTGACTGAGAAAGCGTCTCAGACAAAGTCAATGGCGTTGAACTGCGAAGCACCAATCGTGTTTGTAAACGACCGTCTAAGGCAGTGGTTCGCCATGGCGTTGCATAGTGGAAATCGTGTTGTATTGAGACCGGTTGAAAATGAAATTCAGTCATTTTCTTCCTCCTCAAGCATGATGACCAATATGGGCTGTTGTTTCTCTGATGTATCAATGCGAGCGACTAACGTTGCTGGACGATTGACATAACAGTTTGTGGTTGTCGGTGGTTTACAGACCGTGAACGAGACTTGTGCTGAGTGCGGCGCTTTTCGCGCGGCACGACGCACTTGTCGAAGTAACTGAATGGTCAGCGCATCTTTATCGATGTTGATGGCCATATCAGAGACGTCAATGACGGTAAACCAAGCGTGTTGTGACATTACGACGTGAGGAAAATGAAATCCGACGGAGTGTGCTGGTTCAGTGATATCAATAAAATCCGCTGAATTGGCGACCGACGGGGTAACAAATTGCCCAAACGTTGAAAGTACAGTTGGTTGCATCCGATTGTTCCTTAAAAAAAAGGGAACAATCTTCCTGTGGGAATATTATTCCCTACAGGGTTGCAGTTGAAGCACCGTAAGACGGTGGATTAGCTCATGGCTAACGAAGTTGAAGAAGCTTTCCAGCCCAAAGGCCGCGACACGTTTCAGAAAGCGATTTAAGGGAGGTGTAGTTCCCGTGTGCTTTGCACTATAAGTCAGTGCATAACTTTTGTTCGAGATCAGAATAGGGTAGAGCAGGGGAGTCTGTCAATAGCCACCTAATTAACGCACTTTCTTTTACTGATGGCGGGCAAGATTGTTGATAATTGAAACAATTTATCTATCGTGTCCAGAAAAATAATGTTGTCAATAACATTTCACCAAAGTGTGTAACGAATTTAAAATGGCGGCAATCCTTCTTAAATTCAATAAATAAAATGACATTGACACAGTGCCGAGCTTGTAAAGAGTTAATTTCTCCAGACGTGAAGATTTGCTGCCATTGCGGGCAATCAGACCCAAGAGGTAAGCAAAAACGTAATATCATCGTGGCCATGATCTTAGTGGTTCTGATTGGTTTTTTTTTATTTGGTGAGTCCGTCGTCGGCTTGCATAAGGTGTTAGGCTAACCCGATGTTGACGTTTGCCATGATAATGGTTCTTTGGATTCTGCTTACAACACTCTCGGGATGTTATATTGCAAAGATGTTTATCAATACGTTTAATGAGTAAAGATGATTGTGGGCCTGAGTTATAGGAACTCAATGGGATCACAGTAAAAACGGTCGGTGTTTGTCTGTGTTATCGGTGACACTGGTTCCTTTTGAACATCAATATGCATCGGCGATGATCCGTAGAACGAGAGCAGTGCATACGTAAATGTTAATAGCGAGAGAAGCACAGCCCCAAGAATTAGCGCATTAACAATATTCTCTTCTGCTTTCAAAACGTAGTGGATCAATTAGATGCTTATCCTTTCGCGGCACTTGTTAGTGCCCATGTTGGTTTCGAGTGTTCGGTTGGCATTGTAAAACAAACTCTTTGCGTTTATTTCATGGATTATCTTTATTCATGTCGATATTGAGAACTCTATCATGACCTACGAATATCTTTACGATTTTGCTGTCGGATTGCTTGTTAAGCGTGATTACTCTTCCGGTGAGATGCGTCGCCGCCTTGCAGAACAGAGTGATGATGAAACGATGATCGAGTTGGTAATGGAACGCTTGCTCTCTTTTCATTATTTAGATGACTACCGTTTGGCCGAGAAAGAAATTGCTAAACACCTTCATCAATCTCATGGGCTTTTGCGCATCAAGCAAGCATTACGAAGCAAAGGACTGGACTCGTTAACCATTGAGCAAGCGCTTGAAGATACGGATGTCGATTGGATTGAGTTGTGTTTAGCGTTGAAAGTGAAACAATTTGGTGAAGCTCGCCCTCGGGATAAAAACGAGAAAGCTAAAATGACACGCTACCTGCAACATAGCGGGCATACATTACCAGTCATCTTTGCATGTTTAGGTTAAGTGTTCCTCTTGACGATAAGTCGTCTCTCTTTTTGTATAAACAGCAATTTTAATCAAATGGCTCTCTATGAATAAAGCTTTTGTGATCCGCGCGCGTGCGGCATCAACTGATCCAAAAACGTTTGTGGCCGGAGTTGGCGCTGACGCCCACTCAGAAATCCTAGCGCACGTATTAATGAATGCGATCTTTACGGCTCAATCTCACCGTGATGATGTCACGGTTTATTTGGTTATTGAAAGCACATCTGATTTTTCTCGAACCCTATGCTTTGAGTCCTCTTTACTGAGTAATATTGGTGGCTTTCATGAATCGGCGTTGATCGCGCTTATTGCTAAAGCATTAGAGCACTCGTTCGGCATGAAAAAAGAAGAATCACGGAAGGTGACTGGCGGTTTAAGTGTTGAAACCACCAGTTTCGAAAAGTTAGTTCAGCGTCTAGCGGAGAGTTACACACTTTATCTGCTTGATAAAAAAGGAACGGACATTCACGACGAGCCGTTTAATGGCAATGCTTGTTTCATCTTAACTGATCATATACCGATGCCCAAAAAGAGTTGGAACAGCTTAAAGCGTTTGGGGACACAAAAGATTAGCCTTGGGCCTCAAATGTTATTTGCGTCACAGTGCATTGTGCTTATACACAATGAGTTTGATCGTCGAGGTCGGTGAGTTAACTAAAATGCCCCAAAGTAAGTTATGATTGACAGAAGGTCCATTAATAGAGATCTGATTTTGCAATACTTAACCTAATGAAGGAAAGCGCAAAACCAGATCCTATTGTTGTTTTTGACATCCTCTTTATGATGGCTAACCCATCAATATGAACATCATGGTCT
>NZ_AFWF01000202.1 GCF_000222605.1 Vibrio ichthyoenteri ATCC 700023 | reverse complement strand
TATATCTCTATATATATGTGCGTATTAATAAACTGAAATTACAATGTTGCAATGTCGCACTGGCTTGAAAGCCTTATAGGTAAAGGGATTATCATCAAATGCTCTGTAACATTCGTTTTTTGGAGTGTAGCAGGACGTAGCAAATGGAGATTGCACATGACAAGATTGAAGCGTGGCTATGGTAGCCATAAAAGAAATATTCAAATAGTCGATATCGACAATCACATCACAGCCAAGATTGGCATAGGTCAAAATCAAACGACATTGATAAGCCTATGTGATATTGACATCCTCCAAGAACATGGATTCTATGCGCACAAACGCAAAGATGGAAAGTACGTGGCTCGTAGTAACAAAAACGGGGCATACCTCCACCGCTTACTGATGAACCCCGACGACGAGCAAGAAGTTGATCATGTTGACGCTAACCCGCTAAACAACACCAGAGGCAATCTGCGTCGTTGCACCACTAGGCAGAACAACCTAGCTAAGAAAAACCCAAAGCTCAAAGGGTTCAGCGGCATTCACAAGAATAAATGGGGATGGTATCAAGCCTTTGATGGCGAGGGTAAGAAGCATGGTCGATATAATTCAGCTTCTGAGGCTGCAAAAGCTAGAGATGAGCTGATGCTAGATGCTTACTTTCACAGTTATTCAGGAGAGGAACTGCATACGTATAGCTTTATTGACTGGAACTTCGACTATCCCGAACGAGCCAATGAGTCAGAGGACTATCTGTTTGATGAAATTCAAGAGGCACAATGGCGCTCTGGGCAACTATTACAAGAAAAAGGGTGGAACTGTCATTAAAAAAGGGATGCCAGAGTCTTCAAACTGGCATCCCTCACTGTCTACATTGGTGTCTACGCGTATTTTTAAGTTATTGTTTATTAATAACTTAAATTGGCGCAGGTGGCTTACATCATGCCGCCCATACCACCCATGCCACCCATGCCACCCATATCAGGCATACCAGCGCTATCTTTTTGTGGTAGGTCAGTCACCATCGCTTCAGTCGTGATCATTAGACCCGCAACAGATGCTGCAAACTGAAGAGCTGAACGAGTTACTTTAGTTGGATCTAAGATACCCATCTCGATCATGTCGCCGTACTCACCCGTTGCCGCGTTGTAACCGTAGTTACCTTCACCAGCACGAACGTTGTTAGCAACCACTGATTCTTCATCACCTGCGTTCTTAGTGATTTGACGAATCGGCGCTTCCATTGCACGTAGCGCAACACGAATACCCACATTTTGCTCTTCGTTGTCACCTTCAAGACCAGCCACTTTTGATGCTGCGCGGATAAGAGCCACACCACCACCTGCAACCACACCTTCTTCAACCGCTGCGCGAGTTGCGTGTAGTGCATCTTCTACGCGGTCTTTCTTCTCTTTCATTTCAACTTCAGTTGCTGCGCCAACTTTGATTACCGCAACACCACCAGCCAATTTCGCTACGCGCTCTTGCAGTTTTTCTTTGTCGTAGTCTGAAGTTGCATCTTCAATCTGTTGACGAATTTGCGTTACGCGACCTTGGATCATCGCTTCTTCACCTGCACCATCGATGATGGTGGTGTTTTCTTTAGTGATCGCAATGCGCTTCGCTTGACCTAGGTCTTCTAGCGTTACTTTCTCAAGATCTAGACCGATTTCTTCTGAAATCACAGTACCGCCAGTTAGGATAGCGATATCTTGTAGCATGGCTTTACGACGGTCGCCAAAACCAGGTGCTTTCACAGCAGCAACTTTCACGATGCCACGCATGTTGTTTACAACTAGCGTTGCTAGCGCTTCGCCTTCTACATCTTCTGCAATGATCAGCAGTGGACGAGAAGCTTTTGCTACAGCTTCAAGCGTTGGTAGCAGTTCGCGAATGTTTGAAATTTTCTTATCAACCAATAGGATGAATGGACTTTCTAGATCCACAGAACCTGCTTCTTGGTTGTTGATGAAGTAAGGCGATAGGTAGCCGCGGTCAAACTGCATACCTTCTACTACATCTAGCTCATCTTGCAGTGCTTGGCCTTCTTCAACAGTGATGACACCATCACGACCTACTTTTTCCATCGCTTCAGCAATAATGTTACCAACAGTTGCATCTGAGTTTGCTGAGATAGTACCTACTTGAGCGATCGCTTTAGTATCGTTACATTCAACAGACAGCTCTTTAAGCTGCTCTACCGCTGCGATAACCGCTTTGTCGATACCGCGCTTAAGATCCATTGGGTTCATACCCGCAGCAACGGCTTTTAGGCCTTCAGCAATGATAGCTTGAGCAAGTACCGTTGCAGTTGTCGTACCGTCACCCGCCGCGTCATTGGCTTTAGAAGCCACTTCTTTCACCATTTGTGCGCCCATGTTTTGGAATTTGTCTTCCAATTCAATTTCACGCGCAACTGATACACCATCTTTAGTGATCACTGGTGAGCCAAATGATTTGTCTAGTACTACGTTACGGCCTTTAGGACCTAGTGTTACTTTTACCGCGTCAGCTAGAATGTTGACACCTTCTAGCATTTTAATACGTGCGTCATTACCAAATTTAACGTCTTTAGCAGCCATCTTTAGTTTCCTTTTCTAAATTCTTTCCCCGTCCTATTTGAACTTTCAGCGGTGTTGACTGGCATTCGACAATTTCATCACATAAAGAGCTATGCTCAGAAACTTGTATCTCTGGTCGCCTACCTGAAACTCCAAATCGTTTGGGGTAACTCTCTATTATTTTCAAATCTGAGCAAAAAATTACTCAATGATTGCTATTATTCAACAATTGCCATGATGTCGTTTTCAGACATGATCAACACTTCTTTACCGTCGATCTTTTCAGTTTTAGTGCCGTAGCCTTCAGCGAAGATAACCGTATCACCCACTTTTACGTCCAACGGTAACACTGTGCCGTTTTCTAGGATGCGGCCTTTGCCAACAGCTAGAATAACGCCGCGAGTTGATTTTTCCGCAGCAGAACCCGTTAATACAATGCCACCAGCCGATTTTGATTCAACTTCTTGGCGTTCTACGATAACTCGGTCATGTAATGGACGAATGTTCATCGGTCGTCTCTCCTGAAATTTTCATGTTATTTGATAATTACTTTGAAGAGGATTCAAAGCCTTGTGATAACGATATGTGGGCAAGTGCAGCAATACCAAGGGCAGAGATGGGATTTTTTTGTGAGACAGACGACAAAAAGGGCTCGAAAGAGCCCTTAGATATCATTTAGCTATGTAGCCAACCAATAAAGCTTATTCCGCTACCGGTTCTTCGCGACGAAAAGCAAAACGGATAAGCACGATAGCAACGCCCAGCATGCCGCCCAGCATAGTGCCAAGCACAACAATTAACGCGCGTTTAGGTTTGATGTGTGAGGTTGGTTTGACTGGTTGCTGAATAACTTTAATTAGCTCAGTATCCGCACTTTCCAGTATCGCTTTCTTATACAATAACTGCGCATACTTCTCAGCCAAAACATCTTGTACTTTGCCCGTTTGAGATTGTACAAGATCTTCTGTTGCCCTAATGGAGCTAGTCACTTTTCGCAGTTCATTCTGTTTAAATGCGGTATTAATATTTTCTGCATATAGTTCGACAGCGCTATAAGCTAACTCAGGAGAGTTTGCTTGCTTGGAAAGAGTAATGTTTCCTTCTCGATCCTTACCAATCGCTAACCAGTTCAGTGCTTCAGAAGACGAGTTCGAAGTTTCAATAATTTGTTGTTTTACATCGCCACTATTCAAATACGGCAATGAGGCGCTGGCCTCCTGAACAATTTGACCACCGGCATTAAAGCCGCGAGTTTCAACAAAGCTGTAAGGGTCTGCATCAATACGTAATGTAGCGTTTGATTGATAAACATTTGGCAGCTTGACTGCATAGACTGTCGCAAGAATGGCACAAATAGCGGTCAACGCGATCACAATCCATTTCCCTTGCCAAAGCGCTAAGAATAGCTCTTTAAGGTCTATTTCATCGTTTTTATAGTAAGAATTAGGAAGTGGTGGAAATGGTTCACGAGCAGTGAGGGGTTGATTGGTTTGATTGCTCACAGTAATCCCTTTTGACAACGTTGCCGAATAAATTTAATCCAGCGTAAAAGGGTATCACAAACACAATCAATCGTTTACATTTTTACTCTCGATATATTAACGCCAATCAGAAAATCGCTGAGAGATAGAAACCACATTCAGTTTATCGCCATTTATCTTGTCACTATTGGCCGCTTCCCCACCTTGCAATGAAGCTTGAAACTTTTGTACCTGTTTCATCAGCTCTTGCATTAATACTACATTGACATGGTTAGGGTTTTTGCAGTGACCGACCACGCGATCAATATGGCTTTGCTGCGCCCACAGCCTTGGCTGCATATCTTGTGAAGCTGACTGGATCATCTCTTCACACTTATCACGCTTGAGCTGCTCAAAAGCTGCTTCATCTTCTTGAGCTAATTTTACCAACTCATCAAACGACGGTAACTTCTGTACTGGTAGAGTCATATCACCCTCACCTATCTCAATCATTCCATTTAATATTGAGCCTAGTTCATATGTGAAGGTGACGCGTAATTGCAAAGTCTTATTTATGAGACAGTGCGTACAGTGTTTTGATGTGACAAATCGTATCTACCTGTCCCAACGCAACAAATCGGCCATTACAAACCTCGTAAAGAAATTTCTCCGCCGATGTAGGTTTCTAATCCTTGTGCGGTTTCAATCAACACTGCGCCTTGCTCATTAATTCCGCGCGAGATACCGACTATTTCACGATCTCCCATAATGAGCTTAATATCGCGGTCTAAAAAATTATCAAGTCGATTCCAACGCTCGACAAAACCATTCATGCCTGTGATTTCGTATTCCGTCAGCGCACTTTGTAAGGTGCTAATTAATGTTGCCGCCAGCTGGTTTCGCTCAATGACGCCTTCCGTCACGTCAGACAAGCAGGTCCATGGTTGAGTGATATCTTGAGTCACACCGCTAGACTGATTGGCCATCATCAGGTTCATACCCATACCGATCACAAGGTGCGCAGCTGCGCCGGCTTGACCTGACATTTCGACCAAAATACCGGCCAATTTTTTGTCTTGATAGTAAAGGTCATTCGGCCATTTCAGCTTGATACCATCGATACCTAACTTCTCTAAAGCCTCAACAATCGCCACACCAACCACTAAACTGAGCCCCATAGCGCCCGCCATGCCTGCCTCTAAACGCCAATATATCGAAAGATAGAGATTGATACCAAATGGTGATACCCACTCACGACCGCGACGTCCACGTCCTTTGGATTGATATTCGGCTAGGCACACAGCGCCTGACTCAAGGCTATTAATACGATCTAATAAATACTGATTGGTCGAATCAATGACTGGAATTAACTCGATTGGCGAATCAAGCTGCGACTGGAGCCACTCTTGGTTAAGCAATTGCATCGGTTCCGCTAGCTTGTAGCCCTTACCTTGCACGCTAAAAATATCCACACCCCATGCTTGGATACCTTTGACATGCTTGCTTACCGCCGCTCGTGAGATCCCCAACATTTCCCCCAGTGCTTCACCTGAGTGAAAGCTGCCGTCAGCCAACTGATTTAAAATGGTCAGCTTGATTGCATGCTCTTTCATGACGCAGCACCTTGTACAAGTGAGCCTCTTAGCTCAACCAAATTGGTTTCATGCTGCGCGCCCATAAAACGCACTTCATGTTCCAGCTCAACGGCATATTTTCGCCAAACGGTTTGACGAATATGGTCAGCTAATAAGATCACATCTTGCGCCGTTGCTTGATGCTTATTCACGAGTACTAGCGCTTGGTTTGGATGTACTTGGGCGCCGCCTTGCTCAAAGCCTTTTAAACCGCACTGATCAATAAGCCAGCCTGCCGCCAATTTAATCCCTTCATCAACCTGAAAAGCGACGACATCAGGGAAAGCGGCCAACAGCGTTTGATATTGCTCTTGATTAATCACTGGGTTTTTAAAAAAGCTACCGGCATTTCCCGTCACAGCCGGGTTTGGCAATTTTTCATTGCGCACCGCGCAGACTTGGTCAAAAATTTGTTGTGCAGTGACGGTTTCAGCGGAAAAGGCTCTTAATGGCCCATATTCAATCTGTGCTAGCCATGCTTTATCAAGCTTGATGCCAACCGCAATGATGATTACTTTTTCAAACAGTTGACGCTTGAAGATGGAATCTCGGTAGCCAAACTCACACTCATCTGCTGGGATACGGCGAATGGTAAAGCCATCAAGCTCCAACACATCCACATATTCACAAACATCTTTCAGCTCTTTGCCATAAGCGCCGATATTTTGAATCGGGGCCGAACCGACACAGCCGGGAATTAATGCTAGATTTTCTAATCCTGCATAACCTTGCTCAACCGACCATTTTACAAAGTTTGGCCAATCCTCACCACCAGCAACATGCAAATGCCAAGCAGAATCAGATTCCACTACTTCTATACCTTGTAAGCGATTGATCATTACCACGCCAGAAAAATGCTCCGTAAAAAGCATATTACTGCCCTTACCCAACATCAATTTTGGCAATGTCGACCATGATGGATTTTGGTATATCTGCTGAATATCTTCCACTGAGGAAACTTCAACAAGTACCTCACACGATTGCTCAATGGCAAAAGTATGATGTGGACGTAGACTGGCATTCATTTGTATTTGCATGGGATTCGTTTGCATCAGGCAAGTTAAGTCATTTACACTGCCGCCATTCTACATAGATATCGGTGGATAGAGAATGAATGAGCTAAGAATAGAAACGCTTGACCCCATAAAACTGCCACTGGTGTCGCGTTTATACAAAGCCCACTACCCTTCTGGTAAAGCAAAAAAGAACGAACAGACCATCGTCGCTTACCATCAACAACAATTGATTGGTGTGGTGCGCTTTAGACCGATTGAACAATATCAATTACTCACTGGCATGTTGGTCATTCCCGAACAGCGTGGTAAAAACATCGGCCATGCGTTATTACTGCACTGCCAACAATCAATTTGCAATGACAACACCTATTGCTTTGCCTATCCGCACCTTGAAGCTTTCTATCAACAGCATGGCTTTGCCACTGTAGAGCAATCTATCCTTCCTGCATGTTTAAAGCAGCTATTTGAACGCTACACTGGCAGTGGCAAAGCACTCATTCCGATGCATTATCAAACGGTTTTGTTATGAAGTCTGCGTCATGACTAGTACTTGTTTGGTGAGATTTGCTAATATTCACCATCAGCTTGTTTGGCCGACGCTTTTGTCGCCACTTTTGAGGTTACTCGTTCACTATGATTGCTAATAGGTATTCTTTGCAGCATCTCCCAACTATCGCCCAAGATC
Organism: Vibrio ichthyoenteri ATCC 700023; assembly: GCF_000222605.1. Lineage (GTDB taxonomy): Bacteria > Pseudomonadota > Gammaproteobacteria > Enterobacterales > Vibrionaceae > Vibrio > Vibrio ichthyoenteri. Next base: position 70,160 of record NZ_AFWF01000202.1, on the reverse strand, counting down.
CTGCTCAGTTTGAGGTTCTCTACGCGGCGCAGGATTTTCGTACCCGCTTAATTCAAGCGATTCGTGAAGCCAGTAAGCGTATTTACTTGGTCGCACTGTATTTAGAAGATGATGAGGCAGGACGAGAGATTCTAAGTGAGCTCTATCAAGCGAAGCAAAGAAATCCAGGTTTAGACATTAACGTCTGTGTGGATTGGCATCGCGCTCAACGCGGCTTAATTGGCGCAGAGGCGAGCAAAACCAACGCCTGTATGTATAAAGCGTTCTCAGAGCAATATGAACATAAGGTTCCGGTTTACGGCGTGCCTGTTCGAGGCCGTGAAGTGTTTGGCGTACTGCACCTGAAAGGTTTTATCATCGATGATACGGTGATCTACAGCGGTGCTAGCTTAAACAATATTTATCTCAATTATAACGATAAGTATCGTTTTGACCGCTACCATATGCTGACCAACCCAAGCTTAGCGGACACCATGGTCTCTTTTGTACAGAACGAAATGATTGCTCATCCAGCAGTCAATGTTCTTTCTTGCCCTAAAAAGCCAGACACTAAAGAGATTAAAACCAGTATTCGTCAACTACGCGCATCGCTGGCAAAAGCGGCTTATCAATTCGACAGCCAAGAAGTCTCGACAGAACAGGTTGCCGTTACACCATTAGTTGGGGTTGGTAAAAAGCGTAATCGCCTCAATCAAAGCATCAACCAATTGGTGGCTTTGGCGAAAGATGAAATTTTCATCTGTACGCCTTACTTCAACTTCCCACGCAGCGTGGCGAAAGAGATCAAACGCGCCATTAAACGCGGCGTGAAAGTAACGATTGTGGTGGGCGATAAAACCGCCAATGACTTTTACATCGCGCCCGAGCAAGAATTTAAAACCATTGGTGGGTTACCGTATCTTTACGAGCGCAACCTGCGCCAGTTTGCTAAAGCCAACGAAGCACATATTGCCAGCCGACAGTTATCAATCCACTTGTGGAAACATGATGCCAACAGCTTCCACTTAAAAGGTATCTGGGTGGATAAGCGTTACATGCTACTTACTGGTAATAACCTCAACCCACGCGCTTGGAAGCTCGATTTAGAAAATGCCTTATTAGTGCAAGATCACTACGATCATTTAACTGAAAAATTTGAACGTGAAGTAGAGAATATTCTACAAAATACACAACTGATTTGTACTTATAAGCAGTTGGAGAAGCTAGAAGACTACCCAGAGGTAGTGCAAAAACTAATGCGTAAGGTCACGCGAGTCAAAGCGGACCGCGTGTTGAAGCAGATACTATAGAAATAGAGCTCCAAAAGGAGCTCTATTTCTATCAGGCAAACAACTAAATTTTACTAATGTAACTTGTTAGCTTCAGAGTCAGATTCAATCTGACTCTGTTTCCAAACTAAATCACCAATACCGTCGGTTGGCTCAAAACCCGTTGGCGCTTCAAGTAATATTTGGCGAATCTTTTCATGTTCAAAGTTATGACAAGCTTCATCAAGTGCAGCAAGCAACTCTTGGTATTCAAGCATTGGTAGGAATCGTTCTTGAGCAGTCATGATTCTTTCATGAGCAGTCCCCTCAACATTATCGCCAATCAACAACTCTTCGAACAACTTCTCACCAGGGCGCAAGCCAGAAAATTTAATTTCAATATCTCCGAGCGGATTATCCTCTGACTTAACCTCTAATCCAGAGAGATTAATCAAATTCTTCGCCAAATCAGTGATCTTAACCGGTTCCCCCATATCCAAAACAAACACATCACCACCTTTACCCATAGCTCCTGCTTGGATAACAAGTTGAGCGGCTTCAGGAATAGTCATGAAGTGACGAATAATATCTGGATGAGTGACCGTAACAGGCCCCCCCAAAGCAATTTGCTTTTTAAAAACAGGGATCACTGAACCAGAAGAGCCCAATACGTTGCCAAAACGCACCATACAAACTCGAGTTCCGTTGGGCTTTGCATTTTCTTTTTCTGCTAACGCCTGTAAGCCAAGCTCAGCAACTCGCTTGGTTGTTCCCATCACATTCGTTGGGCGAACCGCTTTATCGGTCGAAATAAGGACAAAAGATTCGACTTCAGCTTCAATGGCTGCTTGAGCGGTGTAGAAAGTGCCAAAGACATTATTACGCACGCCTTCGACCACATTGAACTCAACCAAGGGTACATGTTTATAAGCAGCGGCGTGATAAACCGTTTGTACAGAAAAGCTTTTCATTACTGTTGCAAGACGGTTAATTCGCTGAACAGAACCCAGCAAAGGAATGACCTCTACTTCCAATTGTTCACTACTGACTAGCGCATTCAACTCTCTATCTATTTGATATAATGCAAACTCAGAAAGCTCAAATAGCACTAACTTCTTCGGCTTGTTTCGAACGATTTGTCGACAAAGCTCTGATCCGATCGAACCACCAGCGCCAGTCACCATAACAACCTTGTTCTTAATATTCGCTTCCATTAAAACTTGCTGAGGTGCAACCGAGTCACGACCCAATAAATCTTCAATTGCAACATCCTTAAGCTCATCAATTTTAGCTTTACCATCAACAATATCTTTCATATCAGGAACGGTAAGCACTTCGGCAGGAAGATTTACTAATGAATGTAATATCGCCTTACGTCGAGCACGAGAAGCACTAGGGATGGCAAGTAAAACTTGCTCAACCTTATGTTTACGAACCAAATATTCAGATCTTTCTAGACGACTAACCGTTAAGCCCATCAAAACAGTATTCTTTAAGGTTTCATCTTCATCGATAAAACCAACAACTTTATGGGTATCAGAATTTCTCAACGCAATCGCGAGCTGACGACCAGCAGAACCCGCACCATAGATCAGTACGGGCTTACTGCCTTTTTTATTCGCTTGTGTAACAAGTACACGAACAATTAATCGTGAGCCACCACAAAGTAAGCAAAGAAAAGCAGCATAGATAATAGGGATCGAACGAGGGATAGGTGCATCAAAATAGAACGCAAGCACCGCTACAGAAAGGGCGGATATCAAGGTGCCAATGCTAACGACAGCTAAAGCGTGGAAGGTAAGATATCTCAAAACAGCACGGTATAAACCTAGCTTTGTAAATGCAAAGATCGTTATCAACAATGTTCCGCCGATAACCAATTGAACCAAAGAGTTCCCAACAGGAACAACAGATCCGACCCGAGCCCAATAAGCGATAAAAAACGATGCTATAATAAACAGAATATCTATCGAAATACTTATCAATCGCTTATTCAAACGAGATAGATTCCAAATCAAATTTAACCTAGCCATGGCACTCTCTTTGAAATAATAAACGCCAGTATTGTACTGGCGTTTTATCTAGATGTCGCGATTCAAATCTAAATTTGAATTACCTAACAGTATCACCACTACCACTTCCAGACACCGTCATGAGAATGTATTTGAAGTAATTTTTTATCGTAATATTATCAATCATTTGCTTATCTGTTTTGGCAAGTAGTGCTGGTGTCGACATGTCGATATTTTGCACTTGCGCTAAACCTGTTATTCCAGGAAGTACGTTGTAGACACCCATAGCATCTCGTTCGGCAATGAGCTCTTCTTGATTAAACAAGTTCGGCCTTGGGCCAACTAAACTCATTTCACCTAAAAGCACATTAATCAATTGTGGCAGCTCATCAATCTTAGTTTTACGTAGAAAAGACCCAAGTTTAGTAATAGAAGCATTACTTGCTAAATGGCTAGCTACCGATTTCGTTTCCACAGACATAGTACGAAACTTAATAAGCCTAAACGGTTTTTTGTTACGCCCAACACGCTCTTGAATAAAAATCGGCGAACCTGTATCAAACAGGCCGATGATAGTCACGATAAGCAATACTGGCCATAAAAAAAGCAAACCGAAAAAGGCTGCTAGAAAATCAATTAAACGGATCATGATTTACCACTAATTTTCTTTGACTGTAGAAAGGCTTCGGCGGTTTGCTTAAAGCCCTCTTGTAGGGACTGGGGCGGCTCCCAAGCTAATGTTTCTTTCGTGTGAGTAATATCAACTTGTAAAGAGCCAGTTAATCTATCAACAATATACGACTGATTGAATACTTTACCGAACACCTTATAACACCAGACAGGTACATACATCTGCCAAGTCGGTTTACCTAATGCTTGGGCTATCTGATAAACTATTTCTGACGTGGACAGATCATGGTCATCTGATACTAAAAAGACTTGATTAGTGGCTTTGGGATGGTCGATACAAGTGATGATAAGATCAGTCAAATTCTTAACAGATACTAGACTACGTTTATTATCTCTAATACAACCAACTGGTAACGGAAAGCCTTTAGATACAAGATTCATCAATGATGCAAAATTTGCTTTAACATCAGGGCCATAAATCAGTGTTGGTCGAACTATTACAACTTCTAGACCGGTATCTTCAGCAAGCTGTAATAGTTGCTCCTCTGCTTCCGACTTTGACTTCCCATAAAAATCCGTTGGAAGTCGCTCGTCTATAGATTTAAACGGTTTGCTTAATGTAGTAGCTTCGCCATTCACTTTAATTGAACTAATAAATATAAAGCGTTTAACACCTGCAGAAACGGCTTGTCTAGCCAGATTTAACGAACCATCTGTATTCACTTCGCGAAAATCATCCAAAGGTGTATTCGATTCATCATTCATAACATGAACTCGTGCAGCACAATGGATTATAACTTCAACATCTTTAAGGGCATTTGAAAAGTCAACATATCCATTAAAGCTTGATATTAACACCTGCTTAGGAAAAGCAGGGGATGTAGTCCGAGACAAGACTGTAATGTTCTCGCAGCCTCTAGCCTTCAGAGCTTCAAAAATATTTTTACCTAAAAAACCGGTCGCACCTGTTATTAATACACCCATTAAATATCTCTAACGTTTGTTAAGCTACAATGATAAATATCCAAATGCTTTTTAATGACATCATTAATTCTAAACTCAGACTCAGCCAGTAGTCTACCATTCTGACCAAAACCTAATCTCATAACATTATTATTTACCAAAATCACAATAGCTTCTGCAAGTATTTCGATGTTGCGAGGAGGCACCAATAATCCTGTTTTCCCAACTTCGATGGCGTCTCTGCATCCAGGAACATCTGTAGTGATTACCGCCCTTCCACATGCAGCAGCTTCAATTAAGCATTTCGGTAAACCTTCTCGATATGATGGAAGGACAACTATGTTTGCTTTAGACATTGTGTTGGACACATTATAGCTATACCCCCAATGTTCAATCACGTTAGAATCAACCCATGACTTAATCTGATCAATGGTGATTGATTTGGGATTATCAGGGTCAATATCTCCAACAAGAACCATTCTCACACTTGAGCATTGCTTATGTACGAGTTCCGCAGCCTTTACAAACTCATGCACCCCTTTATCTATAAGCAATCTAGCCACTAGCATGACCACCATACCAGAGTCAGGTTCTGGATAAACAATATAATTGTCTAAGTTTACACCAGAGCCTCGAATAATAACCTCTTGATGTATGTTCACAACACCTAGCTTTGACAAAGCATCTCTATCTTCTGTATTTTGAAATATCACACAATCTGATCCAGTTAAGGCCAGCTTATACAAACCGGACACTATAAAGCGAAATATTTTAGCTTTAAAGCCGTCCGCAATAAAAACATACCCTAAACCAGAAATTGATGATATACGTTTAGAATTACCAAGAACTCTTGCAATAATATTAGCGTAAATAACTGGTTTAATTGTTACGCTATGAATAATATCAGAATTAACTTTTTTAATTACTTTAAAGAGCGCCGATAGCGTTATAAGCTCCCTAACTAGATTAGTGCCGCTCCTGGAAATTGGTAAGTCATGAACAATAATTCCAAGACTTTCAATTAGTTCACGGCTATTTGTAACAGAACAAGCTAAATGAACTTCATATCCTTCATCTAGCGCTTGAATAGCTATAGGCAACCGATGAGAAACAAAAAACCAATCTACATTAACAACAAATAAGAGTTTTTTTTTCATTTGTGATGCTTCTCATACCAAGATTGGAACATCAATATATCCCAAAGTTGGTACTGCCAATTCCGCTCTCCCTCAATGTGTTCCACCCACATCTTATCTATTACGTCCGCATCAAAAAAACCTTCAGACTGAACCCTTTCTCTATTTAAGAGTTCTGACGCCCATTCTCTGAGAGGTCCACGTAACCAACTGTCCAGGGGAACTCCAAAACCAACTTTGGGCCTTTCAATAAGCTCTCTTGGCACATGTTTAAATAAAATCTTTCGCAAACAATCTTTCGTGCTAGCACCATTTAATTTTGAGGAAAACTTCATTTGCCACGCAAATTCAAATACAGAATGATCTAAAAATGGAACTCTGGTTTCTAGAGAATTAGCCATAGCAGCTCTATCGACTTTTACGAGTATATCATCCGTCATATAAGATAAGGTGTCTAACGCCATCATCTTTAAAATTGGGTGCTCCACATTTGGAATTCGATTAGGATCTGTCAAAGCGGTTAATGGTTCACGAGCACCTAGAACTATTTCATTAGGGTTATGCCAATGAGATACCAAGCCTTTATATAATTCATCTAAGCTACGGCTACATATAACAGACGCTGCCTTATGCAATTTATCACCAAGGTTATTCATTCTAAATTGACTAGGCAATACAGCATTGAATTGATTCCAACTTTCAACGGAAACTGAAAGAAACAGTGTTGATAACATTTTCCTAATGACAAATGGAGTTTTACTCAATTTCCGCCAAAGTTTATGTGTCATTAAATAACGATTATAGCCACAAAATAATTCATCACCAGCATCTCCAGACAAGGATACTGTAACGTGCTCTTTTGCCATTTTTGATACTAAAAATGTCGGTATTTGTGAGGAGTCAGAAAAAGGCTCATCGTAAATATCAGACAATTTATCAACGACTTCCAGCGTGTCAGATGCAGATACGTATAACTCTGTATGATCGGTACCTAGATGTTCAGCGACCTTCTTTGCAAACTCAGCTTCATTATAGCCATCCTCTTTAAAACCAATTGAAAAAGTTTTGATAGGACGCTCACTCATCGATTGCATCAACGAAACAATCAAAGATGAGTCCACTCCTCCGGATAAAAAAGCACCTAGCGGGACATCTGCCATCATCTGCCTCTTAATCGCTGTTTTCAACGTTTCTTCTAACGATTCTATCGTAGTTGTGCTATCTGATAATAATGTTTCGCTCGATTCAAAAAATGCATATGGTGACCAGTATTCCTTATGCTCTACATTTCCATTTTTATAAACAGCTATTGTACCCGGCATCAATTTAAAGACACCTTCATATATAGAATATGGGGCTGGAATATAGTTATGTCTCATTAAAAGAGCGATAGAATCTCTATCTATTGACATATTAAAATCGTCATGGACTCGAAAACTTTTCAGCTCCGAACCAAAAATAAACAACTCACCTTGCTTAGAATAATATAAAGGCTTCTCTCCAAATCTATCTCTTGCTATTAAAAGCTCTTTATTTTTTCTATCCCATAATGCGATGGCAAACATGCCAATAGCTTTTTTTAGAGTTGCTTCTAGCCCCCAAAGCTCAATACTAGCTAAAAGAGTTTCTGTATCAGAGTGCCCCTTCCAGTGGACGTTAGCACTAGACTCAGCCTCGACTTCAAGTCTTATGTCATTATGATTATATATTTCCCCATTAAACGCTATCACATACCTGCCACTCATTGACTCCATAGGTTGATGCCCTGCAGGTGATAAGTCCAATATTGCCAAGCGTCTATGCGAGAATCCTATTCTATCTTTTTTACAACTCCAAATCCCTGCACTATCAGGGCCTCTAGTATATATCGCATTTCCCATTCTAGATAAAAGCTCATCCGCATTAGAAGGAAAATTGTTGAGATAAACAAACCCAGAAAAACCACACACTTAATTCACCATTTAATTTAATAGACACGTCACATATTGGCTAACTTTAAGAGATTGCACATATGTTTTCATTTCGACTACATACTCAAAGTTATCATTCTCCCCCAATGCTAAATTAATAGCCTTGGCCAAATCATCAGTATCGTCAACTTTACATGATAGTATTCCAGGAAGGTCATCAATACCATCAGCACATCTAGTAGTCACAACCCTACGAGGTGATAGCGCCATCATCTCCAATAATACATTAGGAAAACCTTCCAATCTAGATGATACAACTGACAAATCTGAGACCTTCATCAATGGGAAAGGATTCTCCAACTCTCCAGTAAATATAACTTTTTTGTCCAGATTTTCATTTACCACAAGTTCTTCAAGACGCTTTCTAAGATAGCCATTTCCTACGATGATTAAGATACAGGGATAATTTATAAATTTTAAAGAACTGATTAAAATATCAAAGCCTTTCTCTTCAACAAGACGACCAACTGATACAATCACTTTGTAACCTTGGTCTTGATATACTTTAATTTCATTGCAAACATCACATTCAAGCTGCGATTTCTTAATGACAACATCGTGTGCAACTGGATTCCTAACAAATCTAACATCAGAGAATCTTAGCTTAGGAATGTTGAAAATCAGCTCATTTTTCATTTCATTAGTTTGACATATTATCGTGGCTTTTCGATCATAAAAAAGATATAAGATTTTAATCAATAGAAGCTTAGTACCACTAAACCACGAAAAAACTTGAGTCGATTCTCTAATTACGACTTTATCTGTAACGAGTAGTTTAATTTTACATAGGAATGATAAAAACGCGTTACAATGAACATGACTAGAAAATACCGCATCATAATTTACATTTCCTACGACTTTTCGTTTAGCCAACCATAAAAAAACACAGGCAACACCAATACTCTCTCGTTTGCTTTTAAACTTATTTAATGTTGCGCCTTGCAAATCATCCCACATAGATACATTGTTTAAATTTGAAAGAAATACAACATCAACATAACAACCTTCAGTTAGTAATTGGTCAGCAATCTTATATAGATTTTTCTCCGCACCACCAGTTAAATCTGATGGTAACAAAATCAAATAACGCTTCATTTCACCTCCATCTTTTTTAAGTCAAAGCATATAAAAACAACAAAAACGAGAACAAATGGAAACTTATATCTTGCTGCTGTACCAAAATTAAAAACAACCAAACTATAAACCCCCAAAGTTATTATTATATAGGCCATCCAAAATAAAAAAACTCTTGTTCGTTTTTCCAAAATCAAAGCACTAAACAACAGATATAAAATCACGACAAACAAGAAAATACCTTCTAACGATTGTATGAGCTGAAATAAATTACTTGCCTCACCCGGCAAAGGCTTCAATAAAAAATAAACACTACCAGCAATCAATTCAAACACAAAATTAAACGGACCACTTATAGCATCCACTCCTCTTACTCCGCCATCTTCAAAATACATTACAGCCCGATAGTAATTTATATCACCTATAAAATTACTATATAGAATAAAATAAATGATTGGTAGCACAACCAATAATGCAATCTGCCTCCTTAAAGGAAGGCAAAAAAAATAAAAATACATCGCAAAGACAATAGAGATTAATATAAGGTTCTGGAACTTTATGAAAATAAGAATTGATGAAAAAGAAAAAGCCAATAAATATTTTCTTTCTATAAAATAAACGAATGAAACAATCATAAATGATGTAATCATAAAGTCCCTCAATGACAGGGAAGAATAGACCACTAAGCTAGGATATAAAAGATAGAAAAAAATAGAAAAATTAGTAAAAACCCTCTTGTGCCATAGAAACATAAATAATGATACGTACAAGAACTTATTAAAAAAACCCAAACTACTTACAGTCAAAGCAAATGGCATCGGTATGATAGAAAAAATATACGATGCATTAAGAACGGTGGTAAACGTTACTATTTCATCAAAATCAAAAGTTCTTATTTTACTCACTGTATCCCAATAACCATATTGATCTGGCATGTACTCAGGAGAAAATAAAACTCCATTTAAAAAAAATGGAGTTGCGCTAGAAAGCATTAATACTATACAAATCCCTTTAGGAACATTGAAATACATCGATGATGATATGGTAAATATCAAAACAAACAAGTAATTGGGCAAGTCAAAATATATACTTTCTAGAAAAAATGACATCTGATATTTATCCAACTCTTATTTTTAACGTAAGTTTTTAGTGTTTTTCAAAGCAACAATCCATAACCACATGATATCCATTTGCATGAAGATGATGGGTACTTGTAGTGTCCATTTTAAAACTTGAAGTTACAGATTAAATTTTCTTTAATCGTAAACGACAGAATTAGGAGCTTTATTCGGCGTCTAATCGTCCGATAAAAATATGCATCATTCAGAACTACACTCTCCAACGCCAGAGGTACAGACATTAGTCAGCATAAACTATCCACAGAATTATCTTAGCCCCTACAATTCCTATACCCTCAGAAATTATTTATAATGATGCCCCTTTATTATAGGATTGTAAATATGAATCAGTTTAACTTACTAACTTCCGCTATGTTGTAATCATAATTACTTAAACATTGAGATTCAACGAGCAATCCCATTTTTATTTTATTTCATTACTTATACAGCATCACTTTTTCGTGCAATAATAAAAATATTAGGTTGTGCTAATTTAACTCTTAGACCTCCTAAGACAAAGCGTAAAATGGATTTAATAAAATTAACAATCCCTTTCCTTTCATAATTTGGAAAAGCTCTTACTTGCAACTTATCAATCACAAATCCGTTATCTACAATTAATTTAGACAAAGAGTCTATGGAAAAAGAGTGTACATGCCCCCAACGATGAAAAACATGTTCGCAACAAGGACAAACAGCTGTATTGTCAGATAGCTTTTCTTCAAATGGCACCGTTATAACAAATTTTCCATTTGGTTTTAGTACACGACCAACCTCAGCTAAAGTCATATGCAGTATATCGTCTTCCAAGTGCTCTAAAACCTCAGACATAACAACAAAATCGAAACAAAAATCTTCAAATGGTATGCTTTGTGAGTATCCTACTTTAAAATTATCCTTCCTCTCTGAGAATTCATTTTTCAAATAACTTATAGACGTATAACTAGGGTCAAGTGCATATATATCCACCTTACTACTCGATATTTTTTCCAACCCTCCGTCACCCACGCCAATATTAAGAACCTTGGACTTTTCTTTTAAGTTACTAACTAAAAACTTATAACGCCCCTTTGCTTCTAAGAAAGAATCTTTATTTTCATTCTGAAAATATTCCCAAATTTTATCTTGATTTGCACTCATATTAAATCACCTTACAATATTTAATCTATAATCAGACATTAGCATAACAAACGATATCGTTATAGATATACCAACATAAATCATCATGCCATATATATCATTACACATCACACTTATTGAATAAGCTACTATCACATTTAGCATGAAGCAATTAGTCAGCCTTTTGTCATATATCGTCAATATACAGTATTTCCTTCCAAAAAACACACTAATAGCAACTCCCAAAACAGCCAAAATCACAGTCGAGTATGCTGCCCCCATAACGCCAAAATAGCGAACAAAAAAATAAGTCAAAGGTACATTAATCAAAACCATAAATAGTTGTAAATAAAATAGATTTGCACTTTTTTTTGCAAAAAAGAAGGCATAATCAAAATAATTTGATTTAATTCCAAAAAGAAAAGACGAGACAGCTATAAATGGCATGATGCTATTGGTTACATCATGGTATTCACTCGGGAAAATTAAATAACTAATTACACGACTAAAGAAAACCAAACAAAATAATACAGATGTTAATCCATATGATATCACTGAGATGTATAACGCAGAATGCTCTATAACATTCTTATCTGATTCGAATTTCTTTAATAATATAGGAAAAAAAACCAAACCTAAACATGATAATATAAATGACATCGCTTGAATTGACAGATCTGCACTAGCGCTATACATTCCTGTTAGTTCATCACCATTTAAATAATTAATCACTATCTTATCTGTAGACATTATAATCATCGACAACCAAGAAGCCACGGCAACAGGAAACCCATAGCTAATTAGATATTTAAAACTAATGTTATTACTTTCTTTTATATATTTATGCTTGTAAAGCTTGCTAAAAATCACACTTAATACAGATGTAAAAACATACGACAATGCATAAGCAAGAAGCACTGAACTATACATACTTTCATAGTTTAAGAATATAACACTAATTAGAATAAAAAAAATAGAACGTAAAATATTCACTAAAGCATAGATATTTATCTTTTCATCTAATCTTATGAATTCCACAATAATTTCAAATAATGCAGATGAACAAACACAGATCATCAAAATGCCAATATAAGCAGTGCTGATGCCTAAAATATAACTCAAAAACAGCGCGATGCAAATTATGGTCAATATCGCTAAATATGATAACCATGCGACATGACGAACATACCCTCTCGAACATTCAGAGCTAACATAAAAACGCACGACAACAGCCCTTATCCACATAAATAATGGGACTGAAGATAGACCAATATATGTCATACTCAGAGAGTATTTTCCAAAACCTTCAGCACCTAATTTGTGAGTAAAATATACAATTGCAAAGAAATTTATTGCAGCTGGCATTCCTCTAGCCAATGCGAACTTTATTATTTGAGAAATCATCACAACCATTGCTTAGAAGCAAATTGAAAGTAACGCTATTATTGTTACATATAGCGTTACATTTAATGCTTACTGTTGCCCTTTCATTATAACCTTTTTGTAATCAAGTTTTTAGATATGATCCCCTTAACATCATAAATGATACTGTTTTGTTTGCACAAACCATTCAATTCAGTATGTTTCAAATCAAAAAACTCATTGTGCGACACGGCGCATATAACAGCATCATATTTTATGGTAGGAAGAGTTGACATGATATCAACATTATATTCAGCACTAGCTTCTAATTTGTCAGCCCATGGATCATATATATCAAGAGCAATTCCCGCCTCATTAAATTCATCAATTATGTCAATTACTTTTGTGTTTCTTATGTCAGGGCAGTTTTCTTTAAAAGTAAAACCTAGTATTAAAACCCTAGCGTTAGCTACATCTATTTTGTTTTTTATCATTAATTTAATGACTTTGTTAGCAATGTAGGATCCCATCTGATCGTTAATTCTTCTTCCTGAAAGTATAACTTCAGGGTTATAACCTACCTCTTGAGCTTTATGAGTCAAATAATAAGGATCGACTCCAATACAATGACCACCGACTAAACCAGGTCTAAACGGTAGGAAATTCCATTTCGTTCCCGCCGCTTCTAACACTTCAGAGGTGTCAATATCCAACCTATCAAAAATTAGAGCAAGCTCGTTAATTAACGCTATATTGACATCTCTTTGCGTGTTTTCTATTACTTTAGCTGCTTCCGCAACCTTAATTGAGCTTGCTTTAAATGTTCCTGCTAAAATAATATTAGCATACACTTCATCAATATAATCGGCAACTTCAACAGTAGAACCAGATGTAACCTTAGCTATATTTGCAACTCGATGATCTTTATCTCCTGGATTTATCCTTTCAGGACTATAACCTACAAAAAAATCTTGGTTAAATTTCAGATTTGACACTGCCTCTAATATTGGAACGCAAACCTCCTCCGTTGCACCTGGATAAACCGTAGATTCAAAAACTATGATATCACCATTATTAATTATGCCACCTAACATTTTTGATGCCGATATTAATGGTGATAAATCAGGTCTCTTATTATCATCAATTGGCGTTGGCACTGTAACAATGTAAAAATTCGCAGCTTTTATGTCATCAACATTATTGGAAAATGACAAATATTTCGCATCTTCAATTTCATCTCTACTACATTCCAACGTTGAGTCATTAAATAATGTTAATTCTTGAATTCGTGTCGTGTTTATATCAAAACCAACAACCGCAGATTTTTTGCCAAATTCTACAGCCAAGGGAAGTCCCACATACCCCAACCCAACTACTGCAATTTTCAAATCTAAATTTCTTTGAAACATTTCATTATCTCTAATTTTAAAAAATTTTTTTAATATACATCGAACAAAACTCTTGTGCTACTACTTTCTAATGCTTTATCGACCTATACCCAATTAACTTGAAGGTGCCAATTTTAGAGTCTAGAAATTATCATTTATTCGAGACGTTAGTGATCCAGCGACCTCAGGAAGAGTTACCGTGAAAAATGTCTCAATTGCATCTCTGAGTGCCCGTTTATTTTTGAACCTTGAATACTCGTTCATCACCTTCCAAAGCCGGTCTATTGGATTCAGATTGGGGCTATAAGGTGGAAGATAATACAGTTCAACGTTAAGGACACACGCCGCATCTTTGACTAAGTCACTGCGGTGATATCCCGCACCATCTAGGATAATGTGGAGCTTGTTACTTAATAGATAACGCTCTCTGATTTGGCAGAAGAAACGGACTATACTTTCACTATTTATGGTCTCGTAATCATTAATGATAGTGCCGCCAATATCGGCAAGATTCAAAGTGCCAATCAGGTTGAGGCGACTTCGACTTCCCGTTGTTTCAACCGATTTATCTTGCCCTGTTCGTATCCAACCATGAGATATTTTGGTCACTTGAGTAGGATGAATTGTATCGATAAATAGAATCGACTCATCCTTGCTACAGCTTGCTACAGCTTGCTACAGCTTGCTACAGCTTGCTACAGCTTGCTACAGCTTGCTTTTAGCGCTTCATAAGCCTCAATAAAGGCTTTCTGTTTGGCTTCATCAAACTTATGAGGTACTCCTTTGGACATCTTGTAGCTGAAACCATTATGATGCAGCCATTTGTTCATTCCAGGAACCGAGTATTGAACACCAAACTGTTCAATAACATAGCCAATGGCTTGATGTGTGTTATGGTATGTATGTTCGGTCAAGTGTTCTATCAACGCCATGGTTTGAATCTCCGTTAGATAGCCTGATGAACCGCCATTCAACGGCGTTAGTTTTGCCGATAATGTGTAATCAACAAGTTGGCGATGCACAGTTGTTTCATGGATACGCAGAGCTTGTGACATAATTGCGGCACTCCAACCTTCAAATGCAAGAAGTACCGCTTTAATGCGGTCACGTACTCGACCATCACGAGTTTTATCATGTTGGGTTTCGAGTTCTTTTTCTGATTATCGGTTAGAGATATTTTCATGCTCTGTAGCATGATCCTGAACGTTTAAAAAATCAAGTATCTTCAATGATCACGGGTATAAACGACTGAGTTAAATCGTCAACCTGCGATTTGTTCAGGTAAGTTCATTCCATTACTTAAGCTGTGGCATAGTGCATTTTGTCACTTAGTTAGGCTTTGCTTCCTAATTCGAGTTCAATTTAAAACACGCCTAACATGACTAATTGTTAGGCGATCATCATTGTTTCAGGCATACCTAGCCCAGTGAGCTGGTTTAACGCTTTTATCATGGCGTAAGAACTTGGACATTGTAATTTCTTAAGCTTAGAGTCCCACCGAGAAGTTTCTTTACACGAAACATCACTGTCTCCGCGAGTGAACGTTTATGGTAGCCGTACTCCCTTTTCCAATGCTTATTTGAACCATATAGCTTCTGGCAACCGACTGCTAAGTTACGAGGATGACCTTGTTCTCAGAAGGCTGTGCCTTCTCTTGGTTGAATGAGTGATGTGGCTCGTTTGATGCGAATAGCTTCATGACACAACCTTGTGTCATACGCACCGTCACCAGATATCTCTATGATTCTTCGGCGAGTTTGTTTGAGCAAATTGGGGAGCACTTCACCGTCGCTCACATTCGATAAACTTAACTCTTCGGCAGTGATTTCATGCGTGTCTACATAGACCGTTAAATGTAGCTTTCTCCAGACACGGCGTTTCCCGTCAGTGCCATGCTTTTTTACCTTCCATTGCCCCTCACCGTAGACCCTTAGCCCTGTCGCATTAATAGCTAAATACTGGATTGTACCTTTAGTTTTTATCTTGAAGGCGACGTTGACCGCTTTAGCTCGTTTGCTAATGCATGAATAACGAGGGCATGACAACGGTAGTTGAGCGAGCTTAAAAATAAAGTTAATGAACCCTCGAAGAACTCTTAACGGCAGTGCAAATACACGCTTAACCATAAGAGCAGTCATGATCGCTAAGCCACTAAACAAGCGAGGTCTTCCACGGCTCCTACGCTTGATTTACTTCCATTGCTGAACAGCCTCTTCATCAATCCAAAATGTCAGTGAGCCGCGATTGATTAAAGCTTGGTTATAAAGTTTCTAGTTGGTTGTTTTGTAGCGAGGTTTGGGCATTGGTCTAAGTATTTGAGTGAACTTAGCCGATCAGATCGTAGGTTAATGATTTAGTTCCCTGATTCAGGAAACAAAGCCGCCCTGTGGTAAAAATCGGGTTTACCGACTAATGAAATCCTCCAACATTAAGGCTTTGCGTGGATATAAGCGACACAAAGATTTCCATTCTGGAAAAGTCGATTTAACCGCTCCAAATGCCCTAGACCGAGCGTTTACCGTTGATAAACCTGATACAAGCTGGGTGACGGACTTTACTTATATTCCCACTTATGAAGGTTGGCTTTACCTAACCGTCGTTATCGATTTGTTTTCTAAAAAAGTAGTTAGCTGGACGATGAAGAGCAGTCCAAAAACCGATCTTTTCATTGATGGCTATTTGGCGAAGAGGACCAAACGAACAGGTTCTAGTTCACTCTGATCAAGGTATGCAATATACTTCTAGCGGCTGGCGCAGTTTCCTAAAAAAGCACAATATGGAAATTAGCATCAGTAGAAGGGGAAACTGTCACGATAACGCCGTTGCCGAGAGTTTCTTCTCGCTGCTCAAGGAAGATCGAGTAAAGCGCAGGATCTATAAACCCATGATGAAGCACGCTCTGAGATATTAGAATATATCGAGTGCTTCTTCAATCCAAACCGGAATCATGATACTAATGGCGGACTGTCACCGAATGAATGCGAAAGACAGTATTGTCAGAAGCTTGAAAGTGTATAGAGTTCTGGGATCTTATCAAGGTGGTTGGTCAGTGTCTTTATTACCTACAGGCAAAGCTATTTCGATAGCTTATGAGTCTCGTGCTAAGCCTAACAGTGTTATGTTCCATAGCGATCAGGGCAGTCATTACACTAACCGTAGGTACCGTCAATTACTGTAGCGTTTTCAAATTCTCGCCGAGGAAACTGTTGGGATAATGCGCCGATGGAGCGCATACTTTAGAAGTATGAAGACGGAATTGGGGCCAACTGTGGGTTATCATAGCTTCGCTGAAGCTCAACAAGATATCACCCGCTACATTAGCCAACTCAGGCCACATCAATATAACGGCGGCCTAACCCCCAATGAATCAGAACGATTATATTGGGGGAATTTAAAGCCGTGGCCAATTATAGTTGACCACTACAATGATAATATAAGCCTATCGATTTTTCTCTTTTTTGCGAATAGATAACAGATAACAGATAACTATCGGAGAATAATATGTCAAAATTTGAACAAGTCAAACAAGAGCTTCTTAACAATCCAAAAACATGGCTAATTACCGGGGTCGCAGGGTTTATTGGTTCAAACCTATTGGAACAGTTACTAAAATTAAATCAAAGAGTTATTGGCCTGGATAATTTTTCAACTGGACATCAATTCAACTTAGATGAAGTCCGAGATTTGGTTTCAGCGTCTCAATGGTCAAACTTTAGCTTTATTGAAGGCGACATTAGAGACTACAGAGCATGTCAAAATGCAATGAAGGGCATTGATTATGTACTACACCAAGCCGCATTAGGCTCTGTACCTCGCTCTATTAATGACCCAATCACTACAAATTCAACCAATATAGATGGTTTTTTGAATATACTTGACACAGCTAAAAACGAAGGCGTGAAAAGTTTCACTTATGCTGCTTCCAGCTCTACTTACGGGGATCATCCTGGTTTACCTAAAGTGGAAGAGCAAATTGGCAATCCGTTATCTCCTTACGCCGTAACTAAATACGTAAATGAGATCTATGCTTCCGTCTATAGCCGTAACTATGATTTTAAAAGTATCGGCCTACGTTACTTCAATGTATTTGGTCAACGCCAAGACCCACAAGGTGCCTATGCTGCTGTTATTCCGAAATGGACATCTGCTATGATAAAAAATGAGACGATTTTTATCAATGGCGATGGTGAAACTAGCCGAGATTTCTGTTTTATTGAAAATACAGTGCAAATGAACATCCTTGCCGCTACCGCTACTGATGAAGCTAAAAATGAAGTATATAATGTTGCTGTAGGCGATCGTACAACTCTTAATACTTTGTTTAATTATTTAAAAACAATGCTTGAAACAAATGACATCCACTATACTTTCAATCCCATATATCAAGATTTTCGAGCTGGAGATGTCAAACATTCTCAAGCAGATATCACAAAAGCAAAAAACAAATTAGGCTATGAACCTCTATATAATATTCAACAAGGTGTTGAAAAAGCAATGCCTTGGTATATTAAATGTCTTCGCAAATAAAATCATCCTTTAAAAAACTTAAGTAATAACACTTATAGGAATAATTATGATTATCGTCACTGGCGGTGCTGGCATGATTGGCAGCAATATTGTTAAAGCATTAAACGACAAAGGCATCAATGACATTCTGGTTGTCGATAACCTTAAAAATGGCAAGAAATTTCAAAACTTAGTTGATTTAGATATTGCAGATTACATGGATCGCGATGACTTCCTCGTTCAAATCATGTCTGGCGAAAATTTTGGTCCTATTGACGCTATTTTTCACGAGGGTGCATGTTCTGCGACGACTGAGTGGGATGGCAAATACATTATGCTCAACAACTATGAGTATTCTAAAGAAATACTCCATTACTGTTTAGAGCGCGATATCCCATTCTTATATGCTTCATCCGCTGCCACCTACGGCGAAACTGATACATTCATTGAAGAGCCTCAATACGAAGGTGCGCTCAACGTATACGGCTACTCAAAACAGCAGTTCGATAATTACGTGCGTCGAGTCTGGCAAGATGCCGAAGCGCATGGTGAAACACTTTCTCAAATTACAGGTTTCCGTTACTTCAACGTTTATGGTCCTCGTGAGCAGCACAAAGGCTCAATGGCTTCGGTTGCTTTTCATTTGAACAACCAAATGAATGCTGGCGAAAATCCAAAGCTATTTGCAGGTAGCGCAACCTTCCAGCGAGATTTCATTTATGTTGGTGATGTTGCGGCTGTTAACTTGTGGTTTATGGAAAATAGCGTGTCTGGGATCTTTAACCTAGGTACTGGTTATGCGGAATCTTTCGAGGAAGTCGCTAGAGCTGTTATCAAGCACCACGGTAAAGGTGAAGTTGAAAACATTCCATTTCCTGATCATCTAAAAGGTGCGTACCAAGAGTTTACTCAAGCTGATTTAACCAAACTTCGCACAGCTGGTTGTGATCATGAATTTAAAACGGTTGCGGAAGGCGTCGCAGAATACATGGCGTTGATTAATCGCTAATTCCGATAGTACAGAAACCAAGACTAACCGTAGAGGATCGAACAGTGAAAGTTGCTATCGCAGGTACAGGCTATGTCGGCCTATCAAATGCAATGTTATTGGCGCAAAACAATGAAGTTGTAGCCTTAGATATCATTGAAAAAAAAGTTGCCTTGCTAAACAAAAAACAATCTCCAATTGCTGATAGTGATATTGAGCGTTTTTTGTCAACCAAGGGACTTAATTTCAAGGCCACAACCAACAAAAAAGATGCTTATAGCAACGCTGATTTTGTTGTTATTGCCACCCCCACTGATTACGATCCTCAAACGAATAACTTCAACACATCATCGGTTGAAGCCGTTATTCGTGATGTCATAGCCATCGCACCATCAGCGGTGATGGTGATCAAGTCAACCGTACCGGTCGGTTACACAGAGCGCATCAAACAAGAATTGAACTGTGAGAACATCATCTTCTCTCCAGAGTTTCTTCGTGAAGGCAAGGCGCTATATGACAATCTTTACCCATCACGCATTATCGTTGGTGAACAAAGTGAGCGAGCGCAAATTTTTGCCGGCTTGCTTCTTGAAGGTGCGGAAAAAACGGATATTGCAGTGCTGTTTACCAATTCAACAGAAGCGGAAGCCGTCAAGCTATTTTCTAACACCTACCTAGCTATGCGAGTGGCCTACTTCAACGAACTAGATTCCTACGCGGAAGCGCACGGCTTAGACTCACGACAAATCATTGAAGGTGTAGGATTAGATCCTCGAATTGGCAATCACTATAACAACCCATCATTTGGTTACGGTGGTTACTGCTTACCCAAAGATACCAAACAGCTGTTAGCCAACTACCAAGAAGTGCCGAACAACATCATTGGGGCGATCGTTGACGCGAATAGAACTCGTAAAGATTTTGTCGCGGAAAGTATCCTCAAACGTAACCTGAAGACAGTGGGAATTTATCGCTTAGTAATGAAATCAGGTTCTGATAATTTCAGAGCATCGTCGATTCAAGGCATAATGAAGCGCCTGAAAGCGAAAGGCGTTGAAGTAGTTGTCTACGAACCTGCACTACAAGAAACGCTCTTCTTTAACTCACGAGTGGTCACCGACTTTGCTGAATTCATTAAGCTCTCTGATACCATCGTATCTAATCGCATGAATGATGAGCTATTACCATTTGCTGATAAAGTATACACTCGTGATTTATTTGGTAACGATTAAACCGAGTTGAACTCCAAACTGGTGAGTAAACCTTCAAATTACTCACCTTCTCTATCTGCACTCTAGGAAGCGCCTTTTGTTGCGTGGTACACTTGACTAAAACACATTCGACTAACTATTGCGCTAAGCGCCTATTGAGCAATCTATGTCAGCAGCTCCTCGCAACGATTTTGATGAAAAAGCCTATAACCCTACTTTTGAGTGGCACTTCTTAGCACCTAAGAACTGGCCCACTTGGCTAGGTGTCATTCTCTCGGTGCCAATAGCACTGCTTCCATTGTCTTTTCATCAATGGCTGGCGAAAAAGATAGCGAGTAAACTATCAAAATCAAACAAGGGGCCTGCACATCGTACGCGAGTCAACCTGCAGCTCTGTTTTCCTGAAATGAGTTTTGAGCAGCGTGAAGCGTTAGTCTATAAAACGCTCTACACCGCAGGTGTGTTTATACTTCGTTTCGTATTACTCTCCTTACGTTCAAAGACATGGCTACAACAGCAGTGTGAATTTGTAAATAAACATAACCTAACTCAGCTAACGGATGCCGGTGAGAATGTTATCTTGCTTGTTCCTCACTCCTGGGCAATCGACATCCCTGCCATTCTATTAGCTTCTTTAAATTTACCTGTCTCTGCGATGGCAAAAAAACAGAAGAACCCTGTAGCAGACTGGCTAATGCATCGACAGCGAGTTCAATATGGCGGTCGAGTTTATGAGCGTTCAGGCGGTATAAAGCCATTTATTAAGTCAATAAAATCTGGTTACTTAGGCTATTACTTGCCAGATCAGGATCATGGCGCTGAACTGAGTGAATTTGTTGATTTTTTTGCCACAACTAAAGCAACACTGCCAGGCTTAAGCAAGTTAGCAAAGCTATCTAAGGCTCACATTGTTCCTCTGTTTGCGTCTATCGACCCAAAAACAGGAAAATTCTCGATTGAAGTGCTGCCCGCTTTAGACCTTCAAGCTTCCGAACAAGCCGATGCGCGCGCCATGAATAACGCTATTGAGCATTTTGTTGAACCAAAACCTGAGCAATATATGTGGATTTTGCAACTTTTGCTGACTCAACAAGACGACAGTAATTACTACAATCTTTTTAAGTCTCGATATAACAGTGATTGGAAGGTTCGCTAATGAAAATTTTTGTGGTTAGTCTTGCTCGCTCCCAAGAGCGCAGACAGCGAATGTCACAGCAATTGCTCAATGTCGGTATTGAATTTGAATTTTTTGATGCCGTTGATGCTTCTCAAGAGCATTTTTTATACTCAAATAAAGCATCACAAAAACAAACTTTTCAACGCAAAGGCTATGAACTCAAACCTGGTGAGATTGGATGTTTTGCTAGCCATTACAGCTTGTGGCAAAAATGTGTAGAACTACAAGCGCCAGTTGTCATACTTGAAGATAATGTTGATATCCAACCTCTCGCAGGTGACGTCCTTGAAATCCTTGAACCCTATATTAATAAATATGGTTACGTAAAACTCGCGGCAACACAACCTAGTAAATTTACTCCGATTGAAGAGATAACAACTCAAACACAGCTCGGGCAATATGCAAAGAAAAGCTGTGGGACCACCGCTTATGCACTTTCGCCTCAAGCTGCACAGGCATTTATTGCCAATGCTGAGTACTTCATTGAGCCTGTAGACGACTACATGGAAAAGCCATGGCGCCATCAGGTAAAAGCCTATAGCGTGAAGCCTTCTCTATTTGAACGCGCTGAAATCATTTCAACCATCAGTAGTCAAAACACGAAACGCAAAGAAAAACAAAAATTAGGTGTACTGCAAAAGGTCTACATTGAGAGCTATCGAAGCTACGAATCCATCATGAAAAAGCTGTTTTGGAATCACAAATCATGAATAAAATTTTAGTGATCGGCCCCTCTTGGGTTGGCGATATGGTGATGTCTCAGTCACTCTATATCACCTTAAGGGAACAACACCCTAACGCCATTATTGATGTGTTAGCGCCCGCTTGGTGCAAGCCTATCTTGGAGCGTATGCCTGAGGTAAACCGAGCAATTGAAATACCTCTCGGCCATGGTGATTTAAATTTACGTGCTCGTTTCGATCTGGGTAAAAACCTCCGTCGCGAAAATTACGACCACGCATTTATACTACCAAAATCAGCTAAATCCGCCTTGATCCCTTGGTTTGCTAAAATCCCAGTTCGTACCGGCTGGAAAGGAGAAATACGTTTTGGTTTGCTCAACGACATTCGTTGCAATATGAAGGCTTTCCAATTCATGGTTGAGCGTTATGTTGCTTTGGCTTATTCAAAGGATACCATGCTTGGTTCTGGCTCACTTGGTGGACTCGAAAGCTTACCTCGCCCAAAACTAGCGATTGATAAAAAAAGCCAACAACAAGCCATTACCAAGTTTGGATTGAGTATGGATCAGGAAAGCATTGGCCTTTGCCCAGGCGCTGAATTTGGCCCAGCCAAAAAATGGCCTGAAGAAAAGTATGCTGAGGTTGCCAACTATGTGACCAATCAAGGAAAGCAGGTGTGGTTATTTGGCTCACAGAAAGATATCGATACCTGTGAGAAAATCAGGAGCCTTGTAGGTGAGGAAAATCAAGCCAATATCCATGTTTTAGCCGGTAAAACATCATTGATAGAAGCTGTCGACTTACTGGCAGCGTGTCACACCGTTGTTAGTAATGATTCCGGCTTAATGCACGTCGCTGCGGCAGTTGGTTGCCATGTTATTGGTGTTTATGGTTCAACATCACCTAAATACACGCCACCACTCGCTAACTCTGTTGATATTGTCTCGATTGAATTAGAATGCCGCCCTTGCTTTAAACGAAAATGCCCTCTGGGCCATATGAATTGTTTAAAGAACTTACATTCCGACTCAATCATCAATTTATTACAATAAAAATGCATCCATTCAACAATATCGAAAGACAGACTGCATTCAATACCTTAATGCTACTTTGCATTATGGTATATGCCATACTTAAATATTCATTTCGTCTTTATGGCGATATTTTTCAAACTATCTTTGTCATTAGTTTTATTTTTTTATGTATCACATCACCAAAACCATTGATTAGTGATAATGTATTTAAATTGTTCATCGCCGCATTAGGCGCTTCTGTTTTAAGTTGGATCAATGCGAAAATTCAGCTTCCTCACTTAGCAAGAGAACTCCCAGATATAGGGCCGATGTTTAACCTTTTTTACTTCTTACCTATCGCTTTTTTCCTACAAGGTAAAAGTGAGAGAGTAACGTTATTGTGGTTTGCGATGCTCACTGGGTTTATTGTTAGCTTTATCTCACATAGCCCAGATTTTATTGGTGAGTTATTACGTGGAGCTAATGGCGTTCGAATTTCTTTTGGCGTGAACAACGCTCAACATCCAGCGATATGGTCTGGCGTTGCTATCATCGTGCTCATAGCTATGATAATTAAAGAATTCACGACAAAATCACTACAACGCCCTCTTTATTGGATTGCTTATATAGGTCTTTTGCTTTTTTTTACCTTTGTCTTAATCGCGACACAAACCAGACAAGTCCTACTAGGACTTACGCTATCTATAAGTTTAGGTAGCCTTTGGTATGTATATATAAAAAGAATTAAAGCCTCAAAAAAACGAGTTGTCTTTTCCATCTTACTATTGCTTATAGTGCTCTTCTCAATTGGGCATTTCACGAGTGTAGAAAAAAGAATAGAAAGCGAACAAAACACTTTGTCACTCGTGCTTTCAGGTCAATTCGATCGTCTTCCAAATGATAGCACTGGAGTAAGAGTGTCACTGTGGAATGCGGCCTTAGACTGGATTCAAGAAAGACCAATTTTAGGTAGTGACCACGGTGTAAATAAAGAGTTAATTTTAACTTCAGATAAAACATCTCCTTTTATTAAAGAACACATACATCATTTACATAACTCATTCATCGATTTAACCGTATTTTATGGATTACTTGGGGTAACCATCATCAGCCTAACGTTGATTCTAGTCTTCCGTCGCTGTATGGCATCAGATAAAGGTCAGCAATTCAATCAAATCCAATACGCTTGCTGCCTGTTTTTTGTCTACTGGGTTACCGTTAACATGTTTGAATCATACTTATTTAGTACTTCAGGATTATTAGTTCATAACATTATGTTAGGCTCATTTTTCACATTCATGATACACAACAACGGTGAAAGCAGTGATCGCTAGGTTTATATATTCGCTAGTCCTAGTATTGGTTAGCCCACTGCTATTACTGCCGTTAATATTTAAAAACCGGAAAAGAAGCATTTTTCAAAATCGTTGGAAAGAACTGCTTGGTATTACACCAAAATTACGTAGTGAAGCACAGCCAATATGGATTCACGCCGTTTCTGTTGGAGAATGCATTGCGGCTATCCCTTTAATAAAGATGCTTTCAAGCCAGCATCCCGATATACCATTGCTAGTAACCACAACGACTAGCACAGGGGCAGAGCAAATAGAGAAATTAGGCAGCATAGTTGAACATCGATTCATGCCGGTGGATTTTTCGTTTGCTGTTAAACGCTTTATTAAAGTGATCAATCCACGCCAGATGCTCATCATCGAAACAGAGTTATGGCCTAACACTCTAAATGCGGTCCATCGTTCAGGCATCCCAATATCTATTGTCAATGCTCGCCTGTCTGCAAAATCGATGAATAATTATCGTAAAGTAACATCTCTCTTTCGTGTTATCTCGAACAGCGTAGAGCAAATACTATGTCAAACTCTTGCTGATGCTCAACACTTTGAGCAACTAGGCGTTTCTAGACATAAGCTTCATGTGACTGGTTCTTTAAAATTTGACATTCAAATATCTGAAGCATCAATAGAAGAGGGGTTGAAACTGAGGAAGGCGATTGGCAACCGACCCGTTTGGATCGCCGCCAGCACTCATGACGGTGAAGATAAGCAGATATTTGATAGCCATCAAAAAGTGTTGTGCGATTATCCTGATGCATTGCTCATTATCGTCCCTCGTCATCCAGAACGATTCCAAGCAGTTGGCAAACTGAGTCGCGAGCTAAATTTCAATACGATTTCACGCAGTTCTCAAGCTCCTATCACCGCTGATGTGCAAGTTTATGTTGGTGATACAATGGGAGACATGTTCACCATGCTTAAAGCTGCAGATGTGTGTTTTATGGGAGGGAGTTTGATCGGGGATAAAGTTGGCGGGCACAACCTATTAGAACCTACTGCTATTGGCCTTCCATCCATCACTGGGCCTAGTTACTTTAATTTTAAAGATATTACTGAGTTGCTGGTTAGTGAGGGGATTACGACCATAATCTTAGATTCAGATGAGCTAGTGGCACAACTTCACAATGTCTTTTCGAATGATAGAAAAGACATGTCTACTCTGACAAATGCATTTATGGACAAGCATAAAGGCGCGTTAGCTAAAACGTTATTGCACATTAATTCGATTGAATGAAAGCAGGCAACATAATTCATCGGAGAAAAGCCTATAATGTATTGTATTGATTGACTTGTTTTACATCTTAACCGGAATTACCAAAGAGGCATTGTGACCATTAAAATTAATAGCTCTGACATCTCTGTGGTCGTACAAGGGCAATTGTTCAAAGCCGAAGAGTCCTCGACATTAGACGTTATTAGATCGATTAGACAATTCTACCCTGATGCTGAAGTGATACTTTCTACTTGGATCAACGCGGATATTGGCGAAGAACTAAATGCTCTATGTGACCATATCGTATTAACAGATGATCCTGGCGATATGACAGTTGGTTCGACACCAATCAACATCAACCGCCAATTGGTCAGCACGAAAAGAGGATTAGAAGTAGCGACACGTCCTTTTGTTATTAAAACAAGAACCGATCTCCGCTTTACCTCGAGTTCACTACTTGAATTTATGGCATTGAATCTGGATAGAACACCGGCCTACTCTGTCGGTAAAGGACATGTTTGCGTGGCTGACTTTTCGACCAGGACACATCTCGCTGAGTGGAAAGTGCCATTCTGGGTTTGTGATTTCATCTATGCTGGGCACCGTGAAGACATACTCAAAATTTTTGCTGTCGATTTATACCCAAAAGAACTATTTGAGTATTACTTAAATCACCCAAAACCTGCTTATATGCTGAAGCAAAATGATTGTTTTCGCTATACACCAGAAAGCTATATAACCTATCGTTATTTGTCTTTAGGTCGTAACATTCCGTTTGAGAACAGTTTTGACAATAACCCCGATGCGATTTCGATGTATGAAGAGTTACTGGTGAATAACTTAATTGTCTTAGGCGCTAAGCAATTAGGTGTTGAGTCTTTAAAATACTATTTACCTTTGATTTCGACCCGCAAGCGCCTGACCTATCCAAAATGGCAATCAATTTATAAAAAGTATCATCAGTACCCTCTACCAAAAGCCAATTGGATCGAAGATTCGCTCGATTACCTAAATTACAAACTGAATAAAATAACCAAGAAAAAGTTCAAATAACCACGCCCACCCCATTCTGTATTCTTTTCCCACCACCAGGATGGTTTACCGTGGTGGTGAGAAACTGAAGTTGACCGAACTCAATAAGCATACCACGATCACGTTCGTGATTAGCACTATCATCCTTCGCAAGGATGTCGCTATAGATTCTTTGAAGAGAACGCTAAAAAGTTTACAATCAAAGTATCATAAACGTAACGAATCATATTCGTTTTGCACGTTAAATTACGCCAAGCTGTGAATAGGTAAAACTGAATGAAAAAGTTGATTGTAGATCTCGATGGCACCCTCACCCAAGCAAACACTTCTGATTATAAAAATGTATTACCAAGGCTAGAAGTAATAGCGCAGCTCCAACAGTATAAAGACAATGGTTTCGAGATCGTCATATCAACCGCTCGCAATATGAGAACCTATGAAGGTAACGTAGGAAAAATCAATATTCATACACTACCAACCATTACTGAATGGTTAGATAAACATAACGTACCTTACGATGAAATCTTAGTGGGTAAACCTTGGTGTGGCCATGATGGCTTCTACATTGATGATAGAGCCGTTCGCCCTTCTGAATTTGCCAACTTAAGTTTTGAGAAAATCACTGAAATGCTCAATAAGGAAAAGTCATGTTCTTGATTATGTCCGGTGCGTATGTTGACCAAGAGCTTGCTTCTGAATTTGGTAAAATCCCACCCAGTTTTTTACCGCTTGGTAATAGACGACTTTTCCAACACCAAGTCGCACTCGCACCTAAGGGAGCTAACTTATTTCTATCGCTTCCTGAATCATTTACCGTGCTAGAAAATGATCGCGCTTGGTTAGAGAAAAACAATGTTTCTATACTCAAAACACCAGATAACTTGACTCTGGGGGCTTCACTCGTCGCAGCCGTCAATATTAGCGGCCACTCTCTCGACAAACCTTTACACATTCTTTATGGCGATACTCTCTTTGAAGAATTACCCGTTGGTGATGACATCGCAAGTGTTTCAATCGCAAAGGATAGCTATAACTGGGCAGTTTTAACCGACGACAAAGCAAATTGGCTCAAAAGTGATAATAATCAGCATAACTGTGAAAATCACCGCGTGATTGATGGTTACTTTAAATTTAGCGAACCAAGAGAACTATTAAAAGCGATCACTCAGAGCGAGTGGAACTTTATTGATGGTCTAAATAGGTATCATCACTCTGTTGGCCTTATCGCTGTCGAATCAAAACAATGGTTAGATTTTGGTCACGTTAACACTTACTACCGTTCTAAAGCTCGCTTCACCACTCAACGTGCATTCAATGAGCTAACCATTAATTCTGAATGGATTGAAAAATCGAGCTCAAAAAACACCAAAATCGCCGCCGAAGCAAACTGGTTTGCTAACTTACCTTTTGCTT
This sequence comes from Vibrio ichthyoenteri ATCC 700023, assembly GCF_000222605.1. GTDB lineage: Bacteria > Pseudomonadota > Gammaproteobacteria > Enterobacterales > Vibrionaceae > Vibrio > Vibrio ichthyoenteri. The sequence continues at coordinate 41,553 of NZ_AFWF01000202.1, read as the reverse complement.
TGCGTGGCTATACACCGCAATTCATGGGTGCCAGCGAACAAGGTGGCAAAGTGTCTTACCGTCTTGAATTCCTTCATTTAACCGCATTAAATGAACTGTTTGTATTTTCCAAATTGCCAAGCAATATCTGGGTGCAGATTCTATCAAACTGCCTTGAATTTTTATCAGCATGCAAACAGCATCCACAACTAGACGAAGAGAATACCAATTCTCTAGATTTACTATTTCGAGAGAAAACCAATGAAAGACTGGATGAGTACTGCAAACAACAACATATTTCACTCGAGGACGAGTGGGTATTTAATCAGGAAAAAACGGTTAGTTTAAAGACAATTTTGCAAAATAGTGAAGCTAACTTACCACCTAGCTCAGCGCTAAATACCATTCTTCACGGTGATTTCTGCTTTAGTAATATCCTCTATGATTTTCGAGCGGGAAAGATAAAAACTATCGATCCTAGAGGCATGACTCCTGATGGCTCTCTTACCTTGTATGGCGATATTAACTATGATTTTGCTAAGCTTAGCCATTCTATCTTAGGTTTATATGATTGGATTATCGCGGGTTACTATAGTGTGGCGATCCAAGATAACCACATTCAGCTAACCATTGCTGAAGAAGGCGTCCATAAAGAAACTCAACAAGCGTTCATCCAACTCATTGAAGAACAGTTTGGTTTAACCGCTCAGCATCTATATGCAATGCAGATACAATTATTTCTTTCAATGCTACCGCTACATGCTGACGATCCAACACGTCAAAAGGCTTTGTTTGCTAATGCATTTAGACTCCATCAAATACTAGTAAGGCTCACTCAGTAATGATCATAATTCCAATGGCAGGTATGAGCTCCCGATTTTTTAAAGCGGGCTATTCACAACCAAAATACATGCTCGAAGCGCATGGGAAGACTTTGTTCGAGCATTCAGTTGAAAGTTTCAAACAGTATTTCGCTAGCCACGATTTTCTATTTATCGTCAAAGATGTTTTTGACACTCCTGAATTTGTTGCCAAACAAGCAGAAAGAATGGGCATAAAGTCTGCTCATATTGTCATTTTAAAAGAGGATACAAGGGGTCAAGCCGAAACCGTCACTCTAGGCTTAGAACAACTTGAAGCACAAGGTATCAATCACCAAGATTCTATTACCATCTTTAATATCGATACCTTTCGTCCTAATTTTATTTTTCCGGAAGTCAGCAATATTGGTGCTGGCTACTTAGAGGTATTTAAAGGCGAAGGTGAAAACTGGTCGTTTGCTAAACCTAAGGAAAGTAATTCAAGTTTGGTGATAGAAACAGCGGAGAAGAGAGCTATCTCCGATCTTTGTAGTACTGGCTTGTACCACTTCAACAAAAAACAAGATTACTTAGAGGCGTATAATACATACCTAAGTAAACCGAAAGAAGAGTGGGAAAAAGGTGAGTTGTACATCGCGCCTTTATACAACCACTTAATCCAGAATAGCTTGGCAGTCCACTACCATTTAATCAATCGCGACGATGTAATTTTTTGCGGGGTCCCTAACGAATACACTGACTTCTTAAATAAAGCGTATTCTTAATCTATTTTACCAACTGCTAAACGACATAAAATTTAGCGGTTGGTTGCTAAAAGCTCAAAGTTAGACTCATCCCAATGTATTCCGACTTTAGCTTTCTCTTTGATAAAAGATCGCTTCAACCTATCCCAATTAGCTTGTTTCCAAGTGTCACCCTCTAGCTTCTGGCACTTATCAAAATCGATAATCCATACCTTATCTTGCTTATCGAGTAAGATATTATGGATATTGAGATCGGTATGATTCACACCAACGTCATGCATTTTGCGGATTTCTAGGCCGATTCGTTGGTAGATTTCTGCTGGTAAAGGTTTTTCCTGCAAAATACTGACCAGATCTCTTGCTTGAGGAATACGTTCACTCAAGAGATCTGCTTGATAGGTGAGCCCTGACTTTACCGCTCGAGCGGCAATAGGCTTAGGTACATTGACACCCGCTTCTCTCAGGCTAAGTAACAACGAAAATTCTGCTGCGCTGCGTGTTTTATCCCAGCCAGAAAACCAGTAATTATCTTCAACCAGTTTGCCGAATAAGCCACCGCGTCGGTAATGACGCAGTGCACCTTGAATAGAGTCGAGTTGGACAAACCAAGTCGTCCCTCGTCCTTTTGCACTACCAACCACTTTGTTATTTGCCTGCCAATAGTTAGCGTCAAAAATAGCAGCGTCACTAGCATCAATAATATCGCTATCGAACCAAATGCACTGCTTTTCTGTTTTAATCGTCTCAATCATCGTGCACTCCGGCAATAGCTTAAAATACGTAGCGAGTTAAAATACATAATGGCTTAAAAGGATATAGCCCCAAGTAAACGCGGCAAAAATCAAAGCCACTAACACTGCGGATGAACCGATATCTTTTGCTCGTCCACTCAGCTCGTGATGCTCAATACCAATTCGGTCAACGACGGCCTCTATAGCTGAATTTAGTAGTTCAACAATCAGAACTAAACAGACAACGCCAAGCATAAGAATACGTTCAACAACACTAACGTCAAAAACGCACACTAAAATCGATGCTACCAATAACAACGCCAACTCTTGACGTATCGCCGCTTCATACTTAAAAGCCGCTTTTAATCCTTGTATCGAGTATTCTGTTGCTTTGAAAATGCGTTTTATTCCCGTGTTGCCCGGCTTGCCTGTCATTCTATCGTCTCACTCAAGTTATCTATGATAAGGCTTTATGGTACCTCAGCCCTCAACGCTGGATATTTTACATTTATCTTAGGTATCTGCATAATCTAGCGAGTCGGTATCTTTACTCTTCAGGCATTTAATATGTTCGCTGCTCCACCTAAATCTCTATGCATACTTCGCCTCTCTGCTATCGGTGATGTGTGTAATACCATCGCGACAGTGCAAGCCATTCAAAAGCAATGGCCAAACACGCAAATAACTTGGATCACTGGCAAGCTTGAGGCGCAATTGCTGGCAGCAGTAGCAAACATTGAAATCATTGTGTTTGATAAAAAGGCCGGCTGGCAAGGCTACAAAGAATTGTGGCAACAACTGAAAGGCCGAGAGTTCGACGCCTTATTGCACATGCAATATGCGATTCGTGCCAGCATCGCTACCCTTGGTATTAAGGCCAAATATAAGCTCGGTTTTGATAAACAGCGTAGCCAAGACTTTCAAACGTTGTTTACCAACTGCAAAGTGACCTCTCCATCATCCTTACATGTTGTCGATGGCTTAATGGCCTTCGCGACACAAATTGGTGTAGAGCTAAATGAACCTGATTGGTCACTAAGCTACGCTAGAACTGATAAACAGTGGGCAGAGCAAAATATTAACCTTAAAAAACAGAATCTATTGGTTGTGCCCGGAGCAAGTAAAGCTTACAAAAACTGGAACGCTCAAGGTTATGTAGAAGTAATTCAGCATGCTCGCCAACTCGGCTGGAACGTTATTCTCGCGGGCAGCCCAGCTCAAGTAGAAATCGATTTAGCGCAAGATATTCAAACATTACTTGCTGAACCATGCCTTAATTTAGTGGGAGAAAGCAGCATCATGCAAATGCTGGCTTTAATCGATATTGTCGATATGGTGATTGCGCCAGATACAGGGCCTGCTCACATGGCCAATGCAATGCAAACACCTATTATTGGATTGTATGCTCACCATAACCCTAAACGTGTCGGCCCTTATCGATATCTAGATTACACCGTTTCTGTTTATGAAGAGGTTATCTTTGATGAAACGGGTAAATACAGTGTGGATTTAGATTGGCGTACCAGAGCAAAAGATGAAAAAGCGATGAATCGCATCATGAGTGCTCAGGTGATCACAATGTTTGATCGTGTTGTTGAAGATTTGCATCATCAAACTCAGTAAACTTAGCGTTCTCAAATTGACTCAAAAGGAAGACTTTCTTGTCTAAACCAACTTTAGCCGTTGCTCTTATTGTTAAAAATGAAGCAAAGCACCTACAAGCATGCCTAGATACCGTGAAAGGTTGGGTTGATGAGATCGTCCTGCTCGATTCTGGCAGTACAGATGGCACCGAAGAAATTGCGCGACAATACACCGACAAATTCTATACCAATTCGGAGTGGCCGGGATTTGGTAAGCAACGTCAACTTGCCCAGCAATACGTCACTGCTGATTATGTTCTTTGGCTTGATGCTGATGAACAAGTCACACCCGAATTAAAAGCCAGTATCTTAGCTGCGGTAGAAGCAAACAAACCCAATGTTCTTTATAAAGTAAATCGTCTTAGCGCCGCATTTGGCAAATTCATTTACCACTCTGGTTGGTCGCCTGACTGGATCGTGCGTTTATATCGCACCGAATATACCCATTACAATGACGCACTAGTGCATGAGAAAGTCGAAGATGATGGTTTCCAAACCATTAAGCTGGATGGGCGTTTAAACCATTACACGTATGAGCATTTACATCACTACATCAATAAAACCACAGGCTACCTAAAAGCTTGGACAGATGAGCGCGAAGGAAAGAAAAAATCCGGCCTGACGACCGCGATTGTTCACGCCCTTGCCAGCTTTGTAAAAATGTACATTATCAAGCGTGGTTTTTTAGATGGTAAGCATGGCTTTATCCTCGCATGGCTTTGCATGCACTCAACCTTCGTCAAATACATCGATCTCTACTTACGTGAACAGGCTAAGAAGTCATGAAAACCACTTTAATTATTACCACTTATAATTGGAAAGAAGCCCTTAAAGCGGTACTTGAGAGTGTTAAACGCCAATCTGTTATGCCTGATGAAGTGATTGTTGCTGATGATGGTTCCCGCGATGACACAAAACAGCTCATTGACCAATTTAGCTCAGACTTCCCCGTTCCATTAATTCACAGTTGGCACGAAGATAATGGCTTCCAACTCGCGATGAGTCGTAACAGAGCAATAGCAAAAGCGAGTGGTGATTATCTGATCATGGTCGATGGCGATATGGTGTTATCTCCTACCTTCATTCAATCCCACAAACAAGTCGCACAGGCTAATCGTTTTGTTCAGGGTGGCCGAGTTCTGACAGACGAAGCCTGCAGCCAAGAAATTATGCATCACGGATTAGTACCCTCTATTTTCACAAAGGGTATTCGCAACCGTAAAAACTGCATTACCAACCGTCTACTCAGTAAAGTATTCTCATACGTACGCAATAACGACAAAGCGACTCGAGGATGCAACATGGCATTTTGGCGAGCGGATGTGATCGAGGTGAATGGCTTCAATCAGGACTTTGTCGGTTGGGGTAGAGAAGACAGTGAATTCGTTCATCGCATGCTCAATGCAGGTAAAGAACGCTTATATCTTAAATTCTCCGGCGTAGGTTACCACCTTTACCACAATGAAAATTCGCGCGCCTCGTTAACTGAGAATGATGCCATCCTAGAAAATACCATCCAAAATAACCTCACTCGTTGTGAGAACGGTGTTGATCAATTTACAACAGGACAATGCGATGAGTAAAAATGTCATCTACCCAGGTACGTTCGACCCCATCACTAATGGCCACCTGAATTTGATTGAACGAACAGCCAGCATGTTCGATTCCGTCACGATTGGTGTCGCAGCAAGCCCGTCGAAGAAAACCATGTTTACGTTAGAAGAGCGAGTTACTCTGGTTAAAAGCTCATGTGCCCACCTTAGCAATGTCTCTGTCATTGGCTTCAGTGGTCTATTGGTTGATTTTGCTAAAGAACAACAAAGTGACGTACTGATTCGTGGATTGCGCACCACAATGGACTTTGAGTACGAATTTGGCCTAACCAGTATGTACCGAAAATTGCTGCCCGGATTAGAGAGCATATTTTTAACCCCAGCGGAAGAGTTTGCCTTCTTGTCTTCGACCATTGTCCGAGAAGTCGCGACCCATGGTGGCGATGTTGCCCAATTTGTGCCAATTTCAGTAAACAGTGCCATTTTAGCTAAACTAGAATCAGTATGAAAAAACTAAAATACTACTTATCGAATGGATTGCTGCCCCATCTACCAGCAGCTTTTTTTCGATTTGTTAGAGTAAAAGTCATCGCTCAACGCGGTAACTTCAATCAATCTTACTTAAATGACCGCGTTAACTATTACTGCAAATACAATACAGACTTCACGTTAAGCGATGTGGATTTAGTCAAAGTTAAAAACTTCAAACAGACAGGTGGCAGCGCTTACTACTATGATTTACTCAAAGTCATTAAGTGCTTCCCACTAAGATTTGCATTTAAGTATGTCAATGGGGATGTCATCGATGTCCCTTTAGAGCCCAGCTTTTTAAAAAGTCGTCCCATTGAAGGTGACAATCAAAACTCAGTATTGTTGAAACTGAATGCTGTTCGACACTATGTCTTTATCGATAGTGATAAACCCTACAGTGAAAAGAAAGATATGCTGGTATGGCGTGGGACAGGTTTTAGGCCTAATCGACGATTATTACTAGCCACTCACTGCGCTAATCCACGCTGTAATGTTGGCCGTGTTGATATAAAAGATAGTGACCCAAGGCAACTCAACTACGTGAAAAAAACCATGACCATTGCTGAGCAGCTTGAGTATAAGTTCATTCTCAGCCTTGAGGGAATGGATGTCGCCACCAATTTAAAATGGATCATGTCCTCAAATTCGCTGTGCTTCACACCAAAACTTCGTTATGAAACATGGTTTATGGAAGGCCGACTACAAGCGGGTACGCATTTTGTTGAAATCAAAGATGACTTTTCCGATCTTGATGAAAAGATGGACTATTACCTCTCACACCCTGAAGAAGCTGAGGCCATAATCCAAAATGCTCAGCAATGGGTGGCTCAATTCAAAGATGCGAAACGTGAGCGCCTTATATCCCTTCTGGTGGCACAGAAATACTTTCAAAAATCAGGGCAAATACCAGAATAACGATATTAAGCAATCTCACAGCTGACATTGCGGGCAAAAAAACGTATTTCGTTGACCTATTTTTAGTGCTTCTATCTCTTCACCACAACTCGGACAAGGCTCTCCAGCTTTGCCATACACTTGCAGTTCTTGTGCAAAGTATCCCGGTTTACCGTCGGCTTGAGCAAAATCTTTTAAGGTTGTACCGCCTTGTTTGATTGAGGTGGTCAAAACCTGTTTGATATCGGCAACTAATGTCTGCCACTCTACAAGCGTTAAGCTACTTGCCGCGCGGGTAGGATGAACCTTGGCGCTAAACAAAGACTCACTGGCATAGATATTTCCCACACCCACTACGATTTTGTTATCCATAATAAACTGCTTTACTGCAACGCGTTTATTCAACGCTTTTTGCAGCATATATTCGCCATTAAACTCATCCGTCAGAGGCTCTGGTCCCATGTGTCCCAGCACGGCATGTTGGCCATCTTGGCTAAACAACCAAGCGCCAAAGCGACGCGGATCGTTGTAGCGCAGTAACTTACCATTGGTCAGCAGTAAATCAACGTGGTCGTGTTTGCTCGGCGGAAACTCCGCATCTAGTACCCGTAGCGAGCCAGACATACCTAAATGTACAATCGCACAACCTGCATCAGTTTCAATGATTAAATATTTTGCTCGGCGACGAATATCGCGAATCACCTGACCTTCAAGTTGTTTCAGTTCAACAGGAATATCCCAACGCAATTTTGGGGTGCGAAAGGTCAGACTACGAATCGTTTCTCCGACCAAATGCGGCGAAATACCCATCCGACTCACTTCAACTTCTGGTAATTCAGGCACAATTCTCTCCGTTATTTCTCTGATGATGGATTATGAATCGGCAATAGATAGCTTGGTTCAACCGTCACAGCGATCCATTTGTCTTGCCAGTTCTTTAATAACCAAAACTGAGGTAACTGGTAATAAGTGATCCTTTGTGGTTCTTCTTGATCAACGTACCACACTTCAATCGACTGCGGTGACGTTAAATTAGCCTTGAGAGATTGATAATTTTCGTTAGTCAGCGCCGTTCCAACCAGTGTTTTCCAGCGCTGAGCGAACTCTTGAGGCAAAATCGATGATGGCAGATTCAATTGCCAACCACCCTGCTCGTTGGTTAATGACCATTGCGTGGTATGTAGAGCTTGCAATTCTTGGTAAGGGTTGAGCAGATAAGGATGCTCACTCTCAATGACGTCATCTAACAAATAAGTCTTAATTAATGTTGGTAGATTTAGCACTAACATAAAAACCAAGACTCCAAAAATCAATCGGTTATTCCAACGACGTCGACTCTGAGTCAATTTGGACATGCTACCTCCTGTGATGAGACGCTAATCCCAAATAATTACGGCTTAGCAAAGCTAAACCGTAAGTAAAAAACGACTTAGGTTACATATGAATAGAATCATCTTTCAATGCATCTAAGCTTATCAATTCTCCTTCACCATTATTCACTATCGGCTTATCTTTATAGGGTGAGAAGAATGATGGTAGCGCATCTAATTGTTGACTAGAAATACCCATTAATTCAGAAAGCGCCTTGATTAATGCAAAACCATTACGTGGCGACTGAACAAGCTCTCTTGATTCAAAAGAAGACCCCGTAATAAACAGCGGAACTTGATAAGACTGCTTAACTTCTGGGTCATGACGCAAATTTTGTCCGTTATCTCGATGGCCTAAACCATGATCAGAAACATAGAGCAAGCTATATGGGGATGCTTGCTGCTGAGCCATGGCATCAATCTCAGCCAGAAGGGAATCCGTCTGTTTAATAGATTCAATATAACAAGATATTTTGTCGCCATTGAAGTCAAATTTCACCTCCCCCTCTACACGATCACAAAACCGAGGATGCGATCCTATCAAGTGCACAACGATCAGCTTCGATTTACTGCTACTCGCTAAAGCTTGCTCAACCTTCTTCAGTAGTATCGAATCGTAAATATTCGAATCTCTAAAACTACCGCTGCGAGTAAATGACACATGATCAGCATAATTTGCTATTGCGCTAATCCCTGTATCAAATTCGCCCATCCGCCCTTGATTTGAGATCCAGAACGTTTCAATATCAGCAGCCTTTGCTAAGGTGTTAATATTATTATTTAACTCAATATTAACCCCATCGTTCAACGTAACGAAACGCATTACCGAAGTAAATGTATTCGGCCCAGGAGAAAGAAAGTCCTGCCAAAGCTCACCCTTTGCTGTCGACATAAATGGCGTATTATCTAGCGAAAAACCATAGGCATTCATATAGTCTTTACGAACACTTTCGCCAATAACAAAGATGGTATTTTTAGCTTGCTGCGGTTTATTGGTTATCACCCAAGATGACGGAATTTCTCTTTGCGCCATGATCTGTGCATTGTATTGATGGTACTTGTTATAAGAGTCATACCAGTCATAGAAAAAACGTACTGGCGCATAACGCATATTAGAGAGTAGAGCTTGAGTATAGTGATCTTCAATATTACGATCAGCAATAGTTCTAACCGGCTTATCGAGCAACAAGAATGAAAACAAGACAAAGAAAAATATCGACGTCTTCATACCTTGGATTTTCGGTACAAATCGAAACAAGCTAAAAGATACCACAGCAAAAAATGCAGCTATAGCCAGTGTGCTCACTTCTAAATCTTTGAAGAACTCTAATGCTTCTGAGGAGTTAGTTTCAATGAGGGAAGAAACAATAGTTAGATTTGGATGTGCGTAATTCCATGAAACTGGAATGTAGAATGTGGCCGTGAGCACCAGAGCGGCGAACAACCAAACTCCGACTCGGTTCGTTTTCATCCATGCGACCGTAATAGATAGTAAAATTAAACTATCTACCTTAGTTTCATAGCCTAGTGCGGCATTAATTATCCAAGCTAACAAAATTAATGCTATCAGCTTTAAGCCACTTACTAACCATCCCATGCTACCCCATCCTTATAACTACTTAGAGCTTATTAATTAGTACTTATAATAAAAAACCCAGCTCGAGAGCTGGGTTTTATCGTTCAAACTTCTTATAGAAGCTTCAAAGAAGAATCAATTACTTGATTTTGCCTTCTTTGTACATAACGTGTTGGCGAACTACTGGATCAAATTTCTTGATCTCAAATTTGCCAGGCATGTTACGTTTGTTCTTGTCAGTTGTGTAGAAGTGACCAGTACCAGCAGATGATACTAGACGAATTTTCTCACGAACGCCTTTCTTTGCCATTGCCTATTTTCCTCTTAAACGTTTTCGCCACGTGCACGAATGTCAACAAGAACAGCATCGATGCCTTTCTTATCAATAATGCGCATACCTTTTGCAGTAAGGCGTAGTTTAACAAAACGTTTTTCGCTCTCTACCCAGAAACGATGAGTTTGTAGGTTCGGCAGAAAACGACGCTTAGTAGCATTTCGTGCGTGTGAACGGTTGTTACCCGTTACTGGACGCTTACCAGTTACTTGGCATACTCGTGACATATAATGTCTTCTCCAAAATCGTTTCAGCTCGATATCAACCTTGGTGGCCGAACCTCTTCTATTTCTTAAACAGAAGGATAGAGGTTTAGATCCGCTATAGAAAGTCTATACAAGGCTATCAAAGGTCGCGCATTATACTAACTTGGTTAGCATTGCTCAATACCCGAACAGATCCTTTTTGTAGATTTCTGTGATCTTTTTTTAAGCAGAGCTGAATTTAGTCTAAAAAATGTCGATGGATTGTACTTAGATTTAGCCAAACTCACAACTAAAATTGTGATTCATATCCACCCGCGCTCCGCAAAAGAAACCACTTCACCGTCCCCCACCACAAAATGGTCCAATACTCGCACCTCGACTAAGGCCAATGCATCGCTTAATCGGCGGGTAATGCGGCGATCCGATTGGCTGGGTTCAGCCACGCCTGAGGGATGGTTGTGCGCCAGAATCAATGCCGCAGCATTATGCTCTAAGGTGCGCTTTACCACCTCTCTGGGGTAAACCGAGGCGGAATCTATCGTGCCTTCAAACATCAATTCACCGCGAATCACCCTATTTTGGCTATCTAAGAACAAAACATAAAAGCCTTCTCGTTGGCGATCACGCAATAAACTCGACAAAAATAACTTAGTTTGTTGCGGACTGGTCAGTGCATCGCCTCGCTTGAGCGTCTCATTAAGATAGCGCTGACTCATTTCCAAGCTTGCTTGCAGTTGCACATACTTGGCTTTGCCCAATCCTTTTTGAGTACAAAACTGCTCTTCTGAGGCGGCAAACAAGCTTCGCAACGAACCAAACTCACGTAGTAGCCGATCCGCCAACTCCAGCACATTAATACCTTGAGTGCCGGTACGGAGGAAAATCGCCAGCAACTCGGTATCCGTTAAAGAAGCAGGGCCATGCGAAAGCAGTTTTTCACGCGGCATTACGTTATTGGGTAAACATTTTGTCGGCATGATGCTCAGCCACTCTCAATTGTGTGTCAGAGTGGTCATTGAACAAAATAAAAAGCGAAAGCGGTAATTGGCTTTCGCTTTTCCTATCAAAGATAACGAAACAATGTAATTGCGTGCGTCATCAAAGTTTGAAATGCCCAACCAAGCGATGCATCTCATCGCCCGAACTGGTCAATTGAGAACTGATCGACTCCGACTGCTGTAGAGTTTGATTAATTTCATTAACGATGTGCTGAATCTCAACCAGGTTGCGATTAATCTCTTCCGCCACTGCGCTTTGCTCTTCCGCCGCAGACGCGGTTTGTAGCCCCATATCACGAATAGTGGATACCGAAAACTGTACCGCCGCCAACGTATCTTGGATTTGATTAGACTCCTGCGCAGTTTGCTCACCACGTTGTTGGCTGGTCGCCATCGTGCTCACCGCGCGCGATACGCCACTTTGTAGCAGTTTCAACATATCACCAATCTCATGGGTGCTATTTTGCGTGCGGCTCGCCAGTGAACGCACCTCATCAGCAACCACGGCAAAACCACGGCCTTGCTCTCCCGCACGTGCAGCTTCAATCGCAGCGTTCAATGCCAACAAGTTCGTTTGCTCCGCAATTTCACCAATCACTTGTAATACCTTAGTGATTTGCTCCGTTTGCGCGCTTAAGTCCGATACAGCTTCTGATGTGAGGTTGACGTCATTAACCAATTGATTAATGCCTTCAATCGCATGATTCACTTCTTGTTGGGCATCTGATATCTGAACATTGGCGTCATCTATCGCTTGTGCAGTGGCATTGGTGTTACTGGCCACTTCTTTGGCCGTCATACTCATCTCGGTTACCGCAGTCACAACTTTATCGGTTTCTAAGCAGTGGCGCTGCATTTGTCCACTTGCTTGGCTGGTTTGCCCGTCCAGTTGCCCAGCTACAGCTTGTACCGAACCGGCACTACTACGAATATCGGAAATAAGCGGGTGGAGCTTATCCATAAAATCGTTAAAAGCCTGCGCCACTTCTCCAACTTCATCCTGACTTTCGACTTTTAAACGCGCCGCTAAGTTACCTTCTCCCGCCGCAACATCTTTCAATGATTCAGCTATGTGCTGGAGCGGCTTCACCCCACGAGAAATGACGAGGCTGATCACGCCGCAAGTAATCAACAAGCTAATAAAGGATAAGACGATGGCGGAAAAGGTTTGCGTATCGAGTGCTTGCATGCGTGATTCACGATAAGCGGCGACTTGAAGATCGATATCATCAATATAGATACCGGTTCCCAACACCCAATCCCACTTATTGAGATACTCGGCATAACCGAGCTTGGGTGCTTGGGCGTCAATTGTTGGTTTATGCCATGAGAAGTAGAGGAAACCATCGCCATTTTTAGACGCATCAATCAAACCTGAAATCACGCCTACGCCGTTTTCGTCTTTCATTCCCATAAGGTTCTTGCCTTCAAGCTCTGGCTTAATGGCATGTAAGGTATTAATCCCTTGTGAATCATAAGCGAAAAAGTAGCCATCACTTTCAAAGCGCATCGCTTTAAGAATATCTTTGGCTTGCTGCTTATTTTGACCATCAACATCGGTGTCATAGAGCGGTTTAATTGCCGTCACACCCATCATCAGAAACGCTTTCAGTTCACTTTTCTTTACTTCGATAAGCTCTTGGCGATAAGTTGTCAGCTGACTATCGAGGCTTTTTAAACCATTGAAGTAATAAACCATCGTAATCAAGGTGGTGATCAATACCAATGGAATGATGGTGACCAGTGTCAACTTGCTGCGGCTTTTAAGCGAAAATGCCATATTCTTTACCTATCTTTTGTGTGCTCCCGACCCCAATCACGAAAGTTATCTGATTGGTTCACATACTTTTTATATTGCGTTAACTCTATTTTTTATCTGTGAAGTAAGTAACGAATTAGTACTAGTTAGGTAAACTATTGTTCACTAGTTTGACTTAGGTTTGTTTCGGCGCAAGTCATCACACTTAATCCCATTGGCGGTTGTGATATTATCGGCGGCAGAAATTTGGAGATTCAAACATGCAAACACTCGCAGGAAAAAAGATTCTACTTGGTATTAGTGGCGGTATTGCGGCTTATAAATGTGCCGAGCTAACCCGTCGCCTTATTGAGCGTGGTGCTCAAGTTCAAGTTGTCATGACTCATGCAGCGAAAGAGTTCATTACCCCGCTCACCATGCAAGCGGTTTCTGGCAGACCGGTTTCCGACAGTTTATTAGACCCCGCAGCAGAAGCATCAATGGGCCACATTGAGCTGGCAAAGTGGGCTGATTTGGTTCTTCTGGCTCCAGCCACGGCGGATTTAATTGCTCGTATGGCGGCGGGCATGGGTAATGACCTGCTGACTACGTTAGTACTCGCTAGCGACGCACCGATTGCCGTCTCTCCTGCGATGAATCAACAGATGTACCTAAATTTAGCCACCCAAGAAAATATTGCCACGTTAAGTCGTCGTGGCATGCACATCTGGGGGCCGGCAGCAGGCGAGCAAGCGTGTGGTGATGTTGGCCCAGGTCGCATGTTAGAGCCAATGCAATTAGTCGGCTTGTGTGAGCAGTTTTTTGCCGATAAACCACTAAAAGGCAAATCGATTTTAATTACTGCGGGACCAACCCGAGAAGCGATTGATCCAGTGCGCTACATTAGCAACCATAGCTCAGGCAAGATGGGATTCGCGCTAGCAGAAATGGCGCAGAAACTGGGCGCGCAAGTAACCCTAATCAGCGGCCCGGTAGCATTAGCAACACCACAAGGTTGTCAGCGCGTGAATGTTGAAAGTGCGCTAGATATGCACCAAGCGGTGATGAACGAGGCTGTGCAAAACGATGTGTTTATCAGTTGCGCGGCAGTTGCGGATTATCGTCCAGAAACCGTTGCCGACAACAAGCTGAAGAAAACAGCAGATAACGATGCGATGACGGTTAAGATGATCAAGAACCCTGACATCGTGGCGAACGTCGCCGCCATGGCAGAAAATCGCCCTTTCACAGTTGGTTTTGCAGCGGAAACGCAAAACGTAAAACAATACGCACTGAGTAAACTTGAGCGCAAAAATCTCGATATGATCTGTGCGAATGATGTCTCGCTTGCTGGCCAAGGGTTCAATAGCAACGATAATGCCATTACCGTATACTGGAAAGAGGGTGAGCAATCACTTACTCTTGCCTCAAAACAACAGATTGCACATCAAATTTTGCAGATGATTGCCGATAAACTGTAATCTGAAATTCTTAATTTTTTTGAGCTAATCACCCTGCTTTGATCCTGCTTTGCTTAAGTAGGAAGTAGGGTGAACATTTCTTTGCTAATAAGTGGTAATAAAAGGAAGCGTTGATGGCTGTAACAAGAAAAACCAATCGCCGAGAAGAGATCTTACAAGCGTTGGCACAAATGTTGGAATCGAACGAGGGTGCCTCTCGTATTACAACTGCAAAACTGGCGAAACAAGTTGGCGTTTCTGAAGCGGCACTCTATCGACACTTCCCAAGCAAAGCTCGTATGTTTGAAGGCTTAATCGAATTTATCGAAGAGTCTTTGATGTCGCGTATCAATCGCATTTTAGATGAAGAAAAAGACACCTTAACGCGCATTCGTTTAGTTCTACAATTAATACTGGCGTTTGCCGAGCGTAACCCAGGTTTGACACGAATTCTCTCTGGTCACGCGCTGATGTTTGAAAACGAGCGCCTGCGTGAACGCATCAATCAACTCTTTGAGCGTATTGAAACCTCTTTGCGTCAAATTCTTCGTGAGCGTAAACTACGTGAAGGCAAATCGTTCCCAGTGGATGAAAGCATCCTTGCGGCACAATTGCTAGGTCAAGTAGAAGGCAGCCTAAATCGCTTCGTGCGTTCTGACTTTAAATATCAACCGACCGCTAACTTTGATGAATACTGGGCCCTGCTAAAAAATCAAATTGAGTAAGAGCCTAATCAAGTATTCACTCCGAACATGACACTCTGTTTAGGATAGTGACGATGATGAGCAAAGATAAATACGCGAAACCCTCCTTTTCTTTATCGCTTTTACACCCCAAACACTGGGGAGTTTGGCTGGGGTTTGGCCTACTCGCCATCATCGTCAACATATTACCCTATGCATTGCTGTTCCGCTTCGGCCGCTTTCTCGGCCAAATCGGCATGAAGTATGGCAAAAAACGTGTGCATATCACGCAGCGTAATCTTGAACTCGCATTTCCCGACCTGAGCGAGCAAGAGCGCCAAGCTATCGTCGAAGACAACTTCAAAAACACCGGCCTGGCGTTAATTGAAACCGGCATTACTTGGTTTTGGCCAACATGGCGCTTCAAACGCATCATTGTCGACAAAGACACTCAACTACTGCGCCAATACACCGCGGAAAAACAAGGCGTTCTGCTTTGCTGCGTGCACGCTCTCAACTTAGAAGTAACCGCACGCGCATTTGGCGTAATGGGCATTGGCGGCTATGGCGTATATCGCCCACACAACAACCCAGCCTATAATTTTATTCAGTATTGGGGCCGCACCCACAACGGCAACAAACTGATTGATCGCAAAGACATCAAACAGATGATCAGAGTATTACGCGACGGCGAACATCTCTTCTATTTACCCGATCATGACTATGGCCGTAATAAATCAGTCTTCGTGCCATTTTTTGCGGTAGAAGATGCCTGCACGACCACCGGTACCAGTATTCTTGCCTACACCAGCAAATGCAAGATCATCCCGGGTTCTGGGTTTAGAAACGCACAAGGTAAGTATGAAATCATTGCAGATATCTCTATCGAGCAAGATTACCCACAAAAAGACGAAACAGCAGCAGCGGCATACATGAACAAATACGTCGAGATGATTATCCTGCGCGCGCCTTCGCAATGGATGTGGCTACACAAACGTTTTAAAACCATGGCTGACCAAAACGAGAAGAAAGCCTGTCGCTATAAGTAAGCACTATCGAAACAATATACGACAGCAAAAGAACAAAAAGGGGCTGATGGATATCCATCAGCCCCTTTTGTTTTTTTAGTAAAGCCCACTTCCCGACTCGTCGTTCCTCTTTCAAGGATGACCATGACCCATTGATGATGAGCCATGAACAACGCTCTCATTGGCTGTCACTTGCTACAGCAAGCAACGAACGAGATCGGAAATCTCGCTTTAAAAATTTGCGATTAGATGCCGTATTGTGCGCGGTACGCTTTCACTGCTTCTAGGTGCTCAGCACTGGTGCCTTTCTCTTCAAGATAAGTGATCAGATCGGTCAAGCTAACAATAGAAATGATTTCACAGTTAAAATCACGCTCCACTTCTTGAATCGCTGACAATTCACCTTTGCCTTTTTCTTGGCGATCAATTGCCACTAATACGCCCGCAAGGTCTGCGCCGTTCGCTTGGATGATTTCCATTGATTCACGAATCGCGGTGCCTGCAGTGATCACATCATCCACCAGCATAATGCGACCTTCAAGAGCGCTACCCACTAGGTTGCCACCTTCACCGTGATCTTTTGCTTCTTTACGGTTAAAGCAGTACGGCTTATCCATATCATGGTGATCAGCCAGTGCAACCGCTGTGGTGGTCGCAATTGGAATGCCTTTGTATGCAGGGCCAAACAACACATCAAACTCGATAGCAGAGTCTGCTAGCGCCGCCGCATAAAAACGACCTAAACGCGCCAAATCACGGCCAGTATTAAACAGGCCAGCGTTAAAGAAATATGGGCTCTTACGGCCTGATTTCAAAGTAAACTCACCAAACTTTAAAACTTCCTTCTCTAATGCAAATTCAATAAATTCACGCTGGTATGCTTTCATCTCTTACTCTCTAAATAAAGGTCTAGTGCTCTAGACTATTCATAAACAATAACGACATATTTTCTAAATAGATGATTTCAAGGCTAGGCAGCAAGATTCCTCATTCCTATGAGCATACTCCAGTATGTGATTAGGGTGAGGAAGCGACACTAACAACGCATTGATGCCATCTATGACGAAAATAAAAAAATAGCCTCCAAAAGGAAGCTATTTAAAAATGATTATTCAGCCAACGCCGCTTTCTGCGCCGCAACAATATCTGCCACACCTTTGCTCGCCGACTCTAATAATGCCAACAACTGTAGGTGAGTAAACGGTTCGCCTTCTGCAGTGCCTTGCACTTCAATCATGCGGCCGTCTTCTGTCATAACTACGTTCATATCGGTGTCCGCTGCTGAATCTTCAACATACTCAAGGTCACACAATACGTTTTCACCCAGCAGACCCACTGAAACTGCAGCCACGTGGCCAGTCATTGGGTTTTTCTTCAACTTACCTTTTTCAATCAGGTGTTGGAAAGCATCCGCTAGTGCCACACTCGCACCAGAGATAGATGCAGTGCGCGTACCGCCATCTGCTTGGATAACATCACAGTCAACTGTGATCATGAACTCGCCCATCGCTTTTAAATCAACCACAGCACGAAGGCTGCGTGCGATCAGACGTTGAATTTCCATTGTACGGCCGCCCTGCTTACCACTCGCCGCTTCACGACGGTTACGGGTATGCGTTGCACGTGGCAGCATGCCGTATTCAGCCGTTACCCAGCCCTTGCCCTTGCCTTTCATCCAATGCGGTACGTTTTCTTCAATAGAAGCGTTACAAAGAACCTTGGTGTTACCGAACTCTACGAGTACAGAGCCTTCTGCATACGCAGTATAGTTACGAGTAATTTTGATTGGGCGAACTTGATCCGCCTTGCGGTCGTTTGGACGCATGGGCATGTACCTTAATAAGCAGGGGAAACGTTTGGTTGGGGCAAGATTATAGCGGAAAAGAGTGAGACTGGCGAGTAAAGCTAGCTGCTCAAATCCCTCTCATCCTCATAAAGCAATAATAGACCGCAAGATTGCTGTGCCAACTGTGCTACTATCTCTGGGTTAATTTTCAGCATATATAAGACAGGAAAATTCGATGATCTACAGCATGACAGCTTATGCCCGTAAAGAAGTGAAAGGCGACTGGGGCACAGCAGTATGGGAAATTCGCAGCGTAAACCAACGCTACCTTGAAACCTACTTCCGCCTACCAGAACAGTTCCGTGGCCTTGAGCCAATTCTGCGTGACCGTTTTCGCAAACGTCTAGCGCGCGGTAAAGTAGAATGTCACCTACGTTTTGAAGCAAACCCTGCAGCGCAAGGCGATCTCACCATCAACGAAACGCTAGCCAAACAAGTGATCAATGCAGCAAAGCAAGTGATGGCACTAACCGGTGATGACAGCCGTATTAACCCATTCCAAGTCATGCAATGGTCTGGTGTGATGGAAACCCCTGAGCAAGATATGGACAGCGTCAACAAAGACCTTCTTGCTGGCTTTGATGATGCCATCAACGAGTTTATCGAAGCGCGTGGCCGTGAAGGCGACAACATGAAAGCGCTGATCGAGCAACGTTTAACCGCCATCACTGATGAAGTGGTGAAAGTACGTGCACGTATGCCTGAAATTCTTGTGTGGCAACGTGAACGCCTACTGGGTAAATTTGAAGATGCAAAAGTTGATCTTGATGGCTCACGCGTTGAACAAGAGCTAATCTTACTGGCGCAAAAATCAGATGTGGCAGAAGAGTTAGACCGCCTAGATTCTCACGTAAAAGAGACTTTAGCTGTTATGAAAAAAGGCGGCGCTTGTGGCCGTAAACTGGACTTCATGATGCAAGAGTTCAACCGTGAATCGAACACGCTAGCCTCAAAATCAATCAGCACCGACATCACCGCATCAGGTGTTGAACTAAAAGTTCTGATTGAACAGATGCGAGAGCAGATTCAAAACATCGAGTAATCGTTTTACGACATTCCCGATAGCAAAAAGCCCTGAACTGTTTAAGCAACGGTGCAGGGCTTTTTAATTTTAGGGTCGCTATAATCTAACGCTCAATCTTTTGCGCTTTAAACGCTGGCTCGTCAGTGCTGGCAACCGCGTCTTGAACGGGCACAATCTGCAGTTCCCACTCATTACGTTCAGCGGTCTCTTTTAGCACGCTGTACACGGCTGTATTGCACAGCTCAAACGACAAGACTGGATCATTGTTGTTCAGGTAGTGACCAGTAAAGATAGAAGTAATCAAATCACCCACGCCCACAGGCTGGCGCACAAAATCCAACAGCGGACGAGTGACCAAGAACAAGCCTTGTTCACAAGCCATCAGCATGGTGAAGTCTTGCTTTGATGCACAATGTAGGTGCTTAACCAAAACCACTTTTGGCCCCATGGTTAACGCAAGCTGACACGCTTCAATCGCACTGTCCAAATCATGGATTTCAATGCCGGTAAAACGCGCTAACTCAAATTGGTTCGGCACAATGATGTCAGCTTTCTTCATCACGCGTTCACACAAGGCTTCAGTGACTTCTGGGCTGACGATACAACCTTTCTCAGGATCACCCATCACCGGATCGCACACGTACAGAGCTTGTGGGTTGTGCTGCTTAACACGCTCAACGGTTGCCAAAATTTCATCGGCTTGCACACCACTGCCCATGTAACCAGAGATCACCGCTTTTACTTTACCTGCGGCATCGATATTGATTAAACCATCGGCCAATGCCGTGATATCACCCTGTTGCAGCACTTTACCCGTCCAACCTTGCGTGTACTGGGTATGGTTAGAAAATTGCACCGTGTGAATCGGCCACACAATATGCCCCAAACGTTGCAATGGAAATACCGCTGAACTGTTGCCTGCACAGCCATAAACAACGTGAGACTGGATGGAAAGAATACCTTGCATAACTACCTCAAAAGCGAGCTTTAACGCTCCTAACACTTACTTGTCTAGAGTACAGATGACTCACGTTGTGTTTCAAATGCTCATCAACGATATCCCCGCCTTCTCTTTTGATCGTACGGGTAAAAACTAAATTAACTTTGAATGATTAGTTTGAACCAAAAATAACATGGCGTCATCGCCTAGTACGCTGGTTTCTGTAACTATCCTGATTAATTCATCAATAAATCTATACCACTCACTAAAAAGCCCCGCGAGAGCGAGGCCTTGATGAAGTATTTTGCTGACTATTCGTCTTTTTCGGTGGTACGGCCATCAATATATGGCCAGTAGTGGTGCCCAACACGAATCAACAAGGTCGCAGCCGCCAAAATAAAGGCCGCCAGTGATAGCCAAACGATCAAAGTCGCATCGAGCTCTTTCATCCCCAAGGTGATGTAGCGAGCAATCGCCATCATGGCGATATAAATCGGATAGCGCACCGGGATCTTACCGTTCATCACAAACTGCTGCACCATTGCTAGCACTTCAAGGTAGATAAACATCAGTAAGATATCAGTCAGTTGCACTCGTCTTTCGACAAAGACATGAACGAACTCTTCCACCATAGCAAATAGCGTCGCCAGCGTGATAGCTACCAACAAGATTGCTTCCAAAATATGGAAAATTTTCAAAAACGGTCGACTGAACGACTTAGGAAGATGAGAAGGCATGGCTCAAAGCTCTCAATAATTAACGTCTATTGTTAATTTTATCACGGCTTTATGAAGATAGGATGGCCTTGCAAAGCACAAGGCCATTTATTTTGCGGTTTTATACCAATAACTGCTGCGCGGGATTACAACAACACTAAGTACGCAAGGAACACCAATGACAATACATAGATTGCTGGGTGAACTTCTTTACCACGACCGGCAACGACCATCGCAAAACAGTAAGTGATGAAACCCATCGCCATGCCGTTCGCTGGCGAGAAGCTCAATACAGTAAACATGATGGTAAAGAAGGCTGAAATGCGTGATTCTTTTTGATCCCAATTGATTTGGCCCAAACGACCAATCATGTAGATACCCACCACTACCATTGCTGGCGCGACCATTGCTGCTGAGAAGATAGAAAACAACGGGTACAAGAACAACGACAGCATAAACATGCCCGCCACCAGTACTGCCGCCAAACCCGTCTTAGCGCCTTGCGAAGAAGCGATACCGGATTCTGAAAACGCGGTAATCGATGTGGTACCTAGAATCGAACCAATCACAGTACCACCTGCATCGGCAACCAGCGCAGAACGAGCGTTTGGCACTTTGCCATCTTCGTCAATAATGCCCGCATCACGGCCAACACCAATGATGGTGCTAAGGCCATCAAAGAAATCGACAATCAAGAAGATCACCACGATAAACAGCAAATCGAACCACTTATCCATCGTAATGCCAGACAAATCAAAAATAGCGCCAAAGGTGCTGTCCATACTCGGTGGCATAGAAACGATTTGATCTGGGATCGGCGCGTAATTGGTGCCAAGCAGCCAGTCGGCCATAACCGTTAATACAATAGCCGAGACAAACGAAATAAAGGTCGCTAACTTAATATCACGCACCATACAGCCAAGAGCAATAAAGATACTGATGTAAGCAATCAAGACTTGTGGGTTGGCAATGTCACCCATGCTGACCAAAATGATTGGGTTAGAAACGATGATGCCTGCGTTTTTCAAACCCAAAAACGCAATAAACAGACCCAAGGATACCGTGATCGACAGCTTCAGATCTTCTGGCAGTGATTCAATCATCGCCTTACGAATATTAGTCATCGACAAAATCAGGTACAGCACACCAGAGAGGAAAATACCGAAAAGTGCTTCGTGCCATACCACCGCTACTGAACCGCTGAGCAACATGCCTTTAAAGAAGCCGTTCATACTCATACCCGGCGCCAGCATCACTGGGTAGTTACCCCAAATGCCCATAATCAAGGTCGCAATCGCCGCTGAGATCGCCGTCGCCGTGAACACCGCGCCTTTATCCATACCCGGAATGCCACCCAAAATCGCTGGGTTGACCGCGAGAATGTAGCTCATCGCTAGGAAAGTAATAAAGCCAGCGTACAGCTCGGTGCTAACCGTGGTTTTTCGTTCTGAGATCTTAAAGATCGATTCTAGAATGCCAGAAGATTTCTGGGCTTTAAGGGTAGATTCGACACTCACAATGTAACCTTACAACTTAATAAAATAGAAGATGGGTACACATGCTGATATAGAGAAAGTTAGCTCAAGATAAGCCAACTTACTGTAGTCACCGAGATAGGCTCGATGGTAGAGACGTCCAGTCCAATTCACTAGACATATACAGCACGTAATCGTTTGCGCGGATTGTAAGGGTTTAGAGTAAAAGTTCAACGCTTTTTACCTTGTGATTGCGAAATAATGCAAACGATTGCTTTGTCTGTTTCATTGTATACACGATTTTTAATCAACCACACACATATCAGTTAACGCGACAAAACCACTCCCAAGCACAAGCTGCATCACAATCGACTCAAGCGCTACTATCCCTCTCTTGTCTAGCGGATTAAACTGTTAAGGTCATTTCTTTTCCTTGTTATGATCCTTGTGATCGTGCTACTCTTCGCCTCCATTTTTCTGACCTAATTTTCACTATTTACGTGATTCTTCTTGGTCAGTGCTATCTTTAAACAGTCGACTCTTCTTTCGACACCATCCAACCAAATGTGGAACGTTACATATGGGCAAAGGTACTCTATATATCGTCTCGGCACCGAGCGGCGCTGGTAAATCTAGCTTGATCTCAGCGATGCTGGAAACCAATCCAACATACGCGATGAAAGTATCTGTATCTCACACCACGCGCGGTATGCGCCCGGGTGAGCAAGATGGCGTGCACTATCACTTTGTGCAAAAAGAACATTTTGAAGAGTTGATTGAAAAATCAGAATTCCTTGAGTATGCCGAAGTATTCGGTAACTACTACGGTACTTCTCGTGTCTGGATCGAAGAAAACCTAGAAAAAGGTATCGACGTATTCCTCGACATTGACTGGCAAGGTGCGCGTCAAATTCGCGAACAAATGCCTTTAGCGCAAAGCATCTTCATTCTACCGCCATCAAATGGTGAGTTAGAACGTCGTCTAAACGCGCGCGGTCAAGATAGCGAAGCCGTGATTGCAAAACGCATGGCGGAAGCAAAAGCAGAAATTTCTCACTATAACGAGTACGACTACGTTATTGTGAACGATGACTTTGATACTGCACTGATGGACTTTAAAGCAATCATCCGTGCAGAACGATTGAAGCAAGATAAGCAAGCTGCTAAATATAAAGGCATGCTTGACGCTCTATTGGCTGAGTAAGGGTCTCCCAAAAGCCATTCACAGATGAGACAGCGCTGTGGCTAGAATATAGTCGCGTAAGCCTGTATAATTTCTCGTCATTCAAAATTTTAGTTAACTATTTGGAGTCCTCATGGCACGCGTAACTGTTCAAGACGCTGTTGAAAAAGTTGGCAACCGTTTCGACCTAGTACTGATTGCGGCTCGCCGCGCTCGTCAAATGCAAACTGGCATGAAAGATTCACTAGTGCCAGAAGAGAACGATAAACCAACGGTTATCGCTCTACGCGAAATCGAAGAAGGTCTAATCACAAAAGACATCCTTGATGCACGCGAGCGTCAAGAGCAACAAGAGCAAGAAGCAGCAGAACTAGCAGCAGTAAGCAGCATCGCTCACACTCGCTAATCTGACTTTCTCTACAACTCTTTTTTAGGCCTAAAGTTTGTATCTATTCGATAGCCTCAAAGACGTTGCCCAAGAATACCTAACAGAGCCTCAAATTGAGGCTCTGCGTCAATCTTATGTGGTAGCGAAAGACGCCCATGAAGGGCAAACTCGCTCAAGCGGCGAGCCTTATATCATCCACCCTGTTGCGGTTTCTCGCATCTTGGCCGAAATGCGCCTTGATATTGAAACGCTCCAAGCGGCTCTACTTCATGATGTCATCGAAGATTGTGATGTCACCAAAGAAGATCTAGAAGAAAAATTTGGCACAACCGTTGCTGAACTTGTGGATGGTGTTTCTAAGCTGGATAAGCTTAAATTTCGAGATCGCAAAGAAGCACAAGCAGAAAACTTCCGCAAAATGGTCCTTGCCATGGTGCAAGACATTCGCGTTATTCTGATCAAACTTGCTGACCGAACCCACAACATGCGCACGCTGGGAGCTCTTCGCCCAGATAAAAAACGTCGCATCGCCCGTGAAACCCTTGAGATCTACTCTCCACTTGCCCACCGCCTTGGTATCCATAACATCAAAACCGAATTGGAAGAGCTTGGCTTTGAAGCCCTCTACCCTAATCGTTATCGTGTTTTGAAAGAAGTGGTCAAAGCGGCGCGTGGTAATCGTAAAGAGATGATCCAGCGTATTCATAGCGAGATTGAAGGTCGTCTTGACGAAGTCGGTCTAACGGCACGTGTCGTTGGCCGCGAGAAAAATCTGTTTTCTATCTATAACAAGATGAAAACCAAGGATCAGCGATTCCATACCATTATGGATATCTACGCATTCCGTGTGATTGTTGATGCTGCCGATACCTGTTATCGCGTACTAGGCCAAGTACACAGCCTCTACAAGCCACGTCCGGGTCGTGTTAAAGATTACATCGCGGTTCCAAAAGCCAATGGCTATCAATCTATTCATACTTCAATGGTTGGCCCTCATGGCGTGCCGGTTGAAGTGCAGATCCGTACTGAAGATATGGATCAAATGGCGGATAAAGGTGTTGCGGCGCATTGGTCTTATAAAGGCAATGGCGATCGCACAGGCACCACTGCGCAAGTCAAAGCTCAGCGCTGGATGCAAAGCCTACTTGAGCTGCAGCAAAGTGCGGGCAACTCATTTGAATTTATTGAAAACGTAAAATCTGATCTGTTCCCAGATGAGATTTACGTCTTCACACCAAAAGGTCGTATCGTTGAATTGCCAGTCGGCGCAACGGCGGTCGATTTTGCTTATGCGGTACATACCGATGTGGGTAATACCTGTGTGGGTGCGCGTGTTGATCGCAACCCATACCCATTAAGCAAATCGCTGAAAAACGGCCAAACGATTGAGATCATTTCAGCCCCTGGCGCACGTCCTAACGCGGCTTGGTTGAACTATGTCGTCACGTCTCGTGCGCGTACTAAGATCCGCCAAGTATTGAAAACCATGCGTCGTGAAGAGTCGATTACTCTTGGTCGTCGTCTGCTTAATCATGCCTTAGGTGAGCTATCGCTATCGGACATCAATGACGACAATATCAATCATGTACTGAAAGATCTGAAGATCAATACGGTGCAAGATCTGCTGGCCGATATTGGTTTGGGTGAGCTCATGAGCATCGTTGTGGCCCGTCGCCTATTGGGCGATGCAGACGAACTGACTGAAGTTGAATCCACCAGCGACACGCCGAAGAAGAAAATGCCAATTCGTGGTTCGGAAGGTATTTTGCTGACGTTTGCCAATTGTTGTCACCCGATTCCAGACGACCATATTATCGCTCACGTATCACCAGGCCGTGGTCTAGTGGTGCACCGCGAGACTTGTCCAAACGTACGTGGTTACCAACGTGAACCTGATAAGTACATGGCAGTAGAATGGTCAGACGATTACGATCAAGAGTTCAGTACCGAGCTACGCGTTGACGTGCAAAACCGTCAAGGCGCTTTGGCTGAGCTCACCAACGTGATCTCAAAAACCGGTTCTAACATACATGGCCTCTCAACCGAAGAACGCGATGGCCGTTTGTATACCGTTACGGTACTACTCACCACCAAAGACCGTGTTCATTTGGCCAGCATTATGCGCCGGATTAAGTCGATGCCGCACACTCTGAAAGTTCGTCGTCGTAAGAACTGATTTAATACCTGTTACTGGCCCTTGAAATCACCCATTTCAAGGGCTTTTATTTTTAGTACGCTGATTATGAATTTAGAACGATACAACCGCATTCAACAAGTGCTTAAAGCACGCCAAACTGATCTCACCTTCTGCTTAGAAGAAGTACACAAGCCGAACAATGTTTCTGCGGTGATCCGTACCGCTGATGCCACAGGCATTCATAAAATCCATGCAGTTTGGCCAGCCAAAATGCGCACCCTAACGCACACCTCTGCCGGCGCGCGCAACTGGGTGGAAGTGGATACTCACTCAAGCATTGATGAAGCGATCAGTGAACTTAAAGCACAAGGCATGCAGATTTTGGTAACTAATCTTTCTGATAGCGCCGTCGACTTTCGTGAGATTGATTACACCAAGCCTACCGCAATCATTCTCGGCAGTGAGAAAGTCGGCGCATCTGCTCGCGCGAAAGAATTGGCTGACCAAGACATCATCATCCCGATGATGGGCATGGTGCAATCGCTCAACGTTTCGGTTGCCAGTGCGGTGATCATGTACGAAGCGCAGCGCCAACGTGAAGCAGCCGGTATGTACGATCGCGAAACCAGCCCGCTGTCTGAAGAAGTGATTCAGCGCATTCTGTTTGAACGCGGCCACCCAGTTCTGGCCAAAGTCGCTAAACGCAAAAAGATGCCTTACCCACCATTAGATGACGAAGGCCAAATCGTCGCCGATGACGATTGGTGGACAGAGATGCAGAAGAAATAGAAGCTAGAATCGAGAGGCGAGAAAAAGCCTGAATCGAGAAAGAGCGAGAATTGAGAGCGCTTCACTTCGAGAAATAGATTTAGAAGCGAGAGCTCTTCGTGACGAGAATTGGGAGCTTCTAGCTCCTTCTCGACTCTCGATTCTTTACTTTCTCCCGCCTCTCAGCCTTTTTCTCGATTCCCGACTCTCAATTCTGGATTCTTTGCTTTTCTCTCGCTTCTCAGCTCTTGCTTTTGCGCACTCACTTTCCCCTGTACAAAAACACAGCCAAATGGTTAACTAGCTTTATCTTCGTTAACGAGCCTCGTGTTATGTCGCAACTTCTTTCTGCTGTCCCTCTTACTTCCCTGACTGGCGTTGGTGCCAAGGTGGCCGAGAAGCTCGAAAAAGTTGGCCTCAACAGCGTGCAAGATCTGCTGTTTCACCTACCACTGCGTTACGAAGATCGCACTCGCGTTTACCCAATGATCAAACTGCACGCCGGCCTTTGGGCGGCGGTGCAAGGTAAAGTGATGAGTGCTGATACCCTGTTTGGTAAGCGTAAAATGCTGACGGTGAAAATCAGTGATGGCAACGGCACGGTTGCGCTAAAGTTTTTTAACTTTACCGCTGGAATGAAAAACAACTTTGCTGAAGGCAAAACAGTGCATGCCTATGGCGAAATTAAGCGCGGTAACTATGGCTTGGAGATCGTCCATCCTGATTACAAATTTTATGCGCCTAACCAGCCGACAGAAACCGAACAAAGTTTAACGCCCGTCTATCCAACCACTGAAGGCTTACGCCAACTGACCTTGCGCAACTTAACCGATCAAGCGCTCGCTTTATTAGACAAAGCCGCGGTGCAAGAACTGTTGCCCAATGGGCTCTACCCACAGCAAACCACTCTTGCTCAAGCATTGCATACCATTCATCGTCCAACACCAGATATTGATTTGGCCCAGTTTGATGAAGGTCGCCATCCTGCGCAGGTTCGCCTGATCATGGAAGAGTTGTTGGCGCAGAACCTATCGATGTTAGCTGTGCGCAGCAAAGGCCAACAAGATATGGCGCTCGCGCTGCCAGAGGTCAATCAACTTAAACAGCAATTGTTAGCGCAACTGCCCTTCTCACCCACCAATGCGCAAGCACGCGTGGTGGCTGAAATCGAGCAAGATCTGGCGAAGCCACACCCTATGATGCGCTTAGTGCAAGGCGATGTAGGCTCAGGCAAAACCTTAGTGGCGGCATTAGCGGCTGTGCGCGCAATTGAACACGGTTACCAAGTGGCGTTGATGGCACCGACTGAACTACTGGCCGAACAACACGCAATCAATTTTGCCCAGTGGTTTGAATCGATGGGCATCAAGGTAGGTTGGCTAGCCGGTAAACTCAAAGGCAAAGCCAAAGAGGCGCAACTGGCCACGATTGCCAGTGGTGAGGCACAAATGGTGGTTGGTACTCATGCTTTGTTCCAAGAGCATGTTGCTTTCCATAATCTGGCTTTAGTTATTATTGATGAACAACACCGCTTTGGTGTCCACCAACGTTTAGAGCTGCGCGCTAAAGGTGAAAAACAAGGTAGTTTCCCGCATCAGTTGATCATGACGGCGACGCCAATTCCGCGCACCTTGGCAATGACCGCTTACGCCGATCTAGAAACCTCAGTGATTGATGAACTGCCACCGGGTCGAACCCCGATTCAAACCGTAGCCATTCCCGATACTAAGCGTGACGACATCATCGAGCGCGTACGCAATGCCTGCTTGAACGAAGGCAAACAAGCTTATTGGGTATGTACCTTAATTGATGAGTCAGAAGTACTCGAAGCACAAGCGGCAGCGGATACCGCCGAAGAGCTGCAACGTATCCTACCGGATGTCAAAATTGGTTTAGTACATGGCCGTATGAAAGCAGCAGAGAAACAAGCGGTGATGAAGGCATTCAAAGACAATGAATTGCATCTATTGGTCGCCACCACAGTAATTGAAGTCGGTGTGGACGTGCCAAACGCCAGTTTGATGATCATTGAGAACCCAGAGCGCTTAGGTTTGGCGCAATTGCACCAATTACGCGGCCGTGTAGGCCGAGGAACCGTAGCAAGCCATTGTGTATTGCTGTATCACTCACCATTATCAAAAACCGCTCAGAAGCGCTTAGGCGTGCTGCGCGAAAGTAACGATGGCTTTGTGATTGCACAGCGTGATTTGGAAATTCGTGGCCCGGGTGAACTGCTTGGCACCAAACAGACTGGTATGGCCGATTTTAAAATCGCCGATTTGGTGCGTGATCAACGCTTAATCCCCGAAGTTCAGCGCATTGCACGCCATATTCACGATCAATACCCGCACAATGCCAGCGCGATCATCGAACGTTGGTTGGGTGAGCGCGACATTTATTCCAAGGCTTAGTGCTAAAGCACTTTTGAGCCGTACTGAGCATCGGCACAACGGAAATAGATTCCCTATCACGTTCGTTCCTCACTAAAGGGAATGGCATTGATTGAACCTCAAACTGAACCTCGCACCATGATTCGGCACAACTGGCTCAGTCCATATTGCTTCGCACATAAAAAAGACCCTGCATTAAGCAGGGCCTTGGCTTACCAACAACATAAATTTGCTTGTTCAGTGATTACTTCACTGACGTCACGCGGCTTGCTTTCTCACCGCTGGCTGAAACAGAGCGAATGAAGACTTCACCTGTTACTGCTGGACGTTGACTGTCTGCGTAAGTTAGCCAGTTGTCACCATCGATTGAGTATTGCAGCTCAATACCAGGGAACGCACTGTTCATTGCTAACTTGCCGTTTTCAATTTTCGCACCCGGTACTGGTAGGCGGTAATCAATGCCCGCTTTTTCCAGTTTCGCCAGTTCACGTTGGCCTAACACGTTCGCAAAGCGGTTGTAATCTTGATTACGTGCTTCTTTATCAACTAGGTTGGTGTTTTGCGAGTATTCAACGCCCACTTGGTAGTCGTTTTCCCACTCAGCTTCATGCCAAGCACGCTCAGCGGCAGCTAGTACGCGAGGGAAGACCATGTATTCGTATTGCTCATCAGTACGCACAGTTTCAGACCAAAGTTGCGCTGATAGACCGTAGAACGGTTTCGCTTCAATTGTGCCTTTACCGGTGAAACCATTGCCATCACGGTCTAAAGAGGTTTCCGCGTTTTGTGGCATGTTTTCCGGTGCAAAGCCAAACATCTTACGAGTATCGGTTGCTCGTGTTGCCCAGTAGTAACCGCGCTCTTGAGGATCTGCTTCGTACGGCATATCCATGTAAACGTAGTCTGGGTTCGAAACAATCACGTCGTAGCCTTTTTCAGACCATTCATACACTGAAGACGTACCGCCCCAGTAAAGAACATCCCAGAAGTTTACGCGGGTATTTTCGGTTGCGAAGGCTTTCTCGCCACCTTCACTGTATTTCAAACCATCTTGCCAAGCTTGGAAGTTCGGAATGCCTTTCTCGGCCACAATCTTCGATACTTCTTCCGCAAAGTAACTTGGTAGGTGACCGTAATCGCTCACAGTACCGTTTTCAATGAGGGTCTTACATTGTGGCGATTTCGCGAATGGCTTGTCTTGTAGAGACAGGTCAATCGTGCCTTTCCAGTTTACTTTCTCTTCTGCGTTTACATCTTGGAAGCCTGCGCCCAACTTGATGTTCTTCGCTTCATCACCACCAAAGTGCCATGTGGTTAGAGGCGCGCCAGCCTCGGTGTGCATCGCTGCTACTTCAGAGATCACTTTGTCGACAAAACGCGTTGAAGAATCAAGACACGGGTTGATGAAGCTGTGCTTGTCGTAGAACTGAACCGTGGTGACATTCGAGCTGTCTTGAGGGTCCATCAAACGGTATTCGTTCGCTTGTTCTGTTTGGCCAGCAGCCATCAGACGATCGTAACGTGCTTCCATCGATACAACCGCAGAACGCGCGTGCGCTGGCATATCGATTTCAGGAATCACTTCAATATTACGTGCTTTCGCGTACTTCAAGATTTCAACGTAATCGGCTTTGCTAAAGTAGCCTGAGCCAAAGTTATCCGAAGTAGGACCAGAGCCTAACTGTGGTAACAGACACTGTTGCTCATCAAGGTCAAAGCAACGCTGGCCGCCGATATCAGTTAACTCAGGAAGGCCTGGAATTTCTAAACGCCAACCTTCATCATCGGTTAAGTGAAGGTGTAGCTTGTTCATCTTGTAAGCCGCCATTTGATCTAGCGTCGCTAGAATCGCGTCTTTACTATGGAAGTTACGCGCCACATCCACCATCACACCACGGTAATCAAAGCGTGGCGCATCAATGATGCGGATTTGTGGCAATGTTGCTTCTTCACCCACAAGAGCAAAGATCGATTGTACGCCGTAGAACAGACCCGCTTGGTCGAAAGCAACAATCTTAATGCCCTGCTCGCCAATCACTAATTCGTAAGCGCCTGCTTTCGCTAGTTTCTCTGGGAATTCACTCGGTACAATGCTGGTCTCAACCGCAAGCTTACCAGCTAGGTTGATGTCCAATAGCGCAGCGCGTGCTTGTAGTGCGTTAAATTGTTCCGCGCTGAACAACTCGCTTGGTAGTGCGATGCCTTGAGCAAGGCCAACTGAACCTTCACCCGCTTCAACATGCAATGGGGTTGGCAATAGCGTGGTTGATACGTCTTGTTGCGCTAGATCGGCGTTTTTCTCAAAACGAGTCACCGCATTAGCGAAAACGTTATTGTCATCTGGGGTACGTTTTAGGTTGTCACCTTCTAAACCAGAAACAAAGCTCGCCACATCCTCTGTATTTAGCGAAGCAATCATCTTTGGTTCAGCATCTGGTGCTGTAACAAATGCGCCCGGTAGAAAATCGGTTGCAAATAACTGCCAGTACTCACCAATCAAACCCAATTCAACTTTTTCGCCTGCAGCGAAGCCATCAAATTTGTCAGTTGGCTCTAACTTATGCAGGTCACCAGTAACACGTGTAACTTTGAACTGATCGCTATCCACGTCCAAAATCAAACGAATACTGTGGAAATAAATCGTCCAATCTTTTGCGTTAACCGCTTCACCTTGGTTTTCTAAGGTCATCATCACTTTATTGCATGATGCCCATTCTGCGCCAAGAGTGTCACAGGCTAAACCATCGTTAGCGCCATGATTGGTCAACACTTGATAATTGATATCTAAGTTATCTGCTAGTGAATCTACCACTTGTTGTGGACTTTGCAGTGAAGAACAACCGGCCAAAGTTGCTAACACTGAAACTGCGATCAAAGTTGGTTTCAACATCTTACTCACCCTTAAACACTTACCTAAACAAACAGCCAAAACAGCTGCACTTACCAAAAAAATACATCCAATGACGTCAAAATATAGGGAGTTATTTTTCGGCGTAAAATTAATAGGCAGAAATCAGTGATCCAGTTCAAACTCGCTTGAAACTAAAAAATATAAAACAATACAAATCAAAAACTTAAATGCTACGTCAAAATCATTAAAAAAGTTTTGACGAAATTTCTGCGATCAAAATCACTCTCAATGACACATCAATCAATAACTTAACTCGTCAACCCAGCGATTTATCGCGATTCGAAACAGCATCTCGTTAATTTTTCTCTACAAAAACGTGAATAAGATCGCCATTTTGCCGCCGTTAACACTCGTTAATATTTCGATTTTGACAATTTTTCCTGGCGAAAATAACAAGTCACCGGGTAATAGGTAGGATTTTTGTAGCAGTATAGTGGTGAAATTTGGCCAATAAAAAAGCCCGCAAAAGCGAGCTAGTTGATGATCGTCATTCCTCGATCCTTGTCAGGTGCGAGTTTAGTCTTTGACCAATAGAATATCGTGCCACGGCAACTGCTCATCACCAAGCACGATAAAATTAGGGTTCTCTAACGTATCACGTTCGTTGTAAGAGAGCGGTTCAAGCAAGGTGCTGAGAATACGCCCACCCGCTTCTTCAACAATACATTGCGTGGCTGCGGTATCCCACTCACCAGTAGGACCTAGACGTAAGTAACAATCCACCGCGCCCTCAGCAACCAAACAAGCTTTCAATGCGGCCGAACCTAACGGCACTAAATCATAGTTCCATGCGCTACTCATGCGATCGGTAATACGGTTGATATCTTGACGACGACTGATCGCGATGGCGATAGGTTGCTGCGGGCCTTGATGTTTATGGGTCGTGATACGAACATTTTCGCTCATATCCGGAATTTTCCACGCGCCTTTGCCTTGGTAAGCATAGTAAGTCACGCCGGAAACCGGCCCATACACCACACCCATGATCGGTTTATTATTTTCAATTAAGGCTATGATGGTGGCAAAATCACCACTGCGCGCGATAAACTCTTGCGTCCCATCGAGTGGGTCCACCAGCCAGTAGCGATCCCACTGTGAACGTTGCTCTAAGCTAATATCTGCCGCTTCCTCCGACAACACCGGAATATCCGGCGTCAGTTCAGACAGTTTTTCAACGATAAACTTATGCGCAGCAAGATCGGCGCTGGTGACTGGCGTGGAGTCACTTTTGGTATACGCTTCATACTGTTTGGTCTGATAAATATCTAAAATCAACTGACCTGCAGTGCGAGCAATATCAATGACCGCAGGAAGATGATGAGAAAGATCGGGGCTTATTGGCATAATAGTTCCTTGGGCTATGCACTTATTATGATTTTAAATATCGCAGGGCAAGCATCAATGCCGTAATACTGCGCGCTTCACAAAAATCGAGATGGGTGAGCAATTCTTC
Source organism: Vibrio ichthyoenteri ATCC 700023 (assembly GCF_000222605.1). Classification (GTDB taxonomy): domain Bacteria; phylum Pseudomonadota; class Gammaproteobacteria; order Enterobacterales; family Vibrionaceae; genus Vibrio; species Vibrio ichthyoenteri. Next base: position 8,034 of record NZ_AFWF01000202.1, on the reverse strand, counting down.
TGCTTGAGCCAATGGCCAACGCACGACTTCTAGCGGTTCAGGTTCATCACCAACTAACTGCTCTGCATAGAGATTTTGACCAATAAACAACGTCATCTTGCTTGAAAAGTATGACGGCGCCAAAACCACTTCTTTTAGTGCTACCAATTGTTCAGCGCCAAAACCGATCTCTTCTTTTAGCTCTCGGTTAGCCGCCTCAATCGCACTTTCACCTGGATCAATCAATCCTTTAGGAAAGCCCAACTCGTAGCGCTCAGTGCCAGCCGCGTATTCACGTACCAGCAATAAATCACCCTGCTCGGTGACAGGTACAATCATCACCGCATGTCGGCCACTGGGGCGCATGCGCTCATAGGTGCGCTCTTCGCCGTTACTAAAACGCAAATCAAGCGCTTCAATTGAAAACAGTCGAGATTGTGCGACTGTCTGCTTAGCCAGAATTTCTGGTGGTGTCCGTTTGGCCACAATGTTTCTCCTTCTCTAAGCAATAGATTCTTAATATATGAGAAGACAATACGTTAGACCAGTTTCTCGGCGATCTTATTTGTATAAAACCGAACTAGTCGCAACATATATCCCTGCACTAGCGAGTCACAAAGCTCAAACAAGCTCATTTATCTCGGTATAACTACGCGCATAACAGAGGAGCAATAGCGGAGAGATAGATACAAAAATGGAGCTCAAAGAGCCCCATTTAGATAGTGTTCTGTCATCACACGAGTGATATTAGTAGTAAGAGTGCTCACCACGGTCGTGCTCGGTCGCATCGCGAACAGCAGACAACTCACCTTCGAACTGTTGAAGAAGTTCTTTTTCGATGCCATCTTTCAATGTCACATCAACCATTGAACAACCGTTACAACCGCCACCAAAGGCAACTATCGCTACGCCTTCTTCAGTGATCTCAACTAAGCTCACGTGACCACCGTGACCAGCCAATTGTGGGTTAACTTGGGTTTGAATTGCGTATTCAACACGCTCTACCAGCGGAGCATCATCAGCCACTTTACGCATTTTGGCGTTTGGTGCTTTCAATGTTAGCTGTGAACCCATCTTATCAGTTACATAATCAATTTCTGCATCGTCTAAAAATGGCAGGCTTAGCTCATCTACGTATGCAGATATCGCTGGGAATGTCAGTTCAGTATCAGTAGCTTCTACAGCTTCTGGCGGACAGTAAGAAACACCGCACTCAGCATTTTGAGTTCCTGGATTTACCACGAACACACGAATGTTAGTGCCTTCAGGCTGCTGTGCAAGCAACTTGGCAAAGTGTTCTTGAGCGCTTTCAGTAATAGTAATTGTATTTGACACGACGAATACCTGAGTAATTTTGTAGGCTATTTGTTCACCATTCTACTCCTGAAAATTCTGAGATCTAGCCTTTTACGCATAATTGATCATGCTTAGCTATAACCGAATCATTCAGGAGTGCGGCAGATACAGTAAATATCAACACTTTTTACTCCAGCATCAAGTAGTAATTTGCATAATTGCTGCACGGTACTCCCTGTGGTCACCACATCATCGACAATCGCTACCGATTCAACGCCTTGCACTGATTGAGTCAATTGGAATGCACCACGTAAATTACGTTGGCGTTGCTTGCGATCCATTCCTCGCTGGGCATCCGTGACTCGAGTGCGCTTAAACAGGGACTCACAAGGCAAAGAAAGTCGCTGAGCTAATGCTTGCGCTAACAATTCACTTTGATTGAAACCGCGCCACAACTGACGACGCCAATGCAAAGGCACAAAAGTAATCATCTGAGTATTGGGGTCAATCCGCAATGCTAATAGCTCAGCCAACAGTTCGACATAGTGCAATTGCCGCGAAAATTTGAGCTGCTGTACATAGTCCGACAGGGGCGGTGTGTAATCGCCAACACAATAGAGCCGCTGCCAAGGTGGAGGATGGGATAAACATCGACCACATTGGGTCACCGGTTGCAGGGTTGTCATACCACAACAATCACAACGAGCTTGTATGCTCAGCATTGCAAGACAACTTTGGCATAAGAGCCATGGCGCTAAACAGGTTGGGTCGCGCACTTCGATTGGCAACAGACAATGCTGACAATAATGCGCAATCATCCGCTGTCTGTTTTTCTGCCACCATTGAGTTAACATAAGCACACTTAACGGCAAGGGTTTAGCTGATAATGCCGCGTAGCCAGCAACTGGAAGGATGAAATAAGTGCGACAATCTGAGACAACACCACCAGCCTTACATTGGCAAAGCCACGGCGCTGGGCCAGATCTGGTTTTACTGCATGGCTGGGGCATGAATGGTGCCGTCTGGCAACAAACGGTCGAAACACTCAGCCAACACTATTGTGTGCATGTAGTCGACTTGCCAGGATTTGGTCTGAGCCATCAGAGCCATTTTTCTACCATGGAAGATTTGACCGCTCAAGTGCTGCAAGATGCGCCCGCACGCGCTATTTGGCTTGGCTGGTCTTTAGGTGGGCTGGTCGCATCGCACATCGCCCTACATCATACCGAGCGAGCGCAGGGGTTAATCAGTGTGGCTAGCTCTCCCTGCTTTGCAGCTCAACCGGCCGATGAAGATAATGAACAAGCGCCTTGGCGTGGTATTCAAGCGAAAGTACTCAACGCCTTTACCGCCCAGTTAATGGAAGATTTCCAGCTAACCATCGAACGCTTTATGGCACTGCAAGCAATGGGCAGCCCTTCCGCGCGCCACGATGTAAAGAGCCTCAAAAAAGCGGTACTGTCTCGTCCATCCCCCAATCAACAGTCGTTACTCTCTGGTTTAAGCTTGTTGGCCGATCTCGACTATCGCGCTCAACTGACTCACATCAGCGTGCCGACCCTGCGCCTTTACGGACGCTTAGATGGATTAGTGCCAATTAAAGTGGCCGAAGAGGTGGCAAAGCTCATGCCCAATAGCCAAAGCTTTGTCTTTAATCACTCCTCTCACGCCCCCTTTATGACTGAGCCTGATGCCTTTTGTGCACAAGTGATCGCGTTTCAAAATAACAAATTATTTGCATAAAACGCTAAATTTTTGACTCTCTCAGTCGATAACGTATTCAACTGACAGAACGATAGCCATGTCAGTGGGCGAAGCTGAGGAGGTCTCGGTTATGATCGTGTCACCCACCAATGTGAGTGTGCCACTTATCGCCCCATCGGTTAACGTGCAAACAGAGCAAGCGGCGCGTGATAATAAAATTCGCGAGCCGATTATAGCCACGGTTGCACCAGCCAGAACTAATGCTGAACGCAAAATCAATTCAGATGATAAACGACGTCGCAATGCGGCTTGGGACCCATCTGAACATCCGAACTATGGCGCCGATGATGAGAACGCGATACTCGCCCCTCAACATGACCCGCCAGATAATCCGTTAGATCGGTTGTTTGAACTGCTGTCTTTAGCCAGCTATAGCGAACAGCAAGGAAAAGGCTACGCAATGCGGTTTCGCTTACCTAAGCGCGTAATCGATGCAGCGATAACCGAAGGAAGAATGGCAAAACGGCGAGTAGTGATTAAGTTTCACTATGGACATGCTGTGGCACCAAACACACCTTCAGAGGTCATTGCGGTGTTGTAGTCGCTATATGTATCGGTCTAAATCCTACGGGTTGAATCCATACTCAGTGAATACCAAAAGACAAAAGCCCCACTCATTTGAGCGGGGCTTTTTTTTACTTTACACAATGGCATTCATTAATTGGCGTCAATTAACGCTTCGCTTTGGCAAAAGCAGCCGCAAATGCGCCGCCCATGGCATTGTTGCCTGCCGGCTCTTCACGACGACGCTGTTGACCACCTTGTGAACGCGCTTGGTTTTGATTGTTACGCGGCTCAGAACTACGCTGAGTGCGATTGTCTTGTCCCGGCTCATCGTTAAGGCGCATGGAAAGGGCGATACGCTTACGCTGTACATCCACCTCCATCACTTTCACTTTGACAATGTCACCGGCTTTAACCACTTCACGCGGGTCAGCAACATAACGATCCGTCAGCGCTGAAATATGCACTAAGCCATCTTGGTGGACGCCAATATCAACGAAAGCACCAAAGTTCGCCACGTTAGAAACCACACCTTCCAACACCATGCCCACTTCAAGATCAGAAACCTTTTCAATCCCGTCAGCAAAGGTCGCGGTTTTAAACTCCGGACGCGGATCGCGCCCCGGCTTATCTAACTCTTTAATAATGTCCGTCACGGTTGGCAAACCAAAACTATCATTGGTGTAATCAACCGCATGCAAGCCACGTAAGAACTCGGTATCACCAATCAAGCTCTTAACCGCTTTACTGTTCTTTTCTGCAATCGCTTTAACCACAGGGTAAGCTTCCGGGTGCACCGAAGACGCATCAAGTGGGTTTTTACCATCCATAATGCGTAGGAAGCCCGCACACTGTTCAAACGCTTTTGGCCCCAATCGCGCCACTTTTTTAAGCGTCGTACGCGCTTCAAAGCGACCATTCTCGTCACGGTAATCAACGATGTTTTGCGCCATCGTGGTAGACAGGCCTGCCACGCGAGTCAGCAGTGCTGCCGAAGCGGTATTTACATCCACACCAACCGCGTTTACACAGTCTTCTACTACAGCATCAAGACGTTTTGCCAGCATTGATTGGCTTACATCGTGTTGGTACTGGCCCACACCGATCGATTTAGGATCGATTTTCACCAGTTCCGCCAATGGGTCTTGCAAGCGGCGAGCGATCGAGACTGCACCACGCAGCGATACATCCATATTCGGGAACTCTTTCGCTGCCAATTCAGACGCCGAGTAAACCGAAGCTCCCGCTTCACTGACCATGATTTTTTGCACTTTCAGATTGCCACGAGCAATCAGATCGCCAACAAAGCTGTCGGTTTCACGTGAAGCAGTGCCGTTACCAATCGCAATCAAGTCAACATTGAACTTACGCACCAATTGATCGACAACAGCCATCGCTTGATCGTACTGTTTTTGTGGTGAGTGCGGATAAATGGTTTCTGTGGTCAGCACCTTGCCGGTTGAATCAACCACCGCGATTTTAGAACCGGTACGTAAACCTGGATCTAAACCTAGTGTGGCGCGAGGGCCAGCCGGCGCCGCCATCAACAAATCTTTTAAGTTGGTAGCAAACACTTCAATCGCTTCAATTTCAGAACGCTCTTTTAGCGCGCCCATCAATTCGGTTTCCATGTGCATCGATACTTTGATGCGCCACGCCCAGCTGATCACCTGCTTACGCCATGCATCAGCCGGCGCTTGGCTCAACGAAATGCCATAGTGATCAGCAATTAAGCTTTCACAGTAGGATTGGCGTACGCCTTCTTCTTGCGCAGGATCGGCATTCATCGCCAGCGTTAAGAAACCTTCGTTACGACCACGTAGCATCGCCAGAGCGCGATGCGAAGGCACTTTGCTCAATGCTTCATTGTGCGCAAAGTAATCTTTGAACTTCTCGCCCGCTTGCTCTTGGCCAGTCACTACACGCGAGACCAATTCCGCATGGCGAGTTAAGTAGCTGCGTACTTTTTCCAGTAAGTTGGCGTCTTCCGCAATGCGCTCCATGATGATCGCACGTGCGCCATCAAGCGCAGCTTTGCTATCGGCAATACCTTTGTCAGCCGCGATGTATTTCACCGCTTCACTTTCTGGTTCAGTTTGTGGCTGATTCCATAACGCATCCGCCAACGGCTCAAGACCTGCTTCAATCGCGATTTGGCCTTTGGTACGACGCTTAGGTTTGTATGGCAGGTATAAATCTTCCAAACGGGTTTTGCTGTCCGCTTGTTGAATCTCTTGCTCTAACGCGGCGCTTAACTTGCCTTGGTCTTGAATCGATTTCAAAATTGTTTGGCGGCGATCTTCCAACTCACGCAGATAGGACAAGCGGCTATCTAGATTACGCAATTGGGTATCATCCAATCCACCCGTCACCTCTTTACGGTAACGAGCAATAAAGGGAACCGTATTGCCGTCGTCAATTAAGTTAACCGCGGCGGTGACTTGCTCTGGGCGAACATTCAGTTCTTGAGCAATCAGTTTACAGATAGCTTGGCTCATCCGTTGAATCTCTATATTTAAGGGCGTTTGGGTATATATTAGGGCGAATCGTAAAAAATCCACCGCTGTGATTACCGTGTAATAACGCAATCGTAATCTATGTGACACCTGACGGGTCACGGCAAGGTAAAATTATCGCTTTATGACCGGGGAAAATGGTTATTCCTGAACCCGTGTATCGTATTCAATCGAATTGATAAACCACTCTTTTTCACCTTCAGGTGTGCGCACGACAAATTCATCATCGATTTCTTTTTTCAATAACGCCCGCGCCATCGGTGAATCAATCGAGATATAACCTTTCGCGTCACCATAGATTTCATCCGGTCCAACGATACGGAACTTTTTGCAATCACCCGCTTCGTTCTCAATCTCCACCCAAGCGCCGAAGAACACTTTGCCTTCTTGCTGAGGAGAGTAGTCGACCACGGTCACCTGCTCTAAACGCTTACGTAAAAATCGCACCCGACGGTCTATCTCACGCAAACGCTTTTTGTTGTACTGATATTAGTCCCACTTAATTTCGCATACTATTTATAGATAAACCACCTTTCAACCCTGAGGTTGAATTTTATCTACTTCATGTTGGCAATGCTAAGATCTATCAACTATATACTAATTAGTATGTTAAGGATTTCTTAGTATTGTTAAGTGGAGGCAGAATGGGTTTTGTGATTAAAAGGAAGGTTTATTTCAAAGCCCGACAGTCTGGACCTTCTTTTCTCTTCCCGGCAATTTTCACAGAAAATGGCTTACTACTCTCTCATTTACGATACTTATATGCTAATCGAAGCAAGTCCCAATCATGGATAGAGAGGAACACTTTCGCTATGGAGCAACTTTTGAAATTTATAGACCACCAAGTCTGTAACTTTCCTTCGGCAACAGAATTGCTCAGAGCATTTGTTGAGGCTTTGCAATTTGGCACTATCCAAGAAGGGGATGACAGTTCGGGACTGTTCTGGTCTTCAAGAAGAAATGAGGACGTAAATGTTCTACTTCAACATATTACGGATTATTGCGGTTATCTAGACAATATACATGGAACTGATCTACCGAAACTAAACCCATTAAGATACTCGACTTATGCAGAAGAACGTTTGCAGTGGTGTGCTTACTACAGGAGGCACAGTCGTTGCTTTCTGAATCATTTAGCTAAACCATCCCGACAACAATTCTCAGTGGTTAGAAAGATTCGAGGACCAGAGAGGCATCTAGTCGATATTGAAGCGGTATATCGCTTTCCAGAAGACCGAATTGAAGACTTACTGCTACATGGGTTTGTTTCTGCTTCAGGGGAGCCGGATTATGGTAGTCAGCTAATCGTAATGTTGATGCATTTTGGTGGGCTACGGCTGTCAGAGTGCTTCCACATATATGCCAATGATATATCAATAGATCCTAAATCAGGTGCAGCTCTTATATCTGTTTTCCATCCTAGTGATGGAAAGTCTCCAGATGAACGTTTCAATAAACGAAACGAATACTTGGCTAATACATGCCGACTGAATCCACGGAATGAGTATTCGAGAAGCCATAGACTCTACTCTGGCTGGAAAGGACCTTTGCTTACAAATCGTAATCTGTCCTTTGATGTCATGTTTTATCCGGCAAATAAAGCCGTTGAGTTCACTCTGCTACTACAAAAGTACTTTTCGACTAAACCCACTTCAGACTCTCCGTTCCTTTTTGTTAACTCAAAAGGTAACCCAGAGAGTAAAAAAAACTTTAATCAAAAGCATAATAGAGCCGTTCGTCGAATTGGACTCGAACCATCCAAGTCATTAGGGACAACACCGCATGCACATCGCCATTCCTATGGTTACAGATTAAACCAAGGAGGCTTTTCTCAGCTAAACATTCAAAAAGCGATGCATCACAAAAGCCCAGATAGTTGTTTAGTCTACTTGAAACCTTCTGACGACGAGGTTCGTAGTCAAATGAGAGACGCTCACAGATGAAAAAGTTTTACGCAACTATAAACCAAACCAGC